>JBBRZL010000014.1:0-35917 GCA_038236735.1 Holophagales bacterium | reverse complement strand
GCGGACATTGCGACCGCTGGGCGTGCGCAGGAAGGTGATCCGGCCGGGGCTCGGCATGAAGTTCTTGTCTGGATCCTCAGCGTACACGCGGCACTCCATGGCCCAGCCGTTGAGGGGGATCTGCTCCTGGGTCATGGGCAGGTGTTCTCCGCGCGCCACCAGGATCTGCCACTTTACGAGATCGAGCCCGGTGATCCACTCGGTGACCGGGTGCTCCACCTGTAACCGGGTGTTCAATTCCAGGAAGTAGAAGTTGCGCTCGGAGTCTGCCAGGAATTCGACGGTTCCAGCACCGACATAATCCACGGCCTTGGCCACCTTCAGGGCCGCCTCGCCCATGGCCTTGCGCATCTCCGGTGTCACGTGCGGACTGGGTGCCTCCTCGATCACCTTCTGGTGGCGCCGTTGTACCGAGCACTCCCGCTCGTGCAGGTAGACGTGGTTGCCGTGGGTGTCTCCGAAGATCTGGATCTCGATGTGCCGGGGCTGAATGATGGCCTTCTCCACGTACACACTGTCATCGCCGAAGGAGGACAGGGCCTCGCCCCGGGCCCGGGCCAGGGCGGAGGTGAACTCCTCGGGCTTGTGCACCAGGCGCATGCCCTTCCCGCCACCGCCCATGGCGGCCTTGAGCATCACGGGGAAGCCGATCTTCTGGGAGGCCACCAGCAACTCGTCATCGGCCATGGTCTCCTGGATGCCAGGCACCACGGGGCAACCGGCCTGAAGGGCCACCACCCGGGCGGCGGTCTTGGAACCCATGCTCTCGATGGATTCGGGCCTTGGCCCGATGAAGGTGATGCCTGCGGCTGCAAAGGCCCGCGCCGCCCCGGCATTTTCGGAGAGGAATCCATAGCCCGGGTGCACCGCATCGGCACCGCTGTGGCGGCAGACGTCCAGGATCTTCGCCACCACCAGGTAGCTCTCCCGGGCGGGGGCGGGGCCGATGCAATAGGCTTCGTCGGCCATGCGGACGTGCAGGGCCCCGCGGTCCACTTCGGAGTAGACCGCCACGGTGGGGATGCCCATCTCGCGACAGGTGCGGATCACGCGGATCGCGATTTCGCCTCGGTTGGCAATGAGGATTTTGGTCACTGACATGGCACGATCCCCTGTTCAACACCGGCCTGGGCCATCCAACCAGCCACGTCGGGGACGAGATACCGGTCCCCGATCGCTCCGCTCCCGCTCCCCCGCTGCGCGGGATCGCGGAGGGGACCTCGCATCTCGCGACAGGTGCGGATCACGCGGATGGCTATCTCGCCCCTATTGGCAATCAGGATCTTGGTCACGGGCATGGCTAGACCTCGGATTCGGGCATGATGGATGGCGATGAGTACCCTCAGACTAGCAAATCCCCTGCTTGGCATCACGCTCTGCTTCCTGACCGTTCACTGCGGGAGGAAGGGCGACCCCATCCCCCGGCCCCGGGCGGCGGCCCAGGCCGTGGTGGTGCAACTGGAGGGTCTCCGCAAGGTCCGCCTGGTCCTACCTTCCAAGGACGTCCACGGCACCGATCTGGCGGGCGTCGAAATCGTGCGGGTGCTCTTCCTCCCCCTGGGCCTCGCCAAACCCACGCCTGAGGAGGTCTTCAGCCGGGGCGAAGTGGTGCTGGAACGCCGCCGACCCGACCTGCCGGGGCCCGGTCAATCCCTAGATCTGGATCTGAAATCCCTGCAGCGGCCCCAGGGCTGGATCGTGGTCGTGGCCGTGCGCCTGGGCAACGTGGCGGGGCGCCCCAGCGTGGTGCTACCTTGGCTGGATCCGGTGCTTTGAGTGGCTATAGGCTGTGGGCTGTAGGTACGGCCAAGCGGCCGCTGCCTTTGGTTTCCAGCCACTGGGCCCACCACTGCACCACGGCCCGCGCCAGCTGATCCTTGGGCAGGGGCCCCAGGGGCGCGTGAGCGCCGGAAGGCGTAATGGGCGTCAAGGTGTTGACCTGGGCGCCAACAGCCCGGCCACCCTGCACGTCATTAACCAGCACCGCATCCAGCCCCTTCTGCTTGAGCTTGGCGCTGGCATGCTCCAGGTGCTTCTCACTCTCGGCCGCGAAACCCACGACCCATTGGTCCGAGCGCCGGACTGCGGCAAGGCGCGCCAGGATGTCCGGGGTCCGCACCAGCACCAGGGTCTCGGTACCTTCGCGCTTCTTTGCTTTTTCGGCAGCGCTGGCTTCAGGCCGCTGGTCAGCGACTGCGGCGGCGGCTATGAGGCCGTCCGCGTCCGCCCAACCTGCTTCACAGGCCTCCAGCATCTGCTGGGCGCTGCGGACCCGGATGGTCTCCAGTCCCCAGGGGGCCGCAAGGTCCCCTCCCAGCACCAGTTGGACCAGGGCGCCAGCATCCCGGAAGGCCCGGGCCAGTTCAATGCCCATGGCACCGCTACTGCGATTGGTGAGGGTCCTCACCGGGTCCAGGTCCTCGCGAGTGGGCCCTGCGGTGATGAGCACCCTGCGGCCCTGGAGGATCGGCACCTTCAGGGTGCCGTGGGACTGGATGGCCTCGGCGATGACCAGCACGTCGGCCAGCTTGCCAGCGCCTTCTTCGCCGCAGGCCAGGACGCCCTCACCGGGCTCTACCACGGCATGCCCGAAGCTGCGCAGGCGGGCGAGGTTGGCCTGCACGGCGGGATGTTCCCACATGCCTGTGTTCATGGCCGGGGCCCAGAGAACAGGGGCCCGGGTGGCCAGCAGCACCGTGCTGAGCAGGTCCGTGGCAAGGCCATTGGCGGTCCGGCCCAGGATGTTCGCCGTGGCGGGCACCACGGCCACCAGCTCGGCCCAGCGGGCAAGGTCGATGTGCTCGACGATCGGATTCGCCCGCCACTCGCCCATGTCCGGGTTGGCGCCATAGCAGGGCTCGCCGGTCAGGCTGCTGAGCGTGAGGGGGGTGATGAAGCGCGCGCCGGCCTCGGTCAAGATGCAGCGCACCCGGTGGCCCTGGTTGGTGAGCAGCCGCGCCAGCTCAGCGGCCTTGTAGGCGGCCACGCCGCCCGTGATGCCGAGAATAATCTGCATCAGATGGCTCCAGGCAGGCCGTGCAGCTTGCGGATGATCCCGAGCTGTCCCAGGTGGTAGCACTCGTGCATGTACAGAAAAGCTAGGACCTGCTCCAGCGGCTGTTCTGTGCCCAGGGCGGGGTTCAAGGTGGGACGGTCCCAATTGTCCTGGCTCAGGATGGCCGTCTTCAGCTCCTGGCCGAAGGTCCCGAAGACGTCCAGCAGCTCTGCCCAGGACAAATGCGCGCTGGCTCCCGGGCCGCCGCGGGCGTAGTGGGCCGCCCAGATCGGTTCCTCCGGCAGGGCCTGACCGAGCAGTTTCAGCATCGACCGGCGGGTCATGATCAGGTGGCCCAGGATCCAGGCGGCCGAGGCCACCCCATTGGCCGGCCGCCGGTGGGCCAGTTCCTCGGTGAGGCCGGCCGCGTTCATCTCCAGGAGGCGGGCATTGCCGCTGAAGGCGGTGCGCCAGAGCTTGCCCCGTTCCATGATCCCTCCTGGACGAATCATCCTACTCCAACCGTTGTGGGAGACGACTCAGAGCGCCTAATGGGGCTTTGCTAGGGGCTCTAAAGATGCTATGCTCACTGGTTCGGAGAACTCCATGACCCAGCGCACCATCGTTCGTGTCCCTGAAGAGATCGCCAACAAGTACCGCTTCGTCGTCATCGCGGGCAAGCGTTGCGAGCAGCTTCAGCGCGGCGCCTTCCCCAAGGTCGAGGTGGTCGTGCCCGTGAACAAGCACGGCCAGGCCCAGGATGCGCCCAAGCTCGCCTCCTTCTGGGGCCAGGTAGCCGTGGCCGAAGTCGAAGAGAACCGCATTGCCTTTGAGGAGCAGGAGATCGCCGTCCTCGAGGACACCACGGTCGTTCCCATCTCGGGCGAATGATCCCAATCGTTGCCGTTGAAGCCCCCAGCCCAGGGGGCTTTTTCGTGCCAGGTCGGCATTTCAACGATCATTGAAATAATGGCTTGCGTCCCGGGACGTTGGTTCGGCATTATTCAACACTTGTTGAATTGGATGCCCATGCCCCTTGCCTCCCGCCCCAAATCCCGGGGCCCCAAGCCCACCAAGGTGGATCCCGACCACCTGCTGGATGCTGCCCAGGCGGTATTCGCCGAGGATGGCTTGCGGGCCGCCAGCTTGCGCGCCATCGCCCGCCGGGCGGGTTGCGATCCTGCCCTGATCTACTACCACTTCGCCAGCAAGGAGGCGCTGTTCGCAGCCCTGCTCCGGCGCCGTTTCCCCCAACTCCTGGTGGAGATGAAAGGCCTGGCGGATCCCAAGGACCATCGCCCCACGGCGGTTCGACTGTGGGAGGTACTGCTGACCTACCACCGCCACCTGAAGGATGACCCCGGCATCCGGTCCATGATCCGAGGCGAGATGGTGAGAGGCGTCGAGGGGTTGGCGGAACTCATCGAGGAACAGATCCGCCCTATCGCCCTGTGCGCCCGGGACATCTTCGAGCAAGGCATTGCCCGGGGCGAACTCCGTCCGGATCTGCAGCCTTTGTTGGCGACGTTCTTCCTGGTCAGGATGCAAATCGAAATTCTCGATCTGCTGCCCGCCCTCCTGCCGCGCCTGCTGTACCTCAGCCCGGAATCCACCGTCGTGACCGGCATGCGCGCCTGGTTCGACATCTTTTGGCGCGGCATTGCCCTGGATCCTTCCGCCCCGACGCCCCACTTGCCCAATCCTGCCGCCTGAGAGGGCCACCATGCACAAGCTCCTGCTCCTCCTTCCGCTCCTCGCCCTGACCGCTTGCCATCGGGACAGCCGCCCCCTCCTCAATGGGCGCGTGGAAGCCTATCTCACCGACCTCGGTCCCCGGGCGGGCGGGCGCCTGGTGGAATTGAACGTGCGGGAAGGCCAGCGGGTGAAGGCTGGCGATCTGCTGGCCCGGGTCAGCGCCGAGGAACTGGATGCTGCGGTCCTCCGGGATCAGGCCGGCTTTGAAAGTGCGGATGCGAAACGGCTGGAACTGGACCGAGGTACCCGGGCCGAGGACATCGCCCAGGGGGAGGCGAGGGTCCTTGATGCCAAGGCCGCGCTCAAGCTGGCCGAGGAAAGCCTCCGTCGCGCCCAGCGTCTGGTGACCGACCAGGTGCTGTCCCAGGCGGATCTGGATGGCGCGGTCAGCGCCCGGGATCGGGCCTCGGCTGCCCTGCACCTCCAGGACAGGGCCCTGGCGGAATTGAAGGCCGGCGCCCGCATCGAAGCGCGTCAGGCAGGCCAGGCCACCGCGCGTCAGGCCAGGGCCGTACTCCAGCAAAGCCGCACCCAGGCTGGCTTCACCGAGGTGCGCGCCCCCTTTGACGGCGTCGTGACCCACCGCCTGAGGGAACCAGGCAGCGTGATCGCTCCCGGCCAGCCGGTGCTTACCCTGGCCCGGCTCGATCAGCTGTGGGTGCGAATCTACCTGCCCCAGGCCCTCCAGAGCCAGATCCGCCTCGGCGCACCAGTGACCGTGGTGACGGCCGATCAGCGGAACCTGGCAGCCACCCTGGATGAAATCACTGCTGAGTCCGAATTCACTCCGAAGATGGTGGAAAGCCGCGAAGAACGCGTGAACCTGGTCTACCCGGCCCGGGTGAACCTGCCCCAGGGCTGGGATAAGGGCCTGGTCCCCGGCGTGGCAGTGGACGTCCGCCTCGAAGCTCCCGCGCGATGATCCTCCTGGAGGCTCATGCCCTGGCCTGCCACTTCGGCGCCAAGGAGGCCGTTCAGGGTCTGGACCTCACCTTGTCCGAGGGCGAACTGGTGGGACTCATCGGTCCCGACGGCGCCGGCAAGACCACCACTTTCCGCATGCTGGCCGGTCTCCAGCACCCCAGCAGCGGAAAGTTGCAACGGCACCTGGGTCGCCAAGGCATCAGCTATGTGCCCCAGACCTTCAGCCTCGCCCCGGATCTCACTGTGGAGGAGAACCTGCGTTTCCAGGCCGGCCTGTTCGGTCTCAGCGATGCGCCATCCCGCATCTCGACGCTGCTTGAATCCGTGGACCTGGCCGTCTTTCGCGATCGCCTCTCCGGCGACCTGTCCGGCGGCATGAAACAGAAACTGGCCCTCTGCTCAGCCCTGCTCACGGAACCGCGGCTCCTGTTGCTGGACGAGCCCACCACGGGCGTCGACCCCGTCAGCCGCCGGGAGTTCTGGGAACTGCTGCATGCGGTGCATGACCAGGGCGTGGCCATCCTCTTCTCAACCCCCTACATGGACGAAGCCGAGTACGCCCTCCGGATGCTCCTGATGTACGAAGGCCGCGTCATTGAAGAGGGTGACTTGACGACCTTCCGCCGGGGCCTGCCGGGCCTGGTGTTCCGCCTGGTCAGCCCCCAGCGGCGCGAGGTTCAAAAGGTCGTGGCCGCGATGGGGCCCCTGGACCTGTTCGCGGAAGGCGAGGTCATCCGCGTCCGGTTTCCCGGGCAGGATCCGGTCCCGTGGATGACCCGCCTGTCTGCCATCCCCGCCGTGGAGCAGGTGCGGCTCGCGGAGCCGAGCATGGAGGACATCTTCCTGCATGCCTTGTCCGATGCAGGTGTCGGCCATGACTGAGCCCGTCCTCGAGGTCCGCGGCCTCACGCGCCGGTTCGGCGAGTTCACCGCTGTATCCGAACTCACTTTCGACGTCGAGAAGGGGGAGATCTTCGGCTTCCTGGGACCCAATGGCGCTGGCAAGAGCACCACCATTCGAATGCTCTGTGGGGTGTTAGCTCCCAGTGCCGGCAAGGCCCGAGCCCTGGGCCTGGATCTCTTCACCGAGGCGGACCAGGTGCGCGGACGCATGGGCTACATGAGCCAGAAATCCAGCCTCCTCACGGATCTCACCGTGGCCGAGAACCTGGCCTTTTTTGGTGGACTCTACGGACTCGAGGGCCAGCGGTTGGCCTCCGAGGTGGAATTGCGTCTACGCAGGATGCAGGTGTGGGAGCAGCGCGACCTGTCGGTGGCGGCTCTTTCCACGGGCGAGCGCCAGCGGGTCGCCTTGGCCTCGGCCACCCTGCACCGCCCCGAGATCCTCTTTCTCGACGAGCCGACGAGCGGCGTGGACCCCCTCCGCCGCAGGCTCTTCTGGGAGGCCATGGACGAACTCGTGGTGGAGGGCATGAGCATCCTCGTCACCACTCACAACCTCAGTGAGGCTGACCAATGCGATCGCCTGGCCTTCATCCTCGGCGGCAAGCTCATGGCCTATGGACGGCCCCGGAGCCTGAAGGAAGCCCTCGGACGGCAGGTGATCGAACTGCGGAGCGACCGGTTCCGGGAACTCCAGACAGCAGCCCGCGCCCATTCCGAAGTGCTGGCCGCTGAATTGTTGGGACGCAGCGTCCGGCTGTCCCTGGCTGCGGGCCTTGAGCCCGGGAATCTGCTCGCCCAGTTGCGGAGGGAGGGCCATGTCTTCGAGGCGATGCCCGCCGAACCACCCTCCCTGGAAGACCTGTTCGTGGATCTGGTCCAACGCTCTCGCATCGCCTGAGGTAGCCCCATGTGGAACCGCATGAAAGCCCTGGTCTGGAAGGAATTCCTTCAGCTCCGACGCGACAAGCTGACCCTGGCCTTCACGCTGGGCATGCCGCTCATGCAACTCATCATTTTCGGACTGGCCATCAACTACGACGTGAAGCACATGCCCGCCGTGGTCCTGGACGAAGCCCAGAGCCAGGAGAGCCGAAACTTCGTGGACGGGCTCGTCGCCACGCAGTACTTCGACGTGAAGGTGCAGGTTCATTCCGAGGCAGCTCTGCGGGCCGCCATCGATCGGGGCAAAGCCCAGGTGGGCGTATGGTTCCCCCCCGACTACGCCCGCCGAATCCGGTCTGGCCAGACGGGCGAGGTGATGATCATCGTGGATGGTTCCAGCCCCACCACCGCTTCCAGCGCCATCGCAACAGCCCAGGGGGTGGGCCAGCTGCGCAATACCCAGTTGCTGTTTGACCGCATGGGCTACGGTGGGGCGGCGAGTCCCATCATGCCCATCGAAGTCCGGGTCCGCCCCTGGTACAACCCGGATCTCCGCAGCCCCACCTTCATCGTTCCAGGCCTGGTGGGCGTCATCCTCTCCATGACCTGCATCATGTTCGCCTCCGGCGCCATCGTGCGGGAAAAGGAACGCGGGACCCTGGACCAGATCCTGGTGACCCCGGTCACCCCCATGGAGCTGCTGGTCGGCAAAGTGATTCCCGTGGTGGTGATGGCCTACGTCCAGATGACGGTGTTGTTCGGAGTCGCCCACCTGTTCTTCAAAGTTCCGGTGGCCGGTTCGGTCCTGCTGCTCTACACCATGGCCGGACTGTTCATCATCCCGATGCTCGGCATCGGAATCCGCATCTCCACCTTGGCCCAAACCCAGGCCCAGAGCGGACAGATGAGCATGCTGACGATCCTGCCCTTCGTCTTCCTCAGCGGCTACATTTTCCCCCGGGAAGGCATGCCCCTGTTCTTCTCCCTCCTCGGAGAACTCATGCCGCTCACCCATTTCATCATCATCATCCGCGCCATCGTGCTGCGCGGCGTGGGGCTCGAGGCCTTCTGGCCCGAGGTGCTGAAGCTGCTGGGACTCACCGCGATCATCTGGACGGCTGCCCTGCGGAGCCTGAAGCGGGCCGAGGCCTGAGCCTCAGGAGAACTGGTAGCTCGTCAGGCTGAGGCTGCCCAGCTGCCAACCCTCGAAGATCGGCGCGGGTGCCCCAGTGGCTGCGCCCAGGGCGACGAAGAGCGGATCCAGGTGCTCAGTGGTCGGCACGGACTCTGCCGCGCCGGGTGCCTGGGGCCAGGCCAGCAGGGCCGCTTCATCTCGCGCGGCCAGTTGTTCGTGGACCCAGCCTCCGAACTGCATGGCCCAGGGCTGGGGGCCCGAGGCATCTGCCCAGTCCAGGCGGCGGAGGTTGTGGACGATGCCGCCACTGCCCAGAATGAGGACGCCACTGTTGCGTAGCGGCACCAGGGCCCGGCCCGCCGCCAGCAGCAGCTCCGGCGTCCGGGGAACAGGCAGTGATAGCTGCACCACTGGAATATCTGCTTCAGGCCTCAGGTAGCGAAGGGGCACCCAGGCGCCGTGATCCAAGGGGCGCTGGGGATCCAGAACGGTCTCGATGCCAGCCTCACCCAGCAACTGCGCCGCTGCTTCCGCCAGCTCCGGGGAGCCAGGAGCCGGATAATCCAGGGCGTACAGCGCCTCCGGGAAACCTCCGAAATCGTGCATGACGCCGGGCCACTGCGCCGAGCTAAGCCGAAAGGGTCCGGCAGCTTCCCAGTGCGCCGAACAGACGAGGAAGGCGCGCAAGGGAGGTAGCCGGCGACCGAAGGCGGCGACAGCTTCACCCCAGGCTCCTCCCTCCAGGGCCAGCATGGGAGACCCGTGTGCAAGGAACCCGGAGGGGAGTGGCGTTGAAGCCGTCATGCAGCCATGATCCGATGTATTATTGGGTGTTGCAACTCTTTTATTGAATCTTGGCCAAGACCAAGGTTCATGCCGCCTGTGAACCGCCAGGGGGTAAGCTAGGCTGAATCTTTGGAGCCATCATTGAACCTCAGGCTGGGCGTCAACATCGACCATGTGGCCACCCTGCGGCAGGTCCGCGGTGCCCGTGAGCCCGAACCGGTGGCTGCGGCTCTTCTGGCGCAGAGTGCGGGGGCACACGGCATCACGGTGCACCTGCGAGGGGACCGCCGGCATATTCAGGACCGGGACTTGCGCCTGTTGAAGGAAGTGCTCGCCATCCCCCTGAACGTGGAATGCGCAGCCACTCCCGAGGCGCTCGAGGCAGTGATTCCCACCAAACCATCCTGGGTAACCCTGGTTCCCGAGAGCCGGGAGGAACTTACCACCCAGGGCGGCCTGGATGCCATCTTCCTCCAAGGAATGCTGCGCCCGGTGATGCGGGAACTGCGGGGCGCTGGCATCCACGTGAGCCTCTTCGTGGACCCGGTCCTCGATCAGGTGAAGATGGCCGCCAAGCTGGAGGCCAACGCGGTGGAGCTGAATACGGGCACCTACAGCGACCTGCCCATGGATTCCGATGCAACTGCGGAACTGGGTCGGCTGCGCGATGCGGCCCGGCTGGCCAGCCGCCTGGGCCTCCGCGTGCTGGCCGGGCACGGACTGAACCTTCAGAACGTCGCCCCGGTGGCCGCCATTCCCGAAATCGAGGAACTGAACATCGGCCACAGCCTCATCGGCCGAGCCGTGCTGGTGGGCCTGGAACGGGCCGTGGACGAGATGCTCGCCGTCATGGCGGAGGCCCGGTCGTGAGTACCGTGCTGGTCGTCGACGACGATCCCACCATCCGCCAGATCCTCCGAGAGTTCGTTGAGTTGGAGGGCCACCGGGTGCTCGAAGCGGCCGACGCGACCTTTGCCCGGCAGGCCATGGCCCAGGAGGCGGTGGACCTGGTCTTCCTGGACGTCCTGATGCCTGGCGAAAGCGGCATGTCCCTCTGCCACTCCATCAAGGACGATCCGGAGTGCAGTGGCATCAAAGTCGTCCTCATGACCGGATTTGACAGTGAAAGGTCGTGGCAACAGGGCCTCCGCAGCGGCGCCGATCTCTTCGCCGTGAAGCCCGTGAATCATGAACGGATCAAGGTGCTCCTGGAACAACTCCTCTCTGCTGAGAAAAGGTGATGAGCAACCTCCGGGGTACCCTGCAGAGCATCTCCCTCACGGACGTGGCCCAGCTGCTGCATGCGAATCGCAAGACCGGAATGCTCCAGGTGAATTCCGGCAAGGTCAGCGGCGTGCTGTATTTCTCCAGCGGTGAAGTGATCCATGCCGAAACCCAGGCTGCCCAGGGGGAACTGGCCGCCTTCGAGATCCTGGAATGGGTCTCGGGCCAGTTCGAGTTCCTGACCACCCACGTGCAGATCGCCAGCTCCATCCGGCGCACGGTGCCCGATCTGCTCATGGATTCCGCCCGCCTCCAGGACAGCCGGAAGCGCTTCCATGCCATCTTCCCCCGCATGACGGCCGTGCCCTGGCCCACCCTGCCCCTGCCCGAACTGCTGGAAGGCCTCAAGCTCTTCACAGAAGAGCGGCGGATCCTGCCTTTCTTCGATGGTTACCGGGACTTCCAGGACGTGATGGCCGCCTCCGGGCAACATGATGTGGCGGTGCTCCAGGCCGCCTCTATCCTCAAGGGTGCCGGGCGACTCGAGCTACTCGAGCCCGACGCCCACGTGACCGTCATACCCCTGAAGACCGGCCTCTTCAAGAAGGGGGATTACCTCGCGCTGCCCAGGGCCATGGAAGGCTGGTGGATCGTGCTGGGACCCTATCGCCAGGGGATCAAGAACCTCCGGGTGATCTGGCCGAAGGGGACCGCCGTGGAGAGGATCGAATTCCTGGCCGCCGTGCCTGACAACCAGGTGGCCATTCCCCGAGAACTCATGCAGGCTTGGGGGCTGACCGAAGGATCCCATGTAAAGGTGAGGCCCGCCCCGTGAGGGTGCTGCTGGAGTTTCCATGACTGAATTCCCCGAAGATCAGCCGTCGGCCAACACCCCAGATAGCCTGGTGGCCGATTTCCAGGCTCGCCGCGATCGCCTCGACCAGCGCCTTTTGAGCCTCGAGGAATTGATCGCCGATCTCCGCAATGAACTGCAGGGAGACTCGCAGATCAGCCTCCAGCGGCTGGCCCAGGCGGCTCAGGACATGGCCAATGGCCGGGTCTACCAGAAGGTCGACGTGGAGGCCAAGGGCGAACTCGGTGCCCTGGTGTCGAGCATCAACCAGACCCTGATGAACCTCCAGCAGCTGGATGCCTCGGTCAAGCAGCAGAGCACCCAGGTGCCCGAGTTGGCGGCCCAGCTTGACGCCATCACCTCGGATACCGAGGAGGCCACCCAGAGCGTCATGAACCGACTGGACAGCCTCATGGCCGCCTCCGATGACGCCAGCCGGTCGCTCCAGAGCTGTCAGGACGGCATCCAGCGCCAGAATGAGCACCAGGGGGCGCTCCATGGCGCCATCACCGGGTTCCTGGACCGGGCCGCCAACGGCGAGGATCAGAACGCCCTCGCCGGGGAGATCCTGGAATTCCTCTTCGCCCATCAGCTGCTGGCCCCGGAGGCCGAGGTGAACCTCGACGCCACCAAGACGAGCCTCCTGAAGGTCAGTGACGAGGCCTTCGAGATCCTGAACGTGCTTCAATTCCAGGACATCACCCGGCAGAAGATCGAAAAGGTGGTGACCCTGCTCAAGCAGTTCCAGGGCGGCCTGAACCGGCTGCTCGTGATTTTCAACATCGAGACAGAAGCACTGGTGGACCAAGGCTTCGCGGATCGGAAGGTCGCCACCCAGGACCACATCTTCGAGACCAGTTTGGAGGCCGATCGGGGCAAGGACAGCGTCGACGACATCATCGCGCAGTTCAAACGCACTGGCGGGAACTGACCCGCGGTTCACACCACCCGGATCTCCAGCTCCCCCAGCCCATCGATGCCACAGCGCACGCGGTCGCCCTGGACGATGGGGCCGACCCCTGAGGGAGTGCCCGTGAAGATGAGGTCACCTGGTGCTAGGGCCATGAACCCGGAAATGTGCGCGATCACTTCCGGAACGCTCCAGGTCATCTGGGCCGCGTTCCCCCGCTGCTTCTCCACGCCATTCACCGAGAGCCAGAGGGCAGCGGACTCAGGATGCCCCCCGGTCGAGACCGGAGTGATGGGAGAGATCGGCGCCGACTGGTCGAAGCCCTTGGCCGTCTCCCAGGGTTGGCCTTTGTCCTTTGCCTTGGCCTGGAGGTCGCGTCGCGTCAAGTCGATGCCCACCGCATAGCCGTAGACGCAATCAAGGGCTTCGCCGACCGGAATATCCCGGCCGCCCTTGCCGAGGGCCACCACCAGTTCGACTTCGTAATGCAGGTTCGATGTGCAAGGCGGATAGGGGATGTCACCGCCTCCGGGAACCACCGTGTCCCGGGGCTTGCCGAAAAAGAAGGGCGGCTCCCGGGTGGGGTCCATGC
This sequence comes from Holophagales bacterium, assembly GCA_038236735.1. Lineage (GTDB taxonomy): Bacteria > Acidobacteriota > Holophagae > Holophagales > Holophagaceae > Geothrix. Next base: position 22,955 of record JBBRZL010000014.1, on the reverse strand, counting down.
CCATTTCGCGGGCATGATCGGCGTAGTTGCGTCCGACGCAATAGATCCGGCGAACCGGAAAGACCGCGGCGCTTCCGAGTACCGGAATGACTGGCGTGCCAGGCAAGGGGACGACCGATTCCATGGGAGACTCCGGTGGTTCAGGGGTTCAGCTTCTGGCCCGGGGATGGGCCTTTTCATAAGTCCGGGCCAGTTCTTCGAGGCCCAGATGAGTGTACCGCTGGGTGGTGCTCAGGCTCGCGTGGCCGAGCAGTTCCTGGATGGCGCGCAGGTCCATGCCACGGTTGAGGAGGTGGGTGGCGAAGCTGTGGCGCAGGGCATGGGGACTCACCCGCGCCCGCACAGAGGCCGCCGCCAGCGCCGTCTGGAGGAGGGCCCGCACGCTGGTGGGTGTGAGGCGGCCCCCGCGCTGGTTCAGGAAGAGCGCGGGGCTCGGAAGGAGTCCCCTGGCCGCCAGAAAGCTCGTCCGGAACGCGAGATACTCATCCAGCACTCCTGCCGCCTGGTCGTGATAGGGCACGAGGCGCTCCTTCCGTCCCTTGCCCATGACGCGCAGGGTCTGCTGGGCCATGAGCAGATCCTGGAGATCCAGACCTACCAGTTCGGATACCCGCAAACCAGATGCGTAAAGCAGCTCCAGCAGGCAGGCCAGGCGGGCAGTCAGGAAGTCCACTGCGGGCGGCAGATCCAGCAGGGATTGGCTTTCGCCTTCGGTGAGGAAGGCCGGCAGCCGTTTGGGCTGCTTCGGATTCCGCAGGCCGGAGGCGGGATTGTCCGGAATGCGGCGGGTCTCCCAGGACCACTTGAAGAAGGTCCGGACTGTGGAAAGAATGCGCGCCTGACTGGCCGGGTCCAGGCCCCGGTCGCCGAGTTCCAGAGCGAAGCCCCGCAGCGTGCGCGGGCTCACGCTCCAGCTTTCCCAACGGGCGCGCAGGGCATGGTCGAGGAGCTTGCCAAGGTCGCCGGCCTGGGCCCGGGCCGTGTGGGGAGACACGCCACGGGCCCGCTGCTCCAGGTGGTAGGCCTGGATCGCCTCGCCCAGAGGAGCCTCGCCCTTCCCTGTTACCATTCGGTCATATCCCCTGCATGTCCGGAGTCATTGTGCCGCAACCCATTGAGACCATTGCGCAGCTTTTCTATCAGGCCGTCCAGCACAACCTGACAGATGCCCTGGCGGTCAAGCAGGATGGCATCTATGTGCCCATCTCGCATGGGGAAGTCGTCGCCCAGGTGGAACGGCTGGCTCTGGCCATGGCCGCCCGGAACCTCAAGGCCGGTGATCGCATCGCGATCCTCTCCGAGAACCGGCCGGAATGGTTCATCGCCGATTTCGCCTGTGCGATCCAGGGCCTCCCGGATGTCACCGTCTACGCCACCTTGAATGCCCCCCAGGCCGCCTTCATCCTCCGGGACAGCCAGGCGAAGTGGGTGCTCTGTTCGACCCGGGAGCAGCTGGACAAGGTGCTCGCGCACTGGGACCAACTGCCTGGTCTGGAGGCAGCGGTTCTCTTCGACGGGGCCCTTCCCACCGGCACGGGGCGCAGCCTCATTCGCTGGACCGAGCTTCTGGCCGAGGGCAAGGCCATGGAAGCCCGGCGCCCGGAGGTCCGCGCCTGGGCCGACCAGCGACAGGCCTCGGACCTCCTCACCTTGATCTATACCTCCGGCACCACGGCCGACCCCAAGGGCGCCATGCTCACCCATGGCAACCTGGTCTCCAACGTCCTCTCCTCCCTCGAAGCCGTGCATATGGGAGAGGGTCACCGCTGCCTGAGCTTCCTGCCCCTCACACACATTTTCGAACGCATGGCCGGACAGTTCCTCATGGTCCACATCGGCGCTTCCATCTACTACGCCGAGAGCGTCAACACCGTGGCGGCGGACCTGCTGCTGGTCAAGCCCACGGTGCTGGCCTCGGTCCCGCGCATCTACGAGAAGATCTTCCAGCGCATCTATGAAGGCATGGCCTCCGCGAGCCTGGTCAAGCGTCTGATCTTCCACTGGTCCATGGTTTCGGGCCGCAAGGTCGTGTCCCAGCTCTACCAGGGCAAGGTGCCTGGCGGCTGGAGCGGGTTCTGTTATGGCATCGCCCGCAAACTGGTCTTCGACAAGATCGCGGCCCGGCTCGGGGGCCGCCTGCGCCTGGCCGTCAGCGGCGGCGCTCCCCTCGGCGGCAAGATCATGGAGTTCTTCTGGATCGTGGGACTGCCGATCCTCGAGGGTTACGGCCTCACGGAGACCAGTCCCGTCATTACCATCAACCGGTTTGGCGAAGTGCTGCCCGGCTGCGTGGGCCGGCCCCTCTACAAGGATTGGAAGGGCCAACCCTTCATCAAGATCGCCGAGGATGGCGAGATCCTCTGCCAGGGCCCGAACATCATGCTGGGCTACTGGAACAACGAGCAGGCCACCCGGGAGGCCATCGAGGCGGACGGCTACTTCCACACCGGCGACATCGGCCACCAGGACCTGCAGGGCCGCCTCTACATCACAGACCGCAAGAAGGAACTCATCGTCACCAGCGGCGGCAAGAAGGTGGCGCCGCAGCCCATCGAGAACCTGCTCAAGGCCGACAAGTACATCTCTCAGGCCGTCCTCATCGGGGATCACCGGAACTTCATCACCGCGCTCATCGTCCCGAACTTCGACAGCCTGGTGCGCTGGGCCGGCTACAAGAAGCTCCATTTCGCCACCCATGCCGAACTCATCCAGGACCCCCAAGCCTTCGCGAAGATCGGCAGCCGGGTAGAGCGGATCAACGAGCACCTGTCGAACTATGAGCGGATCAAGAAGGTCATCCTGCTGGACCAGGAGATGACCCTTGAAGGAGGCCAGCTGACCCCCTCTCTCAAGATCAAGCGCCGGGTGGTGAATGAGATGTACGCCGCCCAGATCGAAGCGATGTACGCGGAACCTAGGACCTGATTCGCTAGACGTGCCTTTTGCTGCCGATGTAGTGCCGCACGGCCTCCTCGGTCTCGGGGAGTTGCAAGCCGGCCGCCTTGGTAATCCTCATGGCCTCTTCAAGGGCCAGCCCCTTGTCGAGCACCAGCCACGGGCAGACCACGGCCGCAGCCCGGTTGCCATCGCCGCAGTGGATCAGGAGTTTCGAACCCCTTGGCAGGTCCTTGATGAAGGTCCGGAGGAAGTCGAGGTCCCCCGCGGGCGGTACCTTCCCGATGGCGTAGCGCATGTAATGGACACCCAGTTCCTGCAGGCGAATGGATTCCTCCTGGCAGTTCAGGTTGGGCTCGCCGTCCCGCCGGAGGTCCACCACGTGGGTGATGCGCTGGACCTTGACCGCGAAGAAGGTGGCCTCGTTCGGCACGCCACGCAGGACAAAGATGCCTGGGCGCACCTCCACAGCGCCCGGAACGGCCGGGTTCTGCGCCTGGAGCACCAGGGCCGGAAGCAGTAGGAACAAAGTCCTAGACATGGAATCCCCCGCGACAACGCCTGGAACGCCAGGCCAGTTCGCGAAGACCACCAGAGGGACCCCGGACTCAGGAGCCCAGGCCCCAGCGGGAGGGTCTCCACCATCCCAATGTAGGCCTTTGGGTCAGCTATTCAAGGCAGATTAGACCGTCCTGGAAAAGGGCGTCTTGGCACTGAGCTGGGCCAGGTAGGCATCAAAAGGCTGGACCAGGTTGCGGACGAAGCGCCGCCCCAGCTGGGTGATGAAGATACCCTCGGGACGCAGTTCCACGGTGCCCTGGGGCACCTCTTCCTGCAGCTGCACCACCGCATCGGCAAAGAGCACCGGGCCATCCACGCCGAACCGGTGCCGCAGGTCCTCCCAGCGCAGCTCGAAGTGGCCCATGAGGTGGTGGATCACCCAGCGGCGCAGTTCGTCGTCCTCGGTCAGACGATGGCCTTTGTGGACGGCCAGATGGCCGTCCCGGATGCTGTGTTCCCACTTGGAGAGGATCTTCTCGTTCTGGGCGTAGACGCCCGCCACGTTGGAGATGGCGCTGGGGCCGAAACCCAGCAGGTCGGTCCCGGCGGAGACCGCATACCCCATGAAGTTGCGGATGAGGCGGCCCTCCTGTACGGCCTTGGCCATGGGATCGTCCGGATGGGCGAAATGGTCCATGCCGATGGCCAGGTAGCCGGCCTTCTCCAGGATTTCCGAGGCCATGAGCAGCAGGTCCAGGCGCAGTTCCGGCGACGGCAAGGTCTCCGCAGGGATGCTGCGCTGGAAGGGCATGATGCTGGGCAGGTAGGCGAAACCATAGATGGCCATGCGGCTCGGCGACAGCTCCAGCGTAGATTCCAGCGTGCGGCGGAAGGTGTCCAGCGTCTGGCCCGGCAGACCGTAGACCAGGTCCAGGTTCACGCCTTCGAAGCCCAGCTCCCGGCACTGGCGCATGGCCGTGAGGGTGTGGTCCCAGGTCTGGCCGCGGGTGATGAGGGCCTGCACATTCTCATCCAGATCCTGCACGCCGAAGGAGACGCGGTTAAAACCCATCTCTCGCAGGGCCGGCAACTGATCCGGTTCCAGAAAAGTGGGATCTACTTCGATGGCGATCTCGGCGCCGGGCAGGAACTCGAAACGATCCTTGAAGAGTTGGTACGTGCGCTTCAGATCCGCCGCCTTCAGGTAGGTGGGTGTGCCGCCACCCCAATGCAGCTGCAGGGCCGTGCGGCGGTCTTTCAGGTGAGTGCAGACCAGGTCCAGCTCCTTCGTCACCGCCTCCAGGTAGGCCTCCACTGGATCGTACTGGGGGCTCACCACCACGTTGCAGCCGCAATAGGCGCAGCGGCGGGGGCAGAAGGGAATGTGCAGGTAAAGCGACAGGGCCTCAGCCTGGCGCTGGTCGGCGCGATCCAGGGCGGCGAGGACTTCCGGCTCCGGGAAGTCGTCGGACCAGACCGGGGGCATGGGATAGCCCGTGTAGCGCGGGCCCGGCCGGTCGTAGCGGCGGATGAGATCGGCGAGCTGGTTCATGCCTTCACCTCCTCGATGACCGCCGCCACCACGGCCGGATCGGTCTCAGGCACCAGCCCATGGCCTAGGTTGAAGACGTGGGGATGGCCCTTCATGGCGTCCACGATGGCCCGGGCCTTCCGTTTCGCGGTGTCGGCGCCGGCCAGCAGGGCGATGGGATCGAGGTTGCCCTGGAGCACCATCTTGGGGAACCGGCGCCGGGCTTCGCTGATGGGCACCTGCCAGGGCACCGCCAGCCCCTGGCAGGGCAGGTTGTTCAGGGCATCCGGCAGGTAGCCCGTGCGGGCGAAGAAGAGCGTCGGCGCCGCGGTCACCTGGGACAGAGTGCGCTCCACGGCAGGCAGCGCGAAGGTCGCATAGTCGTCGGCATCCAGTTCACCCGCCCAGGTGTCGAAGAGCTGCACGCCCTGGGCACCGGCCTCGATGTGCAGATTCAGCAGGCGAGCCGCGGCGTCTGCCAGCTTGTCCATCCATTGGCGGGCCAGCACAGGGTTCTGGTGGATGAAGGCCTTGGCCTTGGACCAGCTCTTGCTCCCCTTTCCTTCGATGCCGTAGGCCAGCAGCGTCCAAGGGGCGCCCGCGAAACCAAGCATGGTGACCTGGGGCGGCAGGTTGGCCTTCACCTTCCGGATGGCGGCGCAGACCGGCTCGAAGACCTTCTCATCCAGAGGCCGGTTGATGTCGATCTGATCCAGTGTCTTGCCGATGCGTGGCCCGCCTTCGGGAATGGTCACTTCGCAGCCCAGGGCGTCCAGGATCACCAGAATGTCACTGAAGATGATGGCGCCGTCGATCTTGGGAAAGCGACGGATGGGCTGCAGGCTCACTTCAGCGGCCAGGTCCGAGTCGCTCAGCAGCTGTTCAAAGGTGGCCTTGGCCCGAATGGCGCGGTACTCGGGCAGGAAGCGCCCCGCCTGGCGCATGAACCAGACCGGGGGCTTGTCGAGGGCTTCACCGTTGAGAACACGAAGCAGAGGCTGCATGGGAACTCCAAATCTAAAAGCGATTGGTCCACAGATTCCACAGATTTCACAGATTGAAAAAATTGAGAAAAGCGCGAGATCGAGATTTCCGGTTCGCTCGAAATTCACCTGGGAAATCTGTGTGAATCTGTGAAATCTGTGGACAGAAAATCCTTGAAAAGATCAGGCGAAATCCTTGGCCACGGCTGCCACGGCCTGCTTGAAGTGGGCCAGTTCGGCTTCGCCGTGGGCGGCGCCGAGGAAGGCCACTTCGTAGCCGCTGGGTGGCAGGTAGACGCCCTGGCCCAGCAGGGCCTTGTGCAGACGATTGAAGGTGCTGATGGATTCGCCCTTCACGGCGTCGCTGCGCCGGACGCCATTCTGGAACAGTGGCCAGAGCAGGCTGCCATAGCGGGGGCAGTGGAGGCCGGGGATGGTCTCGAAGGCCGCGGCCCACTTCGCCGCATTGGCTTCGAGTTCAGCGTAGAAGGCGGGCGTGAGCTTTGCCATGGTGGCCAGGCCCGCGGCCATGGCCACCGGGTTGCCGGACAACGTGCCCGCCTGGTAGACGGGGCCGTCCGGTGCCACGACGCCCATGATGTCCTTACGGCCGCCGTAGAGGCCCACGGGCATGCCACCACCGATGATCTTGCCGTAGGTGCCCAGGTCCGGAGTGATGCCCAGGCGTTCCGCCGCCCCCCCGGGGGCCACCCGGAAGCCGCTGATGACCTCGTCGAAGATGAGAACCACGCCATGCTTCGTGCACAGTTCGCGCAGGCGCTGGAGGAACTCGGGCCGCTGCAGCAGCAGGCCGTTGTTGGCGGGGATGGGTTCGATGATGGCCGCCGCCAGCTCGTTCCCGATCTCCGTGAAGGTGCGTTCCAGCGTCTCCAAGTCATCCAGGGATACCACTGAGGTCAGCTCGGCGATGGCCTTGGGAACCCCCGCGCTGGTGGGGGCGCCGAAGGTGACGAGGCCCGAGCCAGCCTTCACCAGCAGGCCATCACTGTGGCCGTGGTAGCAGCCCTCGAACTTCAAGATGCGCTCCCGGCCCGTGAAACCACGGGCGGCGCGCAGGGCGGACATGACGGCTTCCGTGCCCGAAGAGACGAAGCGCATCTTCTCGATGAAGGGCACCATTTCTTTGATGCGACGGGCCAGGAAGAGCTCGCGGCGGCTGGGGGCACCGAAGGTGAGGCCCTCCTGCATGGCCTCGGTGACGGCGGCCAGGATATCGGGGTGGGCGTGGCCAAGAATCAGCGGCCCCCAGGACATGCAGAGGTCCAGGAAGCGCTGCCCGTCCTCGTCCTCGAACCAGGCGCCGGAGGCCTTCTTGAAGAACTTCGGCGTGCCACCCACGGCCCGAAAGGCCCGCACCGGACTGGAGACGCCGCCCGGGAAATGCGTCAGGGCTTCAGTGAACAAAGTTTCGTTGCTCATGTGATCCTCAAAAGATTTGTGTCCACAGATTCCACAGATTTCACAGATTAAGAAATGCAATTGGTGTGGGCGGCGGTGGAGAGATCAGCAGTTGATTCTGTGTAATCTGTGAAATCTGTGGATGAATCTTTTCTAGGAGACCCATCCCTTTTCAACCGCTTCGCGGCCGGCGTAGGTGACGATCATGTCGGCGCCGGCGCGGCGGATGGATAGGAGGTGCTCGTACATCAGTTGGTCGCCATTGACCCAGCCCAGTCGGTCGGCGGCCTTCACGCTGCTGAACTCGCTCGATACGTGGTAGGCGCAGATGGGCGCCAGCTGGGCCTCGCGGAGACGCCAGATGAGGTCCAGGTTCGGCAGGGCGGGCTTCACCATGAGCATATCAGCCCCCTCGTCCACATCGAGCAGCGCGTCGTTGAGGCCCTCCCGGGCATTGCGCGGGTCCATTTGGTAGGTCTTCCGGTCGCCGAACTTGGGACTGCTGTGGGCGGCCTCGCGGAAAGGTCCGTAGTAGGCCCCCGAGTGCTTGATGGCATAGCTGAGGATGCTGGTTCGCGTGAACCCGTTCTGATCGAGCAGGGCGCGGATGGCGGCCACGCGACCGTCCATCATGTCGCTGGGGGCGACCACGTCGGCACCAGCCTCGGCGTGGCGCAGGGCCATCTCCGCCAGGATGGGCAGGCTTTCGTCGTTCAGCACGATGCCCTCGTCGTCCACCAGGCCGCAATGGCCGTGGCTGGTGGCGCCACAAAGACAGACATCGGTCATCACGATGAGATCCGACCCAAACGCCTGCTTCAGAGCCTTCACGACCACCGGAACCACCCCTGCCCGATCGCGGACATAGGCGGCATCAGGGGTCTTGGCGTCCTCCTCGGGCACGCCGAAGAGCAGCACGCTGGCCAGGCCATGCTTCAGATCCTTCTCCACCTGACGCAGGGTCGCATCCACGCCGGCATTGAAGATGCCTGGCATGCTGGAGATCTCGCGCTGACCCGCCTGGGGCTGCACGAAGTGGCCCTGGATCAGGTGGCGCGGGCGGAGATCCGTCTCAGCCACCAGATTGCGCATGGCGGCGCTGGTGCGGAGGCGGCGGGAGCGATTCAACATGGGGACTCCTCCTTCGGATTTTCTGAGGTCGTGAGCTGTTGCGCGAGCATGGCCCAGAGCAGGCTGGGCTTGGGTTCACAGAAGGCGTGGGCCGGTGCGCCGGCCCTGGCAAAGGCCTCGGCCGTGGCCTCGCCCCAGGCGAATCGTTGCACGTGCTGACAGAGGGGCGCGAGGAGCTCTGCCTGGAGAGGGCTCAAAGCCAGCACACCGGTGACATCTGGAAGTCGCGGGAACGGCACTCGCGCGGCCTCCCGATGCGTCACCCAGGGATGCAGGCGCCACGGGGATCCTTTCGCGGCCTCCTCTAGGTATTCGCGACTGCGTTCACCCCGAGCCAGAATGAAGTCCCCCCCCTCCGGGAAGCTGGTCTGAAGCAGGCCCCAGAGGGCCTCGGCCCGGGCATCCGATGGCAACTGCACCGTCAGGTCCTCGCGTCCCAGGGCATCCGCAGTGCCCGCGCCCTGCACGAGGCAGATGGTCCCCGCCGGCAGCTTGGATACTGCCACGCGGGCCCCGGAGGGACTGAGGATTAGGATGGCGGAGATGCTGGAAAAGGGCCGTGGTGGCGGGAGGCTCGAGGGTTGCAACCGGGTGAAGGAGTACGGCACTGGCAGCCAGCCGGCCTGGCGCACGGTATCCGACAGCGGGTGCTGCCCGGGCCGGGCCAACGCCAATCCGGGGAGCGCAGGCACGAATGTCATGAGAGGCCGATGCCCTTGAGGACAGCCTTCAGCAGCGCGGCATCGTCGGTGCCCCGGGCCTCGGCGCGGCGAAGGTCCCCGTCCGGTGCGTAGGCGGCCTGGAGCAGCAGGCTGCCATCCCCCTGAGGGGTGGCCAGGGCGCCCAGGGGCTGCTGGCAGCCGCCGCCGATGCCCGCCAGGACCAGGCGCTCCAGCCCGACACAGCGGGCCGTCATGGCGTCGTGCAACTCGGCGAGGGCCTCGATGAGATCCGGCCGGTCGGCCCGGGCCTCCGCCAGCAGAGCGCCCTGCCCCGGCGCTGGGGGTAACTCTTCGGGCCGCAGCGGACGCACGGTCAGGCCCGAGAGATCAAGGCCCAGCCGCTTCAGGCCCGCGGCGGCCAGCATGGTGGCGTGGAGGGGTTCGTCGCGCAGCACACCATCGCGCACGCGTTGGAGGCGGGTCTGCACGTTGCCCCGGATCCAGGTGAACCGGGCTTTGGGAAAGAGTTGGCTGAGCACACGTTCCCGACGCACGGCACTGGTGCCGATCACCATATCTTCCGGCGCATCGGGCCGGGCCACCAGCCAGTCGGCAGGATCCTCGCGGAGGGGGATGCAGGCGGGCACGATGCCTGCCGGCCGTTCCAGGGACACGTCCTTGAGGCTATGGATGAGGAGATCCGCTGCGCCGGCGGCCATGGCGTCCTCCAATTCCTTCGTGAAGAAGCCGCCACCCACCTGCTTGTCGAGGGGGCCCTGAAGCCACTGGTCGCCGGAGGTGGAGAATTTTCGCCAGGACACTTCATAACCCTTGGCTTCGAGGAAGCGGACCATGGGCTCGGCCTGACCCACGGCCAGGGCGGATCCTCGGGTGGCAACCGTGACGTGTCTCATTCGGCACTTCCTGTGCCGCACCCTGCGGGCTTCGGCTGCGCCAAAGTGGAACTCCATGTATCGGACAGCCCACTGGGCTGTCCTCCCGCTCGCCGCTGCTCGCGGACACGGAGCCTCTGCTCCTGCTTCGTTCTCATGGGTTGGGTGCCTCTTCATCTGCCTTGAGCTTCGGTTGAGTCTGGATCAGGGCCCGGAAGGCGAGCGTGCGGCCCCGAGTCAGGATCTCGGCGAGGGCCATCCGCTGGGCCTCGTCCAGGCATTGCATGGAGTCCTCCAGGGTCTTCGCCTCGTCCTCCAAGGCGCCCCAGGCGGCGTCCAGGCGCTCCTGGGCGGAGGCCAGATGGCGCTTATGGGCCCGGGCCAGGGCCCGGTGGCGGAGGCGCCGGGCGGCGCCGACGAGATAGGGCTCGGCCTTCAGCGCCGCCTCGGCTCGCTGGGCCCTGGCGGTGGCGGTCTGGGCCAGGAAGGCGTTGAGATCGATGCGATGCACCCAGGGCAGCTGTTCGAGGCCGGGTTCCGAATCCGGCGGCAAGGCCAGATCCAGAATGCGGATGATGGGGCGCTTCAGGGACTGCCAGGCATCGAGGGTGAAGATCGGCTCCGGGGCCGCCGTGGCACTGACGATGGCGTCAAAGCCAGCCGGATCGCGCTGGAGCTGGGCCAGATCCACCACGAGCAGGCCCAGTGGATCCGCCAGATCATGCGCTTTGGCGCGGGTGCGATTCGCCACCGAGACCTTGAAGCCGTGCTCCGGCAGGCGCTCCGCCAGGTACTGGGTCATGGGACCGACGCCCACCAGTGCAATGGAGGCACCAGGGGCCAGGCCTTCGAGCAGATGCTTGAGGGCCACGGTGGCCACACTCACGTTGCCATCAGCCAGTCCCAGCCTGGCGCGCAGGCGCTGGCCTTCGCGGATCACATCTTCGACCGAGGCCTGGGCCTCGTCCCCCGCCACACCAACGAGGCGGGCCTGGATGAGGGCATCCTTCAGCTGGCCCGGAATCTCACGGTCCCCCAGGTTCGCGGATTCCAGTCCAGCGGACATGGCCAGCAAATGGGTCCAGGCTTCTTCGCCCTCGTAGCGCCGGACCCCCGGTCCGGGATCAATGGCGTCGGGCTCTCCGCCCCACACCATCCAGAGCACCCGCTGGCAGGTGGCGAGGTAGATCAGCTCCCGGGCCTCGGCCTGGCGCTGCCAGTCGCGCAGTCGCGTGGGCACCCCATCCCGCACCACATGCTGCGCCACCACGTCCAAGTCGTGGATGGGAGCGTGGAAGCTGATCAGCACGGGTTCCATATCGAACCTCATGATCCGGTCCTCACCAGGCATCAAGGTCATCGCTTCGTCACACTCAGGCAAAAGTGGTAGTCATCACGATCATTGCCGCAGCAGCCGCTCGATGGCATCCCAATCCCACTCCATCGGTACAGGCGTGCTGCCTTCGACGAGTGCTGCCTGGGTGAGCCAGGCATCATAGACCACCAGGGCGCACATGGCCTCGGCCACAGGCACGATGCGGGGCGCGATGCAGGGATCGTGGCGGCCTTTGGTGGAGATCTCCGCCGCGTGGCCTTCTCGATCAATGGTCTGCTGGGCCTTGGCAATGGAACTGGTGGGCTTTACCGCCAAACGCACGACCACGGGCGCGCCCGTGCTGATACCTCCCAGGGTGCCACCGGCATCGTTTTTCGTGGGCCCCTGGGGACTCAGTGGGTCGTTGTTCTCGCTCCCGCGCCGCCGCGCGCTCGCGAACCCGGCGCCCAGCTCCACGCCCTTCACGGCACCAATGGACATGCATGCCAGGGCCAGCAGGCCATCCAGCTTGCCGAAGGCCGGATCGCCGAGCCCCACGGGCAGGCCCTCGATCCAGACCTCGCAGACGCCGCCCACGCTATCGCCCTCGGCCCGTGCGCTTTCCACGGCAACCTTCTGGGCTTCGAAGATCGCCGGATCCGCCGCGCGGAGCGGATTCTGCTCCACGAAGGACCAGTCCACCGTCGATCCCACGATGCCCGCGATCTCCCGGTTGAAGCCCCGCACCGTCACGCCCAGAACCGTCAACTGCTGTTTGGCCCAAGCCCCTGCCGCCACCCGGGCCAGAGTCTCCCGGCCACTGCTGCGACCGCCGCCGCGGGGATCGCGAATGCCATATTTGCGCTCGTAAGTGAGATCCGCGTGACCTGGTCGGAAGAGGTCGCTGATGGCCTTGTAGTCGCCGCTCTTCTGATTTTCATTGAACACCACCAGGGCGATGGGGTGGCCCGTGGTCTTCCCTTCAAAGACGCCGCTCAGCACCTGCACCCGGTCCGCCTCGCTGCGCGGGGTCACCAGGTCGGACTGCCCGGGGCGCCGCCGGTCCATCTCCAACTGGATGGCCGCCAGATCAAAGGGCAACCCGGGCTTCACCCCATCCAGCACCGCGCCTACCGCAGGGCCATGGCTTTCGCCGAAGGTCAGAACGCGGAAGCTGCGGCCGAACGTGGAGGGGGAATTGTAGAGCATGGGACCACCTGGATCCCAGGTTACACTCGGATTTCCCAGAGAGTCAGGTCGGGCGTTCATGGTGATACCCCTGTCGACCTTCGCCTGGGTGTGCCACGCTTTAGTTCCCATTATGTGTCATTGGCCTAAGGCTGGACAAACCATGATCAACCAACTGATCCGGTATGAACCCGCCCTAAGGCTGATCGCCAGCACCGGATTCAATAAGATATGTGAGGTTGGTTCTGGCCAGAATGGAATTTGCAAATTCCTTGACCAACAAATCGTGGGAATTGACATCAACTTCAAGGACTACCAGGACAAGGGTGAAATACGGATCCACCCAAACCTTACACCTGTATTTGGCGACATTCTTGCGGGCACCGGCTTTCGTGACCAGGAATTCGACCTAGTGGTGTGTGTCGATATGTTGGAGCACATTCCGAAATTGGATCGTCAACGTGCAATTCAGGAAATACTCAGAATCGGGAAACATGCCTATATTGCCCTGCCAGAGGGACAGCCCGCTCTGGCATGTGACCGTTGGTTGGCGGATTTTCTTGTCGGTAGGGGGAGAACCCCACCAGAGTGGCTATTCGAGCACCTAGACCGTGAATTCCCGCAGGACTTCGAGGTTGGCGATATCCTGAATGCCATACCGGATACAGTTTTTACGACCTTCACAAACGACAATGTGCTTTTTCACAAAATAGTCATCTTGCTGGAAATATATAAATTCGCACGTCTCTCGGACCGGATCTCACGCATCAGGTGGCTTCGGACTCTCCTCCGCCCATTTAATTCCGGTGATACTTACCGCAGGATTTACGTGGCATCTCATCCAGACCAGTTTTAGCCTTGCTGGTCGAGCTCTCGGACACTCTTCAGCTCACCTTGCAGACGCTTCCGTACAGCAGCTTATTCCTCCGTAAAGGCGATACGTGAGCCGATGCGACAGCTACAGAAGGAATCGCATAGCCCGGGTAGGCCGGTTGATTGGGTTATACTCGGTTTGGAAATCGGAGCGGGATGCCCACGGCAGCTTTCCCGCATTCTCCCTCCACCCCTTCCTCCAGACTCAGCCTGAATGTCCACACACTTGACACGCCCCATTTTAATGAGTTTGCTGCTTGGGCCATCGGTCATAGCCCAGGTACCACTCGTGAGCGATGGGGCGGTTGCCCTCCATCAACGTTGGCTTTCCGAGGCCCAGTCTCGGACCACCCCACCCATCCCATTGGATGGTTTCAATCTTTCAGCGGGCCTTCTGTCGGTTTCCAGGGAGCGGCCTTCGCCATGGATGCCTTTGATCCAAGGCGAAGGCCTGGGGACCGTCACTTTGGGTTCGGGATTGATGGTCCGTGGCGAATGGATCCGCAATGGCTGGGAGATTGCGGGGACCCTTACCGCACTGCGAAATGAAGAGGACCACTCCATGCGGGCCCGCCTCCAGGCATTCAGCCTGGTGAAGCACTCCCAGTCCGGATGGCGGTGGGGCCTGGAGAAGTCTCCCATTCAATGGGGCTATGGCCTATTCGGGGGCTTCCTCATGGGCGATTCCCATGACCCCGTGCCACGTCTGGTGCTCGAAAGCCCCCTGGCAGACATTCGAATTTTCGGCGTGCCCCTGGGCGCCTGGGGTTTCGACACTTTTCTTGGCCAATTGGAATGGGATCGGCAGATCCCGGCTTGGAATTCCAATCCACAGTGGGCCCAGGAAGCCCTGCATGATCAAGGAAATTTGCGCCGACCGAACTTGAGTGGCTTCCGCATAAGGGCGGCCTTTGGCCCCAATGTGGACATGAACTTTGGCGTGGTCTCCAAGTGGGGGGGCGTGGATGCCAGTGGCCGGAACATCATGCACGGACTGCCTTGGTGGAATTATCCACTGGGCTATCTGGGGGCGGAGAACCTTGTATCTGAATCCACGGGAAATGCCCAGGATCCTAATTCCAACCAACGGTTCCACCCCGGTTCCGACTATCACAATATTTCCAATGGGGTAGCCAATGTCGAAGTGCGGATCCGGTTTCCAGAGACCGCAGAACGGTGGTTCGGGGCACGGGCTATGGAATTGCATCTATCCCGAGGCGGGTCCAACGTGAATTGGCAATGGAAGGACTTCCTCAAGGATCCTTTTTCAGCCTGGAGCCACGACGTCAAGTTTGTATCCCATTCCCTGACCAGAGTAGCGATCCAAGGGTCGTCTCCCAATGACCTCTGGGGGTGGGGATACTCCCAGGGTTCGCCATCCCTCACTCACATCAACGATACGGTAGGGGTCCAATGGGTGTTCGACCATTGGGATTTGGGTCTTGAGTTGTCAGACCTTCACAACCAGCCCTACCCGGCCTCGACCTATCGGGTCTACGGAAACGGACGCAACCTTTCTGGCCACTCTCGCTATGGGGACAGTTTGGGCCAACCTCTGGGCGGCGAGGTCTATCAGCAGGGATTCAGTCTGGGCCTATCTCTGCCGGCCAACGGGCATCTCAGGCTGCTGGCCCTTGATGCCATCCGATTCGACCAGGATTCGCCTTTGACCTCCACACCTTATATCCCAGGAGCGGATGATCATTTCTTCCATGTCCAAGTCGATGCTGAGTGGATGTTCCCGGCCTCCAGCGTGGGAGGAAGCCTTGCGGTTGAAAGGCATCAGGCCGATATGTTCATCCCCGGGAACCGACGTTCGAACTGGATTGCCAGCATCGGGTACGCCTTCCACATTCTCCGAAACTAGGAACCCAACAGTGTCGCACCGACGGCCAAAGCAAGAACCCGCACGTGTGGGGATCCTGGTCCTCAACTACCACCATCCCAAAGAGACGCTCGATTGCATCAGGAGTCTCCTGGCGCGTGAGCCGGCCTCCACGAGGATCTTCTGGCTTGAAAACGATGCGAAGACCACCTGGCCAGACGCACAAGTCGTTCTGGAGTCTTCTGGTATTCCCTATGAAATCCTTGAGGCAGAATCCACCCGACCTCCTGAATCTGGCCTAGTGGGCGTGATCCTGAACCAGGAGAACCTCGGATTTGCGGGTGGGAACAATGTCGGCTTCCGCCTGCTCCACAGAATTGGAATCCCGTTCGCATGGGTGTTGAATAACGACACGCTCCTCCAAAACGGCAGCAGCGACGCGCTCGTGCGGTCGGCGGAAGCACGGCCAGAAATAGGACTCTGGGGAACCAGCATCCAAACCGCAGATGGCCGAAGCTACAGTGGAGGCCTACTCAATTCCGAGGATTTCAGTATCGAACCCGTTTTCGCAACGGAAATCCTCGAGGGGAACCCTCTCTCGTTCGTCAGTGGGTGTTCTGTTTTCTCCCGCACAGAAGTCGCGCACACCATCGGTTACCTGCCCGAGGAGTATTTCCTCTACTACGAGGATCCAGCCTTCTCCATGGAGGCCCGCCGCCAAGGGCTTGGGATCAGCGCCTGCCACGAGGTGGCGATCCTCCACGAGGAGTCCCTCAGCACAGGGCACCGCAGCCCCCTTATGGAATACTATTCTCGGCGGAACCGCTGGGCCTTCATTCAGCAGTACTTCCCAGACCAACTCTCCATTCAGGGGTGGAAGGTTTGGTATCGCTTCCAAAGCCTGATTTTCAGGGGCGCCTTTCGCCGGGCGTGGCTGGAATGGCTCGCCATGCAAGACTGGAGGAAGGGAAGGATGGGAAGGGCCTCGCGTTCCTTTCATAAGTAATTGTTTCACAAGCTGTTGAGTCCGAATCAGTTTCCCACAGCCGTGAGCCACACTCATTGCAATTTCCACCATTCTTGCTGCGGTGCCCCATGCCTGTTCACCCCCAAGTATCAATCCTCATCCCTGCCTACAATTCGGCCCGGTACATCGCAGAGACGCTCCAGTCGGCACAAGCACAGACCGTCACGGAAATTGAAATTCTCGTGATCGATGACGGCTCCCAAGACGACACCCAGGCAGTAGTGCATGCGTTTTCAGAAAAAGATGGGCGGATTCGACTCATCCAGCAAATGCACGAGGGCACTTCTGCCGCCCGGAACCGTGGACTCACAGAGGCCAAGGGCCGATTTATCGCCTTTCTGGATTCGGATGACTTATGGGCCCCGGACAAACTGGAAGCACAATTGGCTGTATTTGCTCGAACCAATGCTGGTCTGGTGCACACAGGGGTCGCGGATATGGATGCCGAAGGGAATCCATGTCCTCCCGTAGAACCATGGGGCAGATCCGAAGGAAGGGTCTTCGATACCTTGCTTAGATCGAATTTCATCTGTTGCTCATCCGTGATGGTGACAGCCGAACTGCTTCAACCTCCTCATCCCCGTTTCCTCGTCGGACGACTTTGCGAGGACTGGCTGCTGTGGACTGAGTTGTCTACCCAGTGTTCATTCGCATACGTCGATCGACCCCTTGTCCACTATCGCATCCATGCAGGAGGGGCCAGTCGCAATCACGAAGCTTTTCGCGATGCCGAGCTCTTGTGCCGGTTGGATTTCCTGGAGCTTGCCAAGCGCGTGGGGTCCCCTTCTGAGATAAAAATTGCCCGTAAAGCGTTGTTCCACACCTACTGCTCTGCTTCAAAACGGGCCCTAAGGCGAGACCAAAGGCCGGAAGCCTGGAGTCACTGGAAGCGCGCGAGGGCGCTGATGCCACCAACACCCGAATCCTTGGTCCGTCTTGTGTCTGTCCTCCTCAAATACGGCTTTGACCGCCGGCAACCGGGTGGCCGGAGAACTGGCTGATCTGGACACGCCGCTGGCCTTCTGTAGAGGGTTTTTGTTGCTGAACCACATCTCGTGGTCTACTGAAGAAGATATTTCCCCGGTTTCCAAGAATAGATAGAAGGCTTATGAGAAAAAAAATCCTTGTCACGGGCGGAGCCGGATTTCTTGGTTCTCATCTCTGCGAAACCTTGGTCAAACAGGGGCATGAAGTTCTTTGCGCTGACAATTATTTCACGGGAACACGGCGGAACCTTGATGGCATAACTGCCACACAGAACCTTGAAATCATCCGCCACGACGTCACGTTTCCTCTTTATGTGGAAGTAGACCAGATCTACAACTTGGCCTGTCCTGCCTCACCCATCCATTATCAGAAGGATCCAGCGCAAACCATCAAGACCTGCGTTCACGGGGCCATCAATATGCTTGGCCTGGCCAAGCGCACGGGTGCCCGCATCCTCCAGGCCTCCACTTCCGAGGTTTATGGTGATCCTTCCATCCATCCCCAGACCGAAGGCTACTGGGGGAATGTGAATCCCATTGGTTTGCGAAGCTGCTATGACGAAGGGAAGCGCTGCGCTGAAAGCCTGTTCTTCAGCTACCATCGTCAATATCAGG
Source organism: Holophagales bacterium (assembly GCA_038236735.1). Classification (GTDB taxonomy): domain Bacteria; phylum Acidobacteriota; class Holophagae; order Holophagales; family Holophagaceae; genus Geothrix. Next base: position 5,111 of record JBBRZL010000014.1, on the reverse strand, counting down.
TGCCCATCCGGGTCATGCGGATTTTCAACACCTACGGTCCCCGAATGCACCCGAACGATGGCCGGGTGGTCAGCAACTTCATCATCCAGGCCCTGCAGGGGCTGGACATTACGATCTATGGGGATGGTTCCCAGACACGTTCCTTCTGCTTCGTCGACGACCTGATCCGGGGCATGACCGCCATGATGAACCAGGACCAATCCACAGGCCCCATCAATTTTGGCAACCCTGCAGAGATCACCATGCTTGAGCTCGCTGAGCACGTCATCCGTTTAACAGGCTCATCCTCAAACGTGGTATTTAAACCCCTTCCGTCAGATGATCCGCGTCAACGCCAGCCTGATATTTCCATCGCAAAGGCGACCTTGGGATGGGAGCCGAAGGTGGCACTCGAAGAGGGTCTTCAGCTGACCATCGCCTACTTCCGTCAAATCTTGTCGGAAGGCCTTTAACCGACAACAAGTCTGTGGACTGGCATCCTCCACTGCCAGCTGTTTCAAGATCATGTGGAAGCGGATCAAAGGCATAGTTTGCGTTATGGGCATCAACGCGGATGCTTCGACAGGTACCAGTCCACCGCTACCCCCAATCCAGCCTGGAAAGCGGTTTCCGCCTTCCACTTGAGTTCGCTTTGGATTTTGGAGGCATCGATGGCATAGCGGCGGTCGTGCCCGGCACGATCCTGGACGAAGGTCTTGAGCTTTCGGCTGGTGCCTTCGGGGCGGCCAAGGTGGCTGTCCACCAGATCACAAAGGAGGTCCACCAGGGCGATATTGGTCTGCTCGTTGTCACCGCCCACGCAGTATGTTTCGCCCGCGACACCCTTCAGCATGGCGGTCTCCAGGGCGGCGCAGTGGTCTTCGACGTACAGCCAGTCGCGGACGTTCAGCCCATCTCCATAAATGGGAATCGGCTCACCCTTAGCCAGGCGCGTGATGGCCAGGGGAATGAGCTTCTCGGGGTGCTGCCGAGGGCCGTAGTTGTTCGAGCAGTTGGTGGTCACCACGTTCAGCCCGTAGGTGTGGTGGTAAGCGCGCACCAGATGATCGCTGCCCGCCTTGCTTGCACTGTAGGGGCTGTTGGGGGCGTAGGCCATCGCCTCGTGGAACTTGCCGGTTTCGCCCAGGGAACCGTAGACCTCATCCGTGCTGATGTGCAAGAAGCGGCAGTCTGGCTGCCCGGCCCAGGCCTGCCGGGCGGCCTCCAGCATCGAGAAGGTGCCCACGACGTTGGTCTGGATGAAGGCCGCGGGCCCGGTGATACTGCGGTCCACATGGCTCTCCGCTGCCAGGTGGAAGACTCTGGTGACTTGGTTTTTCTCGATGAGGTGACGGGCCAGTTCCAGATTCTGGATGTCGCCGACCACCAGTTCCACCTGCTCGAGGCCTTTGAGCTGCCCGGGATCGGCCGCATAGGTGAGCTTGTCCAGCACCACGATGCGGTCAGTGGGATGGTTGCGGTGCCAGCGGTGCACCAGGTTGCTGCCGATGAAGCCGGCACCGCCGGTGATGAGGATGGTTTCGGACATTAGGACTCACCAAAGAAAAGGAATGGAACCAAAGATGAACACAGATGGACACCGATAAAATCTGATAAGGACAGACTTTGATCTCATCCATTGGGTCCGTGGTACAGGACTTCTTGGAGAGCGTCTTGCCAATGGGGCATGAGGTCAGTTCCCAGGCTGCGTCGACGGCTGCCGTCCAGCACGGAATAGGCGGGGCGCTGGGCGGGGGTGGGATAGTCGGCGGTGGTGCAGGGCTTCAAATCAACCGCCATGCCCTTGGCCTCGAAAATCGCCTTGGCGAACTGGTACCAGGTGGTTTCGCCCTGGCAGGTGGCGTGCACCAGGCCTTGCCATTCTTCCTCCACAGCCGCCTTCAGCTGGCGGGCCAGGGCCCGGCAGGTGGTGGGGGCGCCGCGCTGGTCATCCACCACTTTCAGGCTCCGGCCCTGGGCCGCGGTGTTCAGCATGGTGTTCAGGAAGTTCTTCCCCCAGTCGTCATAGAGCCAGCTGGTGCGTGCGATGAGGTGCCGGGAGCAGCGGGCCGCCTGGCGCTCTCCTTCGAGCTTGGTGTGGCCGTAGACCGAAACCGGGTGGGTGGAATCCTCCTCCCGGTAGGGCCGTGTACCGGTCCCATCGAACACGTAATCCGTGCTGATCTGGACGAGCCGGGCGTTCTGGTCCTCGCAGGCCTCCGCCAGCCAGCCCACGGCCGTGCCATTGAGGAGCATGGCGAGGTCCGCCTCGGCCTCGCAGCGGTCCACCTGGGTAAACGCAGCGCAGTTGATCACCACCTCGGGATGGGTCTCGGCCACGACGCTATGAATGGCCTCCGGGCGACTCAGGTCCAGCCTGGACTCCTCCGGCAGGAGCAGCTCATGTCCCACCCAGATCTGCCGGATGGCATGGGCCAGCTGGCCCGAGGCGCCCGTAACAAGAACCTTCAAAGGGACTCACCACAGAGATGCAGAAGCAAGGAACTGATTAAGATTGGAACCACCGATGAACTCCGCTGAACACCGCAAAAGCTGAATTACAAACAAGAAATGACTGGCCACAAAGAACACAATGAAGATCAAACGATGGTTTTTTGTCCTTTTTGCTGATCCTAATTTTTATCGGTGTTCATCAGTGTTCATCGGTGGCTACTTATTTCTTTTCTGCGTTATTTTGTTCCCTGGCTCAGGGGCGGATTCTGCGGGCGCGTTCGTCCAGGACAAAGGGGTTCTTGGGGTCGTCCTCATGGCGGATCTCGTCAATGGGCTCGGCCTTGCCCTTCCCCATGAACAGCCGGTCAGGGCAGTTGATCACCAGGCCCGACTCGACGCTGATGCAGCGGTAGCAATGGACCACACCCTTGGGAATGAGGGCTGAGCCGGGGTTGTTCAGGCCCATGGCCACTTCCATCCGGTTCAGGTAGGTGGGGCTGTCGGCGCGATTGTCCCAGAGGGTGAGCTTGAAATCCCCGGGGCCCACCCAACAGAAGAGATCCGCCTGGTCCACGTGCTCGTGTGGCCCCCGCAGCACACCGGGGTTGGTCACGCTCACATACGACATTTCCGGGCGGAACCAGACAGGCAGTTCGTCGTGCCGGAAGATCTCCGCCAACCAGCCACGCTCGTCTACGAACTTGCGGAACGGGGCAATCACAACACCCTCAATAGGACCTTTTTTGAAATCCATGAATTCGCCCTTAAAGATTTACCACGTGAAAAAAGTGAGGCTTGTGAGACATGGCATGTTCTTGGTTTCCCTCGCTTTTATTTGTGTAGATCAGGGTGCGTCAGTGGCTAGTACTTTTGGGTGTTCGGGAAGGGAGTAACCTCCCCGATGGCTAATTCGCTGGCGTGGGCCAGGCTCGGGAAAGTACCCGCGTCCGTCCACCAGCCGTTGAAGGTGCCGAAGCTCAGCTGGCCCTTGGCGATGTAGGCGTTGTTCACGTCCGTGATCTCCATCTCGCCCCGGCCCGAAGGTTTCACGGTCTTGATGATGTCGAACACGGTGGCGTCGTAGAAGTAGATGCCCGTCACCGACAGGTTCGACTTTGGCGCCTTTGGCTTTTCCTCGATGCCGAGCACCTTGCCATCCTGCACTTCGGCCACGCCGTAGCGCTGGGGATCATCGACGGGCTTGAGCAGGATGCGGGCCCCCTTGCCCTGTCTGCCAAAGGCCTCGACTTCAGGCTTCAGGCTGTCCTGGAAGATGTTGTCGCCGAGGATCACGCAGATGGGCGAGCCACCGGCGAAATTCTCCGCCAGCCCCAGGGCCTGGGCGATGCCACCAGCCTCGTCCTGGACCTTGTAGGTGAAGCGGCAGCCGAAATCCTTGCCCGAACCCATCAGGGCCACCACGTCCCCCATGTGCTCGGTGCCGGTGACGATGAGAATCTCGTCGATCCCAGCCTCCTTGAGCTTCCAGAGCGGATGCCAGATCATGGGAGCCTGGCCCACCGGCAACAGGTGCTTGTTGGTCACCTTCGTCAGGGGGAATAAACGCGAGCCCGTGCCCCCGGCGAGTACCACGCCCTTCATGGCCATGCTTTCACCTCTGAGATAAAACCTAATCCGATGAGCCTTGAATTGTCCCACATTTCCCCGGACCCACCACACGGCGCCTGTGCCGTCATCCTGGTCCATTACGGAGATCCCGGAACCACGCGGCGCTGCCTGCTGTCCCTGGTCCGCCACGAGACTCAACCCCATCGGGTGATCGTGGTGGATAACGGCCCTGGAGAGGGGCTCACCGCAGCCCTGGAGGGGATCCACCCCGCCCTGGCAATGGTGTCTTCCCGCGGGAACCCAGGGTTTGGAGCCGGCTGCAACCTGGGCGCAGAGGCGGCCTTCAGGCAGGGGGCCGAGGGCGTCTGGTTCCTGAACAACGACGCCCTGATCGAAGCCCCCATGCTGGCCGAACTCGCCGACCTCGCCCGGCGTCACCCGGAGGTGGCCTTCTGGGCGCACACCCAGTCCGAAGCTGGGCACCTCATCGGCGCCGACCGACATCCCGCCTGGTACGGCGTACCCCAACCCGCCCTTCCACCGCCTCCTGCGGGCTGCAGGTACCTGGGCCCCCGCGAGAGCCTTAGCGGTGCCTCCCTGTTCATCCCGCGCTCCCAGTGGGAACGAATCGGCCCCTGGCCCGCAGACTATTTCCTGTACTACGAGGACGCCGCCTACTGCCATCGGGCCCATACCCAGGGCCTGCCCCTGGCCCTGCTGGAACGAAGCATCCTCCACGAACGGGGCACCACCACCGGCCGACACTCGCCACTGACCATCTTCTACGGCGTGCGCAACCGGCTCCATCTCCATGCGGAGATCCATCCAAGTGGCCGGGCGGCCCGCCTATTCATGGGCCTGAACCTGCTGCAGAAGCGGTTCTTCCAGGGCCGCTGGCGCCTGCTGAGGCCGACCCTGGATGGCCTACTTGCCGCTGCCCGGGGCCGTAGCGGGCGGGATCCGCGCTACTAGTGTAGTGCGCTCAAAATAGAGGGACCTATGTTTGAGTCACCGCACTTGATACTAAGAGGTATCGAGTGCGGGATTTTGTGCTGATCGAACTGACCACCATCGAACGTGAGCGCCTGGAAAGCACAGCGCGAAGCCGG
>JBBRZL010000013.1:0-37072 GCA_038236735.1 Holophagales bacterium | reverse complement strand
GGTGGACGGGATCCTCGAAGAGGGCCCGCTCCCGCCCCAGGCCCCAGGCCAGACGCAGCTCCACCTCGCGCACCAGGAGGCGGCGGGTGGCGCCCGCCAGGAAGGCCTGCTGGAGGCGGCGGGCCAGCACCAGGGGCGGGGTCGTGAGGTCCTCGGGCGGGGCGCGCCAGGTGTGGGGTTCGCCGTCCACGTCCCACCAGCGCAGCACCAAGCTGCGGGGATGCCGGGCATCGGACCAGAGCCAGTCCAGGCAGCGGGCGGCCAGGCCCACTTCCTCGGGCAGGCAGGGGGGCTGGAGGCGCCAGTTGTGGCGGGCGTGGCCGGGGCGCTCCGTGAGCAGGGGCAGCTTGGGCCGGTCCTCGCCCCGTACCTTGGCCCGCAGCTCTGGGGCGGCCTTGGCGTTGGTCAGCTCCGCCAGCACGGGCAGGGGCACGGGCTGGAGGTCTCCGAAGAAGCGCAGGCCCAGGCGGTGGAAGCGGTCGCGCAGGCGCGGGGCCAGGTCCGGCAGGCGGCGCAGGGACTGGGGGGCGAGGAAGGCGGCTTCAGAACCGTCCGCCACCAGCTCCAGGTGATGCTCCACGCGGGCGGCAAGCTGGGCGGCGGTGGCGCTGAGGGAGAGGCCTCCGTGACTGTCCCAGCCGTGCTGGGCGGCCAGGTCGCGGTGCATGCGGGCGGCGGTGTCCGCCAGGGGACCGAAGAGCCGCTGGGTGCCCTGGAGTTCCACCAGGGCCTCGCCCAGGCGCCCCAGCTGCCCCTGAGGCGTCCAGTGCTGCAGGAAGTCGCCCAGGCTGCCCTGGGCCTCCCACCAGATCTGCGGCGCCGGCTCCAGCACCCGCAGCCCCGCCACCGCCCGCAGGGCCTGGTCCAGGGGCATGCCCGCCGCCAGTCCCTCGGCGCGGCCCAGGCGGTTCACGAACCAGAGGCTGGGCGAGCGGGGGCTTTCGGGGTTCAGGAAGGCCAGGGGCCGGTCCCGCAGCACCCCATCCCGCCCACAGGCCAGCTGGAACGGCAGCTCGGGAACCCACATCGCCAGCACCGGAACCTCCAGGAGGGATCCAAGTATGGCGAAATTTTAGCGAAAAACAAGTACTGGGGGAACGCTGCCTACATCTGGAACCGGTGCGTACACTCCACCCGGGGGTCCCGCTCTGCGATCCCGCGCAGCGGGGCGCAGGAGGACGCGGCGGGGCCGCGTCCGTTCGCGGGCGGCCAGAGGCAGGGCCTGCGCTCACATCTTGAACCGGTGCGTACACTCCACCCAGCTCTCGCTCCCATCCCGGTAGCGCTCCCGCTTCCAGATGGGCACGCGCTGCTTGATCTCGTCCATGAGCCAGGCGGCGGCCTGGAAGCTTTCGGCGCGGTGGGCGCTGCTGGTGGCGACGATGACGGCGGCCTCGGTGAGGGGCACCACGCCGAGGCGGTGGTGGACGGCGCAGCGGGTGAGGCCGTAGCGCTCGATGGCCTGCTCCCGCAGCAGGCCCAGTTCCTTTTCGGCCATGGGCACGTAGGCTTCATAGGCCAGTTCCAGCACGGGGCGGCCTTCGTGGTGGTCCCGGGCCCGGCCTTCGAAGAGCACGAGGGCCCCAGCGTGGGGATCCTCCATGACACTTCGTAAAGCCATGGCGTCCAGAGGCGCTTCCTGAACCGCTATCCAGGGAATCATGCGTGTCTCCGCTTCAGCCCAAACCATACACTGAACTGTCTTCAGAGGTTCGCCATGGCCAGTCCACACCTTGATCCCAACGCCGTCTTCGACACCCTGGGCCGCCACATGCTGGTGGACGGCTTCCACCTGGTGATGGACCTCGAGAAATCCCACGGCTCCTGGATCGTGGATGCCCGGGATGGCCGCAAGTACTTGGATTTCTATACTTTCTTTGCCACCACCCCGCTGGGGCACAACCATCCCCGCCTGCGGGAGGCCGCCTTCGTGCAGCGGTTGGGCGAGATCGCGGTCAACAAGCCGGCCAACTCGGACATCTACACCACGGCCTTCGCGGAGTGGGTGGAGGCCTTCGGCACCCATGCGGCGCCGGACTACCTGCCCCACCTGTTCTGGATCGACGGCGGCGCCCTGGCGGTGGAGAACGCCCTGAAGGCGGCCTTCGACTGGAAGGTGCGCAAGAACCTGGCGGCGGGCAAGGGCGAGAAGGGCTCCCAGGTGATCCACTTCCGCGAGGCCTTCCACGGCCGCACCGGCTACACCCTGAGCCTCACGAACACCGCCGACCCCCGCAAGCATCAGTACTTCCCCAAGTTCCCCTGGCCCCGGGTGCCGAACCCCAAGCTCAGCTTCCCCATGGACCTCGCCAAAGTCGAGGCGGCGGAAGCCGAAGCCGTCGCCGCCATCGAGGCCGCCGTGGCTCAGAACCCCGACGACATCGCCTGCCTCATCGTGGAGCCCATCCAGGGCGAGGGCGGCGACAACCACTTCCGGGGCGAGTTCCTGCGCAAGCTGCGGGTGCTGGCGGACCGCCATGACTTCCTGCTGATCTTCGACGAAGTGCAGACGGGCTTCGGCGCCACGGGCAAGTGGTGGGCGCACCAGTGGTTCGACGTGCAGCCCGACATCATCGCCTTCGGCAAGAAGACCCAGACCTGCGGCATCGCCGCCGGTCGGCGCCTGGACGAGGTGGACGGCGTGTTCAAGGTGCCCAGCCGCATCAACAGCACCTGGGGCGGCAATCTGGTGGACATGGTCCGCGGCACGCGCATCATCGACGTCATCCGCGAGGAGAACCTGCTGGACCACGGCGTAACCCAGGGCGAACGCCTGCTGAAGGGCCTCCAGGAGATCCATCGCGACTTCCCGGAGTTCACTTCGAATCCCCGCGGCCGTGGTCTCTTCTGCGCCCTGGACATCGCCACGCCAGAGCTGCGCAACGCCGTGGTGGCCAAGGGCCACGAGCTGGGCATGATGATCCTCTCCACGGGCGTGCAGGGCCTGCGTTTCCGCCCCGCCATGAACCTCACGACGGCGGATCTGGATCTCGGCGTGGAACTGCTCCGCAAGGCCGTGGTCGCAGTGGCGGCGACCGCGACTACCCTGGTGGGATGAAGATCGAACTCTATTGCGATGGCGCCTGTCTGGGGAACCCCGGCCCCGGTGGTTGGGGGTACCTGCTGCGGGTGCACCTGGCCACGGGCATCCAGGAGAAGGAGGGCTCGGGCCCCGAGGCGGACACCACCAACAACCGCATGGAGCTGCTGGCTGCCATCCGGGGCCTGGAGACGCTCAGCAAGCCCTGCCAGGTGCTGCTGCAGAGCGACAGCCAGTACGTGGTGAAGGGCATCACGGCCTGGTTGAAGGACTGGAAGCGGCGCGGCTGGAAGAAGGCCGATGGCAAGCCCGTGCTGAATGCGGACCTCTGGCAGGCCCTGGACGCGCAACTGGCGAGGCACCAGGTGGAGGCGCGCTGGGTGAAGGGCCACGCCGGCCACGCGGAGAACGAACGGGTGGACCGCCTCGCCAACGCGGCCGCGCAGCGAGCCTGAAACTGGCATGAAACGGGCCCCCGAAGAGGCCCGCCATCAGGCATCCGCCAGGCCTATTTCCGCTTGGGGAATCTGTAGGCGATTTCCGGGGTCCAGCCTCGCACTGGCTTGCCGTCGCGAGTGGCCGGGCTGTAGCTGGACTTGTTGGCGGCCTCGATGGCTGCTTCATCAAACCCATAAGCTCCAGCCACGCCTTCGATCACAGAGACCTTGAGGGCCTGGCCCTGCTCACCCACGAAGACCTTCAACCGGACGCTGTGATCCTGGGCCGTCTCCCAGCGCATCTGGACCGCGCGCAGGGGGAACATTGGCGCGGCCTGGTTCAGGATGCGGGCAGGCTCAAGCACCGGGGCCGCGGCCTGTGCTGCCGCCTGCTGAGTGGCCGTGGGCACTGCCGAGGACTTCGTGGCCTCCTGCATGGGCTGGGGCTTGGGGACCTCGGGGGCCGGCGGCGGGGGAAGCGCGACCGTCTTGGTTTCAGCGGCCTTCTTCTGGTCGGCCAGTTTCTGCTCGTTCTGCTTCTGCTCCGTCAGCTTCTGCTCGGCCGCCTTCTGCTGCCGCTCCAGCTCCAGTCGGCGCTCCCTGGCGTCGTCCAGCTGCTTCTGGATCTTGGCCTTCTCTTCGACAGATTTGGTCTCGCCCAGCTGCTTCTGCAGTTGGGTGGTCTTCTCGTTCTCGGCCTTGGCCTTGGCGTCGAGATCGGACTTCTGCTGTTCGAGCTGCACCTTCAGCACCTGCAGCTCGGCCAGCTGTTTCTGGATGGCTGGATCCAGCTTCGGACGCCCGAAGAAGATGTAACCCAGGCCAAGGATCACCACGACCACGAGGCCCCCGACAATGAGCAGGGTGGAATTCGACTGGCCGGTCTTGTTCTCTGCCTGCCCCTCGCTGTGCTCGATCCGCGCGGCGCCGCTGCGCATCGTCTCACCCACGGGAGTGTAGGCGAGGTAGTTGTCGCCCTGCTCCACCTTCATGGCCGTGACGTCCCGGTCGTTCTCCTCCCGGAACAGCGTGTGCATGAAGAAAGCCATGTTGAAAGTGGTGGGGCTGTATTCGCCATCGTAGAGAACGCGCTCCAGCTCGGTGCTGAAGGCCTCCACGGTGGTGAAGGACTGGCGGCCCAGCAGCAGGCGACCGAGGAAGGCGCGGATTTCCCCAGGCAGCGGGGCCTCCTCCTGGGCGGCCTTGAGTGTTGCGTGGTCAAGGATGGCCTGGAGGTCCCCGTCCACCGGCAGGCGCTCGAAGGTGAGCAGCTCATAGAGGATGGCGCCCAGGGCGAAGAGATCCAGCTGGAGGGCATCGTTCTCGGGACCCTGGAGGTAGCAGGCCAGCTTCTGCTTCAGGGCCGGTGCCTTGGCCAGCATGCTCTTGGCCAGCCCGGCAAAGGGCGCGTCCACCAGCTGGGTGGCGCCCTCGAAGCTCACCCACACGCTGTGGGGACTCAGCACGCCGTGGCTGAGGCCCTTGGCCTGCAGCTGCACGATGCCCTGGGCCACGCCCTGGATCACGGTGAGGGCGTGATCCACGCCAAAGGGGATCTGTTCCTGCTTCGCCTTCTCGATGAGCTGCGCGAGGCTGCGGCCGGGCACATAGTCCCAGGCCACGTGCGGGGCCTTGCCGCCCTCGATCCGGTAGCCGAGCCCAAAGATGCGGGCGCCCCCCAGCAGGGGCACCACGCGGCCGCCCTCGGCCAGCCGGACGTTCATGCCCGCCTGGAGCAGCTCTTCCGAAAAGGTGCGAACCAGCACATGGCGTTCGAAGGTCGAACCGGTGATGCTGACGGCGCGACTCACGGCGCCAAAGGGATCGCTGGTCAGCTCAGAAGCCAGCAGGTAAGACCCAAGGCGAGTATAGGTGCCCATGTCCATCTCCAAAGGGGTACTTGGCAAGATAGCCCGAAAGCCGCTTTCAGCCTAGTGTGCCCCACCTGAAATAGTTGAGGCGATGCGTGGTCGCTGGCGGGGCACACTTCCATCGGGGCATGGCCCCTCTGGCGCCCGTGAACGCAGTGCGTTCGCGGGCTGTCACCCCTCTGGGGGCACTGCCGTGCCCCCAGACCCCTGCCACGTGGTGCCCGGGAGGGCGTTCAAGTTGCATGTATTTGGGTGGGCACCCCTAGTGTCTCGCGGAAGCTCGTGACCTGGACGGTCAGGGCCCAGCCGGGAGTTCCCACTGGTCTCCCGCGGCCCGCCAGACCAGGATCCAGAGGTTGGCGGTGGCCTGTACACCGTTGGAGAAGGCCAGCTGCATCTGGGCGAAGGGCAGGGAAAGCTCGTCCCAGGGCCCGATGCGGCGGCCTGCGCCCTCGTCGAAATAGTCCCGGAGGCGCTGGTTCCGTTCCAGCTTGACGGCCAGGAAGCGGCGCAGCGGCGGCCCGGGGTCCAGACTACCGGTGGCCGCCCAGAAGGGCTCCTGGGTCACCAGCAGGTGGGAGAGATTGTCATCGGCGTAAGCCTCGAAATGCTCCCGGAGCGGGCTCAGTCCCTCAGTGGCGGAGGGGTCCGTCAGCAGCTGGACCAAGTGGGCCAGCACCCCCAGATCGCGCACGATGTCCTCGGGGCGCTTGTGTTCCTCGCTCAGCCGCAACAAGGTGCGGAACTGGGCCTCCACCTGCTCGACGGTGGGGGGCTGGTCGTTGGCCACGCCCCGAGCCCCTTCCAGCAGGGCCTGGGGATGGGCTCGCAACAGCAGGGCCATGCTGCGCGGCAGGAGGCGGATGGCCTTGGCGGTCTGGGCCTCGTGAACCCTGGGCGACCAGGCACCCAGGGGCCCGAAGGCCAGCAGCAGGGCCAGCGTGCCCCGAATCGACATGTGCATCAGGTGACCTCTCGGACCAGAGTGGACTCGGCCTCACCCATCGGATCCATGGGAATGCCCAGGGCCCGAAGCCGATGCAGCAGGGTCGTCCGGCGCATGCCGAGGCGGCGGGCGGACTCGCTCTTGTTCCAACCAGTGGCCTGGAGGGATTCCAGGAGCAGGTGGCGCTCCAGATCCTCCAGGAACCGGCCCAGGTCCTGGTCCTGGGGCAGCCGGGGAAAGGCCACCGAGGGCAGCACGCCGGCGATGGAGGCCGGGAGATCCTGCAACAGCAGCCGCTCAGGATCCGACCCCAGGGCCATGGCCCGTTCCACGGCATTCTCCAGCTCGCGCACGTTACCCGGCCAGCCATAGGCCTCCAGGGCCTGCAACGCCGAGGGCTCCACCTGCTTGAGGGGCAGCCCCAATTCCCGACCGAATTTCCGAATGAAGTGGGCCACCAGCACCGGGATGTCCTGGGGATGTTCCCGCAATGGGTGCAGCTGCACAGGGATCACGTTCAAACGGTAGAAGAGGTCCTCCCGGAACCGCTTCTGCTCCACGAGGCCACCCAGATCTTCGTTGGTGGCCGCCAGGAGGCGGAAATCCGCCTTCACCGTGCGGGTCGAGCCGAGGGGCGTGAATTCCCGCTCCTGAATCACGCGCAGCAGCTTCACCTGCAGGTTCATCGGCATGGTGCCGATCTCGTCAAGGAACAGCGTGCCGCCCTCCGCCTGCTGGAGGCGCCCCGGCCGGTCTGTGCGGGCGTCCGTATAGGCCCCGCGCACGTGGCCGAACAGTTCGTCCTCCAGCAGGTTCTCGGGAATGGCCCCGCAGTGGATGGGCACGAAGGGCCCCCGCGCCCGCAGGCTCCACTGATGAATGGCCTTGGCCGCGAGCTCCTTGCCCGTGCCCGAGGGCCCCGAGATGAGAACCGTGGAAGGCGAGGGCGCCACCCGGCGCAGCAAGTTCTGCAGGTTCTGCCAGATCTCCGACCGGCCCACCATGAAGGGCCCCGGCGTCTGGCCCTGGATCTGCTCGCGCAGCCGCTTGTTCTCCTGGTTCAGCTGGGATTTCTCGATGGCCCGCAGCAGTGTGTGTTCCAGATCCTCGGAGCGGAAAGGCTTGGGCACGTAGTCGTAGATGCCCATCTTCATGGCCTGGAGGGCCGTCTCCACGGAGGTGGAGCCCGACAGCACCACCACTACCGTGTCGGGCTTGGCCACGGCCTGGCGGGCCAGCTCGAGGCCATTGAGATCCGGCAGCATGAGATCCACCACCGCGAGATCGAACGGCTCGTTTTGCAGGAACTGCGCGCCCCTCAGGCCGGACCCCGTGCCCACCACTTCATGCCCATGTCGGGACAACAGCGTGCCCACCACTTCTAGGATGGTCGGATCGTCGTCCACCAGCAGGGCCCGGGCCGGATTCATGGCTTCAGGTTCCCCGTGCTTCAAGCCCCTGTCAAGGTTTGGACAGGTTGGATAGACTCTCAGCATGCTTTCCAGATCCAGCCTTTGGCAGCGCCTGTCTGGGGCCTCGCTCTGGCCCCTGGCCTGGACCCTCCTGGCAGCTTGTGCGGTGCCCTGGCTGGTGCCGGAGCGGTGGGCTGGCCAGGTGGCTTCGCGCTGGCTGCTGCTTGGCGGCCTGCTCGTATGCCTCTCCCTGACTCTGCTGAGAAGCCGCCGCTGGGCTGTGGTGCCCCTGGCGCTGGGGTTGGCAGGCTTCACTTTCCTTGGGCTGGCTCGCCGGGCCCGTTGGGAAGTGGCCCTGCCAGTGGGTTTCCAGGCGGTCGAAGGCCAGGTCTCCACCCCCTGGACCCGCCAGGGCGAGCGCCTGCGCAGCAGCCTGGAACTCTCCGGGCCGGAGTCGCTGCGGGGGCTCAGCCTGCCGCTGACCGTGCCTGCTGAGGGCGAGCAGCCCCCGCCCGAACCCGGCACGCCGGTGCGGCTGCGGGCCGACCTGCGGCCCATCCAGCCCGCCCCTGGCTTCCTGGCGGAGCGACCCCTCTGGCGAGCCCGCAGCGACGAAGCGCCCCGGCGCATCCACCTGACTTCGGCCCAGCTGCTGGAAGTCACCGGCCCCGCCAAACCCTCCCTGCTGCTGCGGCTGCAGACCTTTGTCCGGCGCCGCTTCGAGGCCCTCCCCCTGGGCCCCACGGCCCGGGATCTCTGGGGGGCGTTGGCCCTGGGCATTCCGCCCGCGGATGAGGCCCACTTCAGCGTGTTCGCCGAAAGCGGGACCATCCACATCCTGGTGGTGTCCGGGTTGCAGGTGACCCTGGTGATGGCCGCCATCGAGGCGCTGTTCCGCCGCCTGCGCCTGCGCTGGGTGGCCACCGGGTCCATCGCGGCCGGCCTGCTCTACTGCGCCCTGGTGGGCTTCTCCGCCCCGGTGTGGCGCGGCCTCTTCATGGGCATCGCCTGGGCCATCGGCCGCAGCAGCGGCTGGAAGCTGCCGCCGGTGGCGGGCCTGCACCTGGCTCTGCTGCTCTGGCTGCTGGGCCATCCGGCCGCCGGTGTGGAGCCGGGCTTCCTGCTGGCCTGGTGGGCGCTGCTGGGCCTGTTCTGGGGGGCGGAACCGTTGGCGGGCCTGCTCTCGCCGCTACTGGGCCGCCTGGCCCTGCCCTTCGCCCGGCTGGCGGCGCCCTGGCTGTCCACGATGCCCCTGCTGGCCCTGCTGCACGGGGGGGCGCCCTGGTGGGGCATCCTCGCCAACCTGCTGGTGCTGCCCTTGGTGGCCTTCCTCACCCCCGTCTGCCTGCTGCTGATCCTGCTCCCCCTGCCCGGCCTCACCCAGGGAGCTGGTGCCGTGCTGACCTGGATGGGCGATCGCCTCGTGCCCGCCCTCACCGGCATCGCGCCCTTGGCCACGGGCCTGCTCTGGCCCTGGCTGCTGCTGGCCCTTGGCTGGCTGGCCCTGGCCCACCTCCAGGGGACATTGAAACGCACCCGCGCCCTCACCGTGGGGCTGGTGGCACTATCCCTGGGTCTTCTCGCCTCCCGAGGCACCGGACGGGCACCGGGAACCCTCTCCCTGGAATCCGTGGACATCGGTCAGGGCGACGCATTGCTGCTGCGCGTGCCGGGCGGAGCAGCCACCCTCATCGACACTGGGCCGGGCCCCTGGACGGGCCGCCGCCTCGCGCGGGTGCTGAGCCGGCGCGGCGTGCGCGAGCCGGTGCACCTGGTGCTCACCCATTCGCATGGGGATCATGCCGGCGGCTGGGCCACCCTGGCGCGGATCTGGCCCCTGGCCACCACCTCTGTGCCAGTCACGGCCGATATTGAGGATCCCTGGGCCCCCTTTCGTCCCACGGCAGGCACCGACCCGGCGGGCCTGTTGCGGGGCGATGCCTGGTCCCGGGGCGAGGCAGCTTTCAGTGTGCGCTGGCCCCCCCAGGCCTTCCTCCTGCCGGACGCCAACATGGTGTCCCTGGTGCTGCGCGTGACCTGGCGGGACCGGGACCTGTGGCTGATGGGCGATGCTCTCGCCATCCAGGAGCGGGACCTGCTGGACCTGGGCGATCCCAACATGAACGAGGGGGACCGCCCGCTCCCTTCGGTCGCTCTGCATCCCCCTCGTGCACCCCATGTGGTGATCGAGCAAAGCCCGGCCACCACGACTGTCCCATCCTTCCATCGCCTGCTGAAGGCTGGACATCACGGCAGTAGGAATGCCTCGGATCCCGCCTGGGTCGAGGCCCTGCAGCCGGAAGTGGTCATCATCCCCGCGGGTTTCCGCAACCGCTTCGAACACCCCCATGCGGAGACGCTGGCGACTTTCCACCGCCTCGGCCTGACGCCCTGGATCACGGGGCCTTCGTCCGGGGTCCGCGTCGCGGCCGTGGCAGGCGGCTGGCGCATCGACACCGGCGACGGTGTCTCGGCCTTCACGCCTCTTCGAAATAACCCGAGGCCCTGAGCACCTCCACCAACCGCCGGCTGCCTTCCGCGTGGTTGGCCGACCACTGGGCCTGGGCGTTCGGGCCCACCTCGTTCACCACCACCAGGGCCCCGCCGCAGGGCACCTCGGCCGCCTCGCAGGCGGCGAAGACGCCGGTGAGTTCCAGGTGTTCCACCGGAGCCACCGCCGCCAGGAAGGCTGCACCTTCCTGGGTAGAAGTGATGGCCGGCGGAACGACCACAGCATGGGATGGCAGTGGTCCAGCCAGCGTTGCCACCCAGCTGACCTGTTCGAGACCAGGACGATAAGCACCCGCACGCCGTTCCTCCACCGAGGTGGCAATGGCCTCCGTGGCCCACAGGCACTCGAACAAGGCGAGGCGGTCATCGTAGCGCCCGCAGGTGCCCAGAAAGAGCACGGCCTCCGGCTTGTACTCGGCCAGGAGCCGGGCCGTGGCGACTGCCGCAGTGACGGCGCCGACGCCCACCGTGGCCGTCTCCCAACCCGGGGGCGGGTCGCCTGCAAGGGGGCCCAGTTCCGGGGTGAAGGCGGAGAGCAGGAGACGCATGGCCAGATTCTACAGGTGATCCAGTGCCCAGGCCGCCACGGGAATGGACAGGCCATTGCCCAGCAGGCGGTAGCGCCCTTCGGGGGAGAGTGCCTCCGGAAACCGGAAGCCTTCGGGCAGGCCGTGCAGTCGCGCCACTTCCGTGGGCGAGAAACGGCGAATGCCGCGCTCCGTCTGCAGGAAGGAACCGCTGCCCACGAAGCGCCGGCCGTAGCCGCCGATGAAGCAGGCGCTGCGCCGGTCGCCGGGCGTCACCAGGTCCAGCCCCTGGTGATGGCGAGTGTGGCCTTCGGCCCGGAGATACAGGCCCTCCTCCTCCGTCACATCCAGGAAGTCGGCCAGGGGACGGGGCCGAAGATCAGGCACTGGCAGCGCCTTCAATGGCTGCCGCGAGGCCACGATGAACACCCGGGGCCGCTGGTTGGGCAGGCCGAAGCGGCTGGGGCAGGCCTGCAAATCCAGCTGGTGCATGCCATGGTCCCTGATGTGCCGTGACAGCAGCGCATGGGCATCGGAGCCCAGGAAGCCCTCCACGTTCTCCAACACCAGGCGCTCCGGTGGCGCCTGGTCGAAGAGCTCCATGAGACGCAGGAAGGCCCGGGAGCGGCGATCCTCCAGGCCAGCATGGTTCCCCATGCGACAGAAGGGCTGGCACGGCGGGCTCAGCAGCCAGGTGTCGGCCCCGAGGGCCGCCAGCTCCGACTGGGGCACATGGGCTAACTCCCGGGCCCTGGGAAGGTCGCCATGGTTGAGGGCGTAGGTGGCATTGGCAGCCTCGCTCACATCGTAGGCGGCCACCACGGTGCCCCGGTCCCGGAGGGCATAGCGCCAGCCCCCCAGGCCCGAGAACAGCTCCAGGACGCGCATCAGCGGGTGAGCTTGCGGTACTTGATGCGGTGCGGATCGAAGGGCTTCAGACCCAGCACGTCCTTGCGGTACTGCTCGTACTGACTGTAGTTCCCGTCGAAGAACTGCACCTGGGAATCGCCTTCGAAGGCCAGGATGTGGGTGGCGAGGCGATCCAGAAACCAGCGGTCATGACTCACCAGGACGGCACTGCCGGCGAAGGATTCGATGGCCTCCTCCAGGGCGCGCATGGTGTTCACGTCCAGATCGTTGGTGGGTTCGTCGAAGAAGAGCAGGTTGGCTTCGCTCTTCAGGGTGAGAGCCAGGTTGAGGCGGTTCTGCTGGCCACCACTCAGTTCGGAGATCTTCTTCTGCTGGGAATCACCGGAAAAGCCGAAGCGGCTGAGCCAGGCGCGGGCATTGATGAGCTTGCCGCCCAGTTCGATCTGCTCGTAGCCCCCCGAGACCGCCTCAAAAACATTCTTGTCGAGGTCGAGGTTGGCGCGCAGCTGATCGACGTAGGCCAGGCGGACCGTGTCGCCCAGGCGGATGGTGCCCGAATCCGGGGCCTCCTGGCCGGTCAGCAGGCGCAGCAGTGTCGACTTGCCGGCGCCGTTGGGGCCAATGACGCCAAGGATGCCGGCGCGCGGGATCGCGAAGCTCAGGTTCTCGAAGAGCACGCGATCGCCATAGGCCTTGGAGACGCCTTCCAGCTCCGCTACCAGATCACCGAGACGGGGGCCGCTGGGGATGTAGATCTCCAGTTCCTGCTCCTTCTGGCGGCCATCTTCGCCCGCCAACTGCTCGTAGTTGGCGATGCGATCCTTGCTCTTGGTGTGTTGGCCCTTGGGCGACATGCGGATCCATTCCAGCTCCCGCTCCAGGGTCTTCTGGCGCTTCTGGTCGGACTTCTCCTCCCGGGCCAGGCGACCCGCTTTCTGCTCCAGCCAGCTGGAGTAGTTGCCCTTCCAGGGGATGCCCTCGCCACGGTCAAGCTCGAGAATCCAGCCGGCCACGTGGTCCAGGAAGTACCGATCGTGGGTGACAGCGATGACCGTGCCCTTGTAGTCCAGCAGGTGCTTCTCCAGCCAGGCCACCGTCTCGGCGTCGAGATGGTTGGTGGGCTCGTCCAGCAGCAGGATATCGGGCTCCTGGATGAGCAGCCGGCAGAGGGCCACGCGGCGGCGCTCCCCACCGGACAGCACGCCGATCTTGGTGTCGGCATCGGGGCAACGCAGGGCGTCCATGGCCTGATCCAGCTGCGTATCCAGGTCCCAGCAGTCGTGGGCGTCAATTTTCTCCTGCAGTTCGCCCTGCTTGGCCAACAGCGCGTCCATGTCCGCATCCGGATCGGCGAACTGATCACTGATGGCGTTGTAGTCCCGCAGCCAGGCCACCTTCTCGGCGGCGCCCTCCTCGACGATCTCGCGCACGGTCTTGTCGGGATCGAGCTGAGGTTCCTGGTCCAGGATGCCCGTGGTGTAGCCCTTGCTCAGCACGGCCTCGCCATTGAAGTCGTGGTCCACGCCCGCCATGATGCGCAGCACTGTGCTCTTGCCGGAACCGTTGAGGCCCAGTACGCCGATCTTGGCGCCGTAGAAGTAGCTGAGGGAGATGTCCTTGATGACGGGCTTCTGGTTGTAGATCTTGCTGACCCGCATCATCGAATAGATGATCTCGGGCTGCCCTGATGCCGAACTGGGGACGGTCTTGGCCATGGCTGCTTCCGACAAAAAGGCCGCGCGGTGCGCGGCCCCTCCAGGATAGCGGGTTCAGACCTTGTGAGCGGGCTTTGCCCGATCACAACGTGGGGTGCACGAGGGGGACGCAGAGCCCGCGAAAGCGGGCGGGCGGTCCCCCTCGGTCATGTCATGGCTCGAGGGCCGCCTGGGCCGCTGCCAGGATGGCAATGGGCACGCGGTAGGGGCTGCAGCTCACGTAGTCGAGGCCCACCTTGTGGAAGAAGGCCACGCTGCGGGGATCGCCACCATGCTCGCCGCAGACGCCCAACTTGATGCCGGGACGAACGGCGCGGCCCTTCTCACAGGAGATGCGCACCAGTTCGCCGATACCCTCCTGGTCCAGGCTCTGGAAGGGGTCCTCGTCCAGGATCTTCTTGCCCACGTATTCCGGCAGGAAGCTGCCCGCATCGTCACGGCTGAAGCCGAACCCCATCTGGGTGAGGTCGTTGGTCCCGAAGCTGAAAAATTCTGCTTCCTGGGCGATCTTGTCCGAGGTGATGGCCGCCCGGGGGATCTCGATCATGGTGCCAATGGGGCACGCGAACTGGGCGCCTCGTTCCTTGTTCACCTGGGCGATTTCATCGAGCATCTCGGTCTTGGTATAGACCAGTTCCCGCACGGTGCCGATGAGGGGGACCATGATTTCCGGCACGGCCTTGATGCCCTGCGCGGCCACGTTCAGCGCCGCTTCGGCAATGGCCCGGACCTGCATGCGGATGATCTCGGGGAAGGTGATGCCCAGGCGGCAGCCGCGATGGCCCATCATGGGATTGAACTCATGGAGCTGGGAGACGCGGCGCTGGACGGTGCCCAGGTCCATGCCCAGCACGTCGGCCATCTCCTGCTGGCCGGCTTCGTCCTGGGGCAGGAATTCGTGCAGGGGGGGGTCCAGCAGGCGGATGTTCACGGGCAGCCCGTCCATGGCCTTGAAGATGCCTTCGAAATCCTCCCGCTGCATGGGCAGGAGCTTGGCCAGGGCCTTCTTCCGGCCCTCCGTGTCCGTGGCCAGGATCATCTCGCGCACGGCCAGAATGCGCTCACCTTCGAAGAACATGTGTTCAGTGCGGCAGAGGCCGATGCCCTCGGCACCGAAGGCCCGTGCCACGGCGGCGTCGTGCGGCGTGTCAGCGTTGGTGCGCACCTTCATGCGCTTGGCCTGGTGGCTCCAGGTCAGGATCTTGGCGAAGCGCTGGTAGAGCTGGCTGTCCTCGGCCTTCAGACGGCCGTCCACCAGCACCTGATTGACCTCGGAGGGATGGGCGCTGAGCTTGCCCGCAAATACCTCGCCCGTGGCGCCATCGATGGAGATCCAATCCTGGCCGGCCTTCAGTTCGCGCGTGCCCACCTTCACCACGCCACGGACAGTGTCGATCTGCAGGGCGGAGGCACCGCAGACGCAGGGCTTGCCCATGCCGCGGGCCACCACGGCCGCATGGCTGGTCATGCCGCCCCGGGCCGTGAGGATGCCCTCAGAGGCCACCATGCCCGAGATGTCTTCGGGGCTGGTCTCCACCCGCACCAGCACCACGGGGCCCTCGGGGGCCATCTTCTCGGCCGCTTCCGCGGTGAGGGCAATGCGTCCCGTGGCCGCGCCGGGACCCGCATTGAGCCCCTTGGTCAGCAGCTGGCCATCCTGGCGCAGGCGGTCCTTCTCATTGGGATCGAAGACGGGCGCCAGCAACTGGGAGAGGCTGCCCGCATCGATGCGCTGGAGGGCGGTGCCGCTGTCGATGAGGCCCTCGTCCACCAGGTCGATGGCGATGCGGATGCCCGCCATGGCCGTGCGCTTGCCGTTGCGGGTCTGCAGCAGGAACAGCTTCCCGCGCTCGATGGTGAATTCGATGTCCTGCATGTCCTTGAAGTGCTTCTCCAGGCGCTGGCAAGTTGCATCCAGTTCGGCGAAGGAGGCTGGCATCACTTCTTCGAGGCTCTTGAGCCCCGTTCCTGCGGCCTGGGAGCGCGTGATGGGCTGGGGCGTGCGGATGCCCGCCACCACGTCTTCGCCCTGGGCATTGATGAGGTATTCGCCATAGAAGAGCTTCTCCCCAGTGGCGGGATCCCGCGTGAAGGCCACGCCCGTGCCGCAGTCGTCGCCCATGTTGCCAAAGACCATGCTCTGCACGTTGACGCCCGTGCCCCAGTCATCGGGGAAGCGATTCAGGCGGCGATAGGTGATGGCGCGGCCCGTATTCCAGCTCTCAAAAACGGCACGGATGGCTCCCCAGAGCTGGTCCATGGGCTCCAGGGGAAAGGCATGGCCGGTCTCTTCGAGCACGATGTCCTTGAAGGCGGTGACGAGCCCCTTCCAGTCCTCGGCGCTCAGATCGGTATCCTGGTGCTTGCCAAGACGCTCCTTGGCGCGTTCAAGTTCGGCTTCGAAGAGGGCATGCTCCACGTTGAGCACCACGTTGCTGTACATCGTGATGAAACGGCGGTAGGAATCCCAGGCGAAGCGCGGGTTCCCGCTGGCGCGCTCCAGGGCGAGGACGGTGCGATCATTCAGGCCCAGGTTGAGGACGGTGTCCATCATGCCCGGCATGGAGACGCGGGCCCCGGAGCGCACCGAGAGCAGCAGCGGATTTTCCGCAGCCCCAAACCCGCAACCACGAACGCCCTCCAGCCAGCGCAGGGCTTCGATCACCTCGGCCTTGAGGGGCTCGGTCAGTTGCCGGCCATTGGTGTAGTAGGCAACGCATTGTTCCGTCGTCAAGGTGAAGCCAGGGGGTACGGGAATGCCCAGGCCAGCCATCTCGGCCAAGTTGCAACCCTTGCCCCCGAGGAGGTTGCGCATGGTGGCATTGCCCTCATTGCGGTTCCCTCCGAAGGTGTAAACACCTTTGCTCATTTGCTCCCCCAATTGGATGACTCAGTGTATCCGGCACGGAACGCAAAAACCCCCGTGGATACGGGGGTTCAGTACGCAAAAACGGGCCACCCGTGGGGGTGACCCGTCTTGTTTTAACGTCGCAGCGACCTACTTTTCCACTCCTGTGCAGAGCAGTATCATCGGCCCTCCAGGTCTTAACGGCCGTGTTCGGGATGGGAACGGGTGTGACCCCTGGGGAAAAACCGCGACGAAGGGTAGAAGGGTTGAGAAGGGTTTAGGCGAAGCGCGTAGAGCATTGAACGCGCTCGTGGGTATTGGTCGGCAGTTTGGGCTCGCGACCCATTCCAGATTCGGCTTGCAGCCGATCTGGCCTGGGTTCGCTTCACGCTCTTCGCTGACGCTCAGAGCTGGCCCAAACCTGCACTTATTCATGTAATTGATTGATGAAAGGTCAAGTCTATGGACCGATTAGTACCGCTAAGCTGAAGCCGTTACCGGCCTTACACATGCGGCCTATCAACGTGGTGGTCTTCCACGGGTCTCATAGGGAGATCTCATCTTGAGGGGTGTTTCGCGCTTAGATGCTTTCAGCGCTTCTCACTTCCCAACTTAGCTACCCAGCGTTGCATTTGGAAACACAACTGGAACACCAGAGGTCAGTCCATCCCGGTCCTCTCGTACTAAGGACAGGTCCTCTCAAATCTCCTGCGCCCACACTAGATAGGGACCGAACTGTCTCGCGACGTTCTGAACCCAACTCACGTACCACTATTGATCGGCGAACAGCCGAACCCTTGGGACCTGCTTCAGCCCCAGGATGTGATGAGTCGACATCGAGGTGCCAAACCTTGCCGTCGATATGAACTCTTGGGCAAGATCAGCCTGTTATCCCCGGCGTACCTTTTATCCGTTGAGCGATGGCCCTTCCATTCGGGACCACCGGATCACTATAACCTGCTTTCGCACCTGCTCGTCGTGTCTGACTCGCAGTCAAGCTCCCTTATACTATTGCGCTCTACGGCTGATTTCCAAACAGCCTGAGGGAACCTTCGTACGCCTCCGTTACGCTTTAGGAGGCGACCGCCCCAGTCAAACTACCCGCCTGACATTGTCTTCCACCCGGATCACGGGTGCGAGTTAGAGATCAGCGTTAAACAGGGTGGTATCTCAAGGGTGACTCCACCGACCCTAACGAGCCAGTTTCATAGTCTCCCACCTATCCTGCACAGTCCAACGCCAACCTCAATGTCAAGGTGTAGTAAAGGTGCACGGGGTCTTTCCGTCTAAGTGCGGGTAACCGGCATCTTCACCGGTGCTACAAGTTCGCTGAGTCTCTGCTGGAGACAGTTCCCAGATCGTTACACCATTCGTGCAGGTCGGAACTTACCCGACAAGGAATTTCGCTACCTTAGGACCGTTATAGTTACGGCCGCCGTTCACCGGGGCTTAAATTCGCAGCTTCGCTTGCGCTGACCGCTCCTCTTGACCTTCCGGCACCGGGCAGGTGTCAGCCCCTATACCTCCTCTTTGGAGTTTGCAGAGACCTGTGTTTTTGTTAAACAGTCGCCTGGGACATTTATGTGCCACCACCTCGGGCTATGAACCCTACCGTGGTACCCCTTCTCCCGAAGTTACGGGGTTAATTTGCCGAGTTCCTTCAGCAGAGTTCTCTCAAACGCCTGAGGATTCTCTCCTCGACTACCTGTGTCGGTTTGCGGTACGGACACAAATACCTCTCCTTAGCAGCTTTTCTCGGCAGTGTAGGATTAAGACTTTTCGTCAGAAACCTTGAGCTCATGGCACCCGGACTTCCCTAAGCACCACCCTTGGTTCCTTTCACAGGACATTCCATAGCCCTGCGTCCCTACCTTCCTGCGTCCCTGCATCGTACAAACGAAGTATTCATGGTGCTGGAATATTAACCAGCCTTCCATCGCCTACGCCTTTCGGCCTCGGCTTAGGGTCCGACTAACCCAACGCGGATTGACCTTGCGTTGGAAACCTTAGTCTTACGGCGGACAGGGTTCTCGCCTGTCTTTACGCTACTTATGCCGACAGAGTCTCTTCCCATGTCTCCAGCTGTCCTTACGGTCAACCTTCACAGACGTAGGGAATGCTCCCCTACCACTTACGTTCGCAGCTTCGGTAACATGCTTGAGCCCCGTTGAATTGTCGGCACAGACCCGCTTGACCAGTGAGCTATTACGCTTTCTTTAAAGGATAGCTGCTTCTAAGCTAACCTCCTGGCTGTCTAAGCACATCCACATCCTTTTCCACTTAGCATGTATTTTGGGACCTTAGCTGGCGATCTGGGTTCTTTCCCTCTCGACTACGGATCTTATCACCCGCAGTCTGACTGCCGGACTTCACGGCGTGCCATTCGAAGATTGGTTGGATTCAGTAAGCTGGTAAGCCCCCTAGTCCATTCAGGTCTCTACCTGCACGACGAAACATCCGACGCTAGCCCTAAAGCTATTTCGGGGAGAACGAGCTATCACGGAATTTGATTGGCCTTTCACCCCTATCCTCAACTCATCCAAGCGGTTTTCAACCCACACTGGTTCGGACCTCCAATAGGTTTCACCCTACCTTCATCCTGGTCAAGGATAGATCATCCCGTTTCGCGTCTATTTCCAGCGACTGTCGCCCTATTCAGACTCGGTTTCCCTGCGACTTCGCCTCATCGGCTTCGCCTCGCCACTGAAAATAACTAGCCGGCTCATTATGCAAAAGGCACGCGGTTCCACCGGACAGGCAAGCCTGGCCATGGTGGTTCCACTGCTTGTAGATTGACGGTTTCAGGTTCTATTTCACTCCCCTCATCGGGGTTCTTTTCGCCTTTCCCTCACGGTACTGGTTCACTATCGGTCAGATGAACATATTTAGCCTTACCGCATGGTCGCGGCAAATTCTGTCAAGGTTTCTCGTGCCCCGACATACTTGGGAACACCACTCAGAGTCCTCGTAGCTTTCGCATAAGGGGCTATCACCCTGTATCGCCGGCCTTTCCATGCCGTTCCGCTAACTAGAGGTTTTGTAACTCTGTGTTGAGGGGCAGCCTCAACCTGTAGGTCCCACGACCCCCCATACGCAACGCCTGCCGCTTACACGTATGAGGTTTGGGCTCTTCCGGTTTCGCTCGCCGCTACTACCGGAATCACTGTTGTTTTCTGTTCCTGTGGGTACTGAGATGGTTCACTTCCCCACGTTCGCTTCTCGAAGCCTATGAATTCAGCTTCCAGATGACTGAGCTTTCACCCAGCCGGGTTTCCCCATTCGGACATTCCCGGATCACCGTTCGCGTGCAACTCCCCGAGACTTTTCGCAGCTTACCACGTCCTTCATCGCTGTCATCTGCCAAGGCATCCACCGTCAACCCTTTATAACTTGGCCTTCCATCAATGAATTACATTGACTTCCACCCCAAAAGTATTGATTCGCTAAACTTGCCTCGCCTTAAGCCCACCACGCCACTAACAACGCGATGGATCACCCTTCTCTATTCCTTCTATTTGATTGTCAAACAACTCCGCCTCTCGGCAATCGATCCGTGAATCGACTTTGAGCTGGATTCAAATCCCTCGGGATCTCAACTCAACTCAACTTGATAACTGGTGGGCCTAGGTGGATTCGAACCACCGACCTCACGCTTATCAGGCGTGCGCTCTAACCAGACTGAGCTATAGGCCCCGATTGCGTACCCCAGCAGGCGCTGGTGGACCCGACCGGGATCGAACCGACGACCTCCTGGATGCAAACCAGGCGCTCTCCCAGCTGAGCTACGGGCCCCTATGCAGTCCGGGGGGACCGCCTGCTCGCTTCGCTCGCGATGTCCCCCCCGGGCCCCTGCTGCTCGCGCGGGAAACCCGCACTCGCAACCTACCCGCGAAACCATCCCTCGCAACCACTGAGCTACGGGCCCGTGACTTCCACGGAACCACCGATGATCACCCCAACTCGGGCGAACACCGCAAGCACGCTCGTCAAATAACGCCGAGCGCCTTTAAAAACCGGATAGATACTGCGATTCAGGAAGCGTTGACCTATCGTCGCCTCGAAAGGCGACTCTCCTTAGAAAGGAGGTGATCCAGCCACAGGTTCTCCTACAGCTACCTTGTTACGACTTCACCCCAATCACCAAGTTCACCATTGAGACCTAGCTCCCTTGCGGGTTACCACAGCCTCTTCAAGTGCTCCCGG
This sequence comes from Holophagales bacterium, assembly GCA_038236735.1. Lineage (GTDB taxonomy): Bacteria > Acidobacteriota > Holophagae > Holophagales > Holophagaceae > Geothrix. The sequence goes on along the minus strand of JBBRZL010000013.1, from coordinate 16,692 downwards.
CTTTCGTGATGTGACGGGCGGTGTGTACAAGGCCCGGGAACGTATTCACCGTATCATTCTGATACACGATTACTAGCGATTCCACCTTCATGTAGTCGAGTTGCAGACTACAATCCGAACTGAGGACGACTTTCTCCGATTAGCTCCATCTCGCGACTTTGCAACGGTTTGTATCGCCCATTGTAGCACGTGTGTAGCCCTGGACATAAGGGCCATGAGGACTTGACATCATCCCCACCTTCCTCCCGGTTAACCCGGGCAGTCCCCGTAGAGTTCCCGCCATGACGCGCTGGCAACTACGGGTAAGGGTTGCGCTCGTTGCGGGACTTAACCCAACATCTCACGACACGAGCTGACGACAGCCATGCAGCACCTCTGCTACAGTTCTTGCGAAAAGGCACATCTCTGCACCGGTCCATAGCAGTTCAAGCCCAGGTAAGGTTCTTCGCGTTGCGTCGAATTAAACCACATGCTCCACCGCTTGTGCGGGCCCCCGTCAATTCCTTTGAGTTTCAGCCTTGCGACCGTACTCCCCAGGCGGAACACTTAACGCGTTAGCTCCGGCACGGAAGGGGTCAACTCCCTCCACACCAAGTGTTCATCGTTTACAGCGTGGACTACCAGGGTATCTAATCCTGTTTGCTACCCACACTTTCGCGCCTCAGCGTCAGTTACTGTCCAGGTGGCCGCCTTCGCCACTGGTGTTCCTCCTCATCTCTACGCATTTCACCGCTACACGAGGAATTCCACCACCCTCTCCAGTACTCTAGCCTTCCAGTCTCAGATGCAGTTCCCAAGTTGAGCTCGGGGATTACACATCTGACTTAAAAAACCGCCTACGCGCCCTTTACGCCCAATAATTCCGAATAACGCTTGCCCCCTCTGTATTACCGCGGCTGCTGGCACAGAGTTAGCCGGGGCTTCCTCTCCAGGTACCGTCAAGCGCCCACGCTATTAACGTAGACACCTTCGTCCCTGACGACAGGGTTTTACAGTCCGAAGACCTTCATCACCCACGCGGCGTTGCTGCGTCAGACTTTCGTCCATTGCGCAAAATTCCCCACTGCTGCCTCCCGTAGGAGTCTGGACCGTGTCTCAGTTCCAGTGTGGCCGATCACCCTCTCAGGCCGGCTACTGATCGTCGCCTTGGTGGGCCATTACCCCGCCAACTAGCTAATCAGACGCAGGATCCTCTCCTTGCCCCAGGCCTTGCGGTCCCCAGGTTTCACCATGAACATCCCAGTCCAAGGTCTCATGCGGTATTACCACTCCTTTCGGAGCGTTATTCCCCACAAAGAGGTAGATTCCCCACGCGTTACTCACCCGTCTGCCATGCACCTTGCGGCACATCCGACTTGCATGTGTTAGGCACGCCGCCAGCGTTCATTCTGAGCCAGGATCAAACTCTCAAGTTTCATTCTGAACTCTCAATCCCAAACCTCTCGGCTTGAAAAAAATGTTCTGGTCGAATATTTCTTCTGAATTCTGCCCTGCATCCTTAGACGCCTGACAAAACCCTCAAAGGCTTCCTTTATCTTCTATCCGGTTTTCAAAGACGCCCCCGTGCTCCTCAGCACAGTCCGAAAAAAGCCTTCCGACCCTTCCAGCACCTCGCAGCCTCAACCACGCAGGACATCCAGACTATCATTCCTCTCCTATCACGCAAGAGAAAATTTGCAGATGTGACCTCGAACGGGCCATAGACCCGCTGTCAGGCCGCTCCAGGGGCACGCCGGGAGTAGGATGGCCTCCTGGGGAGGCGGCGTGATTGAGATCATCGGAGCGGGGCTGGCTGGCTCGGAAGCCGCATGGCAACTGGCCTCACGAGGTCATTCCGTGCGCCTCACGGAAATGCGGCCCAGGTGGAGCACCCCTGCCCACACCACCGGCCAGGCGGCCGAGATGGTCTGTTCGAACTCCTTCAAGAGCGATGACCCCGCCTCGGCTACGGGCATTCTGAAGGCCGAGCTGAGACGAATGGATTCACTGATTCTGCGCTGCGCCGAGGCCACCCGGGTCCCCGCAGGCAACAGCCTCGCCGTGGATCGGGTGGCCTTCTCCGTCGCGGTGACGACCGCCCTGAAGGGTCATCCGAACATCCAGTGGGCCGAAGCCCAGGCCACCGGGCCAGAGCTATCGAGCCCGACCATCCTGGCCACCGGGCCGCTCACTTCAGATCCCCTCGCAGACTGGCTATCAGCCATCACGGGACGGGGCCGCCTGCACTTCTACGATGCCATCGCACCCATCGTCGAGCGCGACAGCATCGACATGGAGGTAGCCTGGATGGCTGCCCGCTATGACAAGGGCGGCGCCGACTTCATCAACTGCCCCCTGGACAAGGTTCAATACGAACAGTTCCTGGATGCCCTGCTCGCCGCTGAGCGCGTCCCTCTGCAGGATTTGGACACACCCTACTTCGAGGCCTGCCTGCCCATTGAGGTCATGGCGGATCGTGGCCGCGAGACCCTGCGCCATGGGCCCATGAAACCCGTGGGGCTGGACGATCCCAGGACGGGACGGTGGCCCCACGCCGTCGTCCAGCTCCGCCAGGACACGGTTGCGGGCGAACACTTCAACCTCGTCGGCTTCCAGACCCGCCTTAAATGGGGCTCCCAGAAGGATGTCTTCCGGCTCATCCCGGGACTCGCCGACGCTGAATTCGCGCGCTTCGGAAGCATCCACCGCAACACCTACGTACAGGCCCCATCGATGCTCGATGCGACACTTGCTGTCAAATCCATTCCGAACTTGTGGATTGCCGGCCAGCTCTCGGGCCTGGAGGGTTACCTCGAATCAGCCGCTGGTGGCCTGGCTGCTGCCTTCTCCGTGGACCGCTCAGTCCGGGGCCTTGCGGCCCTGCCCTTTCCCGTAGAGACCGTTCTGGGCAGCCTCCTGCACTACCTGGCCCACGCCTCCAGCAAGGACTTCGGCCCCACCAACGCCATGTTGGGGCTGCTTCCTCCCCTTCCGGAGGGTGATCTGGATATCCGGGGGCTGAAGCGCTCGGGCGGGACCCGGGCCGTCAGGACCGCCAAGGGCGCAGCTCATCGGAAGCGCGCCCTCTCAGCACTGGAAGCCCATCTCGATTCTGAGAAAAAATGACGTAGCCGGCTCCGCAATGGGCCATTCGGCGGTTCAAGCCAGGTAGTCGAAGAGGTTCGTCTTGGAGATTTTCGCCATGGAACTCAGGGTGGCCGACTGCGCGGTCTGATCACTGGAGTACTCGACAGCAGCCTGTGGATAGTCCGTGTCCTGCTTGGTGTTCTGGAGACTCTGCAGACTGACGTTGAATCCCGACAGCGTGTCCTTGAGGGCCAGGAGTCCTGCCTGTCGGCCACCCAGTTCCGCCAGAACCTGGTTCAGGTTGTCGAGCACGGAGGTCAGATTGTTGGAAGCCGTTTGGATCTGGGCCAAGTTGTTGCTAGTGATGCCAACACGGAGGTCTGCGATGGCCTGGAAGAAATTGCTGGCCGACCCTGGGCCGCCATTTGCGAAAACCTGGTCCCCGGGAATGTTGGTGGCCACTGATTGGGTTGCAGTCACGTCGAGGTTGATGTGCCCCTGGTCGCCGTTGTAGGCCGGGAGGGCTGGAGGGACTGCATCCGTGAAGGGCACTGTCGTCGTCAATTTACCGGCGAACAGGTACTTCCCCTGGCTCTGGGTATTGGCGATGGACACCAGATTGGTCCGGATTGAATCGATTTCCGTTAGATAGGAGGCCCGATCTGCCGCTGAAAGGGTGGACCCGCCTGCCCCCACAGCCAGTTCCTGCAGCCGCATGTTGGCATTGACGGCAGCGTTCACCGCATCCTCCGAAGGCGACAGGTAGGATGTGGCCGAATCGATCTGCTTGAGGAACTGGTTATTGGCCTCGATGGAGTTCCCGAGATCGACGATGGCGGCAGCGGCGGCCGGATCATCTCCGGGATTGACGAGCCGGTTGCCCGAGCTGATCCGCTGCTGGTTGTTGGCCAGCCGCTCGTTGGTTCGCTGGAGGTCCAGGAGGGACTGACGATTCAGCGTGCTGGGGACGGTACGAATGGACATGGCTCACCTGCTTTCAGAATCATTTCCCAAAGCTGTTCACCAGCTCATCGGTGAGCTGGTTGATCACGCTGATGAACCGCGCAGAGGCCTGGTAGCCCCGCTGGAGGGTCATCATGTTGGTCGCCTCCTCGTCCAGGCTTACGCCGGAGACAGAATCCCGTTGGGCCTGGAGGGCGGTCACAAGGTTCTGCTGGGTAGTGTTCTGGGCATCCCATTTCTGCACCGTGGTGCCCACATCACTGATGAGGCTGCCCACCGAAGTGCTGTAGGGGCCCGAATCGCCGGCGCCATCGCCGTTGGTGTCCACGGTGGCCGTTGCCAACTGGAGCTTGGCGATGGCGTTGGCGTTGGCATTGTCGCCCACGACCCCGGCCACACCGGCAGCGGCAATGAGAGATGGATTGGCGGAAACGGCGGCATTGACGGTCAAGGTGTTGACCATCCCCTTGTAGAAGGAGGCTGCCGTGATCGACGGCGGGAGGCCGTTGGCCCCATTGGCCACACCAGTCCGGAAGAAGTCGTTGCCGGTGGTCACGCCGTCGGCGGCGATGCCAGTCCGGTGCAGCAGGTTCACCTGCCCGGCCACGCCCGCCGCGATCTGATCCAACTGCCGCTGGTAGCCCGCAAGAATGTTGTCCCGGAGATCCAGCTTGCCCCCGAGCTGGCCATTCTTGATGCTGCCCGTGACATCCACGACTGAAGCACCCATCACCGACTGGACCGCGAGATGGTTGTCCAGGGCCGCTCCTCCCGGCGAAGTCTGGAGTTTGAAGGAACTGTTACCGCTGACGAGTACCGCGGAGCCCGAATCCAGGGTGATCTGATAGTCGCCATTGATGCTTTCAGAAACGTTGATGCCTACCAGGGCGGCGAGGCTGTCGGTCACTGTCTTGCGCTGATCCACCGCATCGCTATCGGAACCCTTGGGCACTGAGCCAGTGATGCGCTGGTTCAATTGGGCGATCTGATCGGTGAGTGCATTCACCTCGGTCACCAGGCTCGCCACAGACTGATCATCGCTGTTCCGCTGATCAGCCAACATGCGGTACTGCGCCTGCATCCCGGTGATCATGGTCTGGGCCTGACCCAGCAGGTTTGTACGGGAGGCGCTGCTTTCGGGATGGGCCGCAAGATCCTGGAAACCCTGGAAAAAATTCTGAATCTGAGCCGCGAGGCCGGTGGTGCCGGTATTGCCGAGGGTGGTTGACACGGTGGTCACACCGGCCAAGCGTTCATTGGCTCCGGTCTGGCGCGCCGTTTCCTGATAGATCTGGAGATCCAGGAACTTGTCCCGAACGCCCTGAACCGAGGTCAGGGAGACCCCCGTGCCGAAGTAGACCTGGCCCTCGGTCTGGCCCTGGTTGGCCGCGAGAGTCGCCCGCTGGCGGGTGTAGCCTGGCGTGTTTACATTGGCAATATTGTGGCCGACCACGTCGAGGGCCGACTGCTGGGCCTTGAGGCCCGAGAGTCCAACGTAGAGGCCAGCGTAGAGTCCGGGCATGGCTACACTCTCCCCCGAAGACGGGGCACCAGGGACGGAACTCCGGCAGGGATGCCATCCCGGCCATACCCTTGGGAATCGGATAAGCCAAGCAGGGCTGCGCGCAGCGGTGCCTGCAGTCCCCCGATCAAGGCCTGGAGGGAGGTGATCCGCCGCTTGAGGGTCTGGGCTCCCGCGGGATCTGCGGGCCAGCCCACGAGTTCAGACCACCGGATTCCCGAGAGCAGGGCCGTGGGATCTTCGCCCTTGACCAGCCTGGCCTCCAGAGCGTCCAGCAGTTCAGGCACGGCATGCAGCATGGAAGACCTCCTCTCCAGTCTTCCGGCAAGGCTCAAGCCAACAGGTCCAGGTGTGGCCCGGCACCGTCTGCCGGGCTACCTTCCATCTCACCAGTGAGATCCTCGGACGACCCGGTTCCATGCTGCTGCCGGTTGCCTTGATCCTGCGGCCCATGCTCGCTCAACTTGAGCACATCGGATTCCGCCACTTCCGGCACGTCCAGCATGGCTTCAGCCAACTTGGCATCAAAGGCCTGCCGGCGGGCCTGCTCCCGTTGTACCTGGAAGCCCCCCTCCATGGCCGCTCTCACCGTCTCGATAGCGGCGGTCTGGAGGATCTGGCGTTGTCCAAGGGGACTGATCATGTCCTCACGACGGGGGATTAGGGGCTAGGAATGGCGTCCTTGCGCCATGTGTTCCTTGATAAGCCCTTCGGCCACGACCTTTCCGTCGGGGTGGTAGGCATCGGCATCCAGTTGGTTCTTGATGGCCTCGACCTTCTCCATGCGAATGTCCGGAACGACTGCCAAAGCCTCCTGGGCCACGGCCACGAGCCGCGCAGCAGAAGAAACCTGGACGGCGTCCGATGCGGAAGCCAGTGCGACAGGAGCAGGCGCAGATGTGGCGGACGGTTTGGACCCGGACACGCTCTGGGTGCTGCCAACGCCACCCGGTTTACCGCTGACACGCATATTCACCTCGACAAGAGACCCATCGGCAGTTTGCCAAAATCTCTCAATCTGCAGGCACTACTTTTTTTGATCGTTTTTTTCTGACTTGCCCCAGCTGGCCTTCAACCGTTCCGCCAGACCCCATCCGCGGCCGCCGGACACGGCCCGATCCACCACCGCCTGGTCCAGAAGGTACTCATACGTGGACCGGGAACCCCCCGAGTCCCCGAGGAGGCCCGAGGGTTTGACCGTCTTTCGCATGGTCTGGAAGAGCAGCCCCATGAGCAGGCCCTCGAACTGGCGCGCCGCCTTATCGGTCTTTTCGGCCGGGTCGGGTGGAGCCTTGGCCCCCTGGGCCTGGCTCAGCACATCAACGGTAGGAAGCCCCAGCGAGGTCACAGGACTCTCAGCTCGGCCTGGAGGGCACCGGCCTCCTTGATGGCCTGGAGAATGGCGACCAAATCCCGCGGGCTCACCCCCATGCTGTTCAGCATCTCCGCCAGCTTGCCCACACTCACGCCGGGCTCGACGCTGATGGTCTTCGGCTTCTCTTCGACTGTGGTCACGTCCTTCTTGGTGGCAGTAACGGTCTTGCCCTTGCTGAAAGGGGCGGGCTGGCTCACCAGGGGCGTGGAGGTGACCAGGATGCTCAGGCCGCCCTGGACGATCGTCACCGCGCCAATGCGAACCTCGGAGCCCATGATCACGGTGCCTGTGCGCTCGTTCACCACCACCCGCGCCTTGGGCTGCAACTGCACGCTCAGATTCTCCAGGCGGGCCACCAGTTCCACGGCGCGGCCCTGGTATTCCTTGGGGATCACCAGTTCCACCGTGCGCGAGTCCAGGGGCTGGGCCAGTTTCTCGCCCAGTTCCTCATTGATGGCATGGACGACCCGAATGGCGGTGGTGAAGTCCTCCTCCATCAGGCTGTACCGCAGGGTCCCGCGGGAATTGAAGTTCCCGCCAATCTCGCGCTCGATGAGGCCGCCCTCGGGCACGCGGCCCACGGTGGGGTGGTTCTTCGTGACAGAAGCACCCCCTGCCGAGGCACTGAACCCTCCCACCAGCAAGGGCCCCTGGGCCACCGCATAGGTCAGATTGTCAGGGCCCTGCAGGGCGGTCATCAGCAGGATGCCGCCGGCCAGCGACTTCGCATCGCCCGTGCTGGACACGGTGACGTCGATGCGCGAGCCCGTGCGGCCGAAGGGTGGCAGTTCCGCCGTCACCATCACGGCCGCCACGTTCTTCACCTTCACCGTGGCAGGATTGACCGTCAGCCCCTGGCGGGACATGAGATTGGTGAGGGACTGCACAGTGAACTTGGTCTGATCCTTGTCGCCGGTGCCATCCAGACCCACCACCATGCCGTAGCCCAGCAACTGGTTGGCTCGCACGCCTTGCAGACGGGCCACTTCCTTGAGGCGGACTTCGATCTTTTTTTCCGGCTTGGCCAAGTCCGCGCCGAAGAGCGCCATGGTCGCGAGAAACAGGGCTGCGATGCGCATGGAAGACTCCTAGAAGGGCCAGATGAAATTCAGCAGGCGGCTGATGTAGCCGGGCTTCAGGGTCTCGTCCACCACGCCTTCGCCGCCGTACCCGATGCGCAATTCAGCCACCTGGCCCGAGGCGATGCTGTTGGCCGCATCCAGCCGATTGGGATCGATCATCCCGGCCACGTAGAGGCGCTGGGTCTCGTTGTTCAGCTGGATGTCCCGGAAGCCTTCGACGATGAGGTTGCCATTGCCGATCACCTTCACGACCCGGGCCGTGACCGTGGTAGAGAAGGTGGCGCTGCGGCCTGTGGTGCCATTGCCCGCGAACTTGTTGGTATTGGCCGTGGTCTTGTCGCTGGTGGAACTGCCGATGCCAAAGCCGGCCAGCATGCCGAAGAGGTTGGGGCTGCTGTACTTGTTGCTCCCATCCCGCTTGGTGGTCACATCGGCCTTGCTGATGGCGCTGGTGCTTTCAGTGATCCGCAGGGTCACCACGTCGTTCACCCGGTAGGCCCGCAGGTCCGCCATGAAGGGCCGGTCGCGCCAGAGGCTGCCCTCGCTGAGGGCCTGAGTGGCCGGTGCCTCTTCGATGAGGGGGATGGCCGGTTTCTTCAACAGATTGGGATCGTGGCGATGGGGAATGGAGCAGCCGATCCCCGTGACCAGAAGGACGATGGGCAGCATTTTCCTCATTGAACACCTCCGCACCCAGAGTGGGCGAGGATGGTGCCAAGCCTTCAGCCCAGGGCCACCAAAATGCGATCATGGCCTGCAAAGTCTTGATGGATCATCGCTTTACCCCAACCAAGGCCCATGGCCCGCCGGCACAACTCGCCCCCCTGGCCCGCCCCTATCTCCAGGAGGCAGGCCGGAGCCTGGCTCGCCCTGGCCTGGGACAGCAGGGCTGAAGAAAGGGCTAGCCCCCGCTCAGGGGCAAAGAGGGCTGAAGCCGGTTCGAAGGCCAGTTCCCGCTGGAGCCCTGGCTGATCGGCAGGGTCCACATAAGGCAGATTCGCCACCACCAGGCCCGGCGGACCCGGCACAGGCCCCAGCAGATTGCCCTCGCTGAAGACGACTTCAGCGCCCAGGGATGTTGCATTCTCGCGGGCCACGGCCAGGGCACCGGCATTCAGATCTGTGGCCAACACTCGCCAATCCGTCTCCAGGGCGAGGCTGATGGCGATGATGCCGCTGCCCGTGCCCACATCCACACAACGGTCCACCTTTAGCCGCCTGCCCACCTCCAGGGCCGCCTCCACCAACAGCTCCGTCTCCGGCCGCGGGATCAGCGTGGCGGGGGTCACCTTGAAGCGGCGCTCCCGAAACTGGCTCCAGCCCAGGATGTAGGCCCAGGGCTCGCCCAGCTGGCGCCGGCGGACCCAGCCACTGACGCGGCGCCGGGTTCTGATCGGAACCAGGTCGTCCCCATGGGCGGCCAGCCAGCTGCGAGACAGGCCCAGCCCATCCTCGAACCACCGGATGCACTCCGCATGCGCCTCCTCGGGGTCCAGACACAGGGCCAGGGCCGATGCCAGATCGAGGCGGAATTGGTGGTAGGTCTGGACCATCCTTCCAGCCTACGCGAAACCGCGCTGCCGACTCAGGCCGTCAGCGCCTTGGCGCGCTCCTGGCTCTGCTGGGCGACGATCTCGTGCAGACTGCCGCCATGGCTGTCCATGGTGACCACCAGGGGGAAGTCCTCCACCTCGATGATCCAGAAGGCCTCGGGACTGCCGAATTCCTCCAGCATCTTCACATCTACCACGCGCTTCACGCGCGCGGCCAGCAGACTGCCTGCCCCGCCCGTCGCATGGAGGTAGACAGCGCCGGTCTTCATGAGGCCCTCGCTGGTCTTCTTGCCCATGCCGCCCTTGCCGATGATGCCCCGCACCTGGTAGGTGTCGATGACGTCGGCCTGGTAGGGCTCTTCGCGAATGCTCGTGGTGGGGCCCGCAGCCACGAAGGACCACGTGCCATCTTCGTTCTTCTTCACCACCGGACCGCAGTGGTAGATGACCATGTTCTCGAGGATGGGCTTCAGCCACTCGGGCTTCTGCTCCTTCATGTACTTGTGGCCCATGTCGCGGCTGAGGACGACGCGGCCATTGAGCAGCACTTCGTCGCCCACCTTGAGCTGGCGGGCCTGGGCTTCGGTGATGGGGGTGGTGAGACGGATCATGGCAACCTCGGAATGCTCATTCAGTCGAAGGAAACTTCGCCAGTGCCGGCGATCTTCAGCACCATCCGACGACTGCTCCAGCACATGTAGCTGATGCTCACGTAGAAGCTGGCCGGGTGCCGGTACATCTCCTCGGCATGGACGCCCAAGGCCGTGGTGTTGCCGCCGTAGCCCATGGGGCCGATGCCCAGGGTGTTGAGGTCGTTGGTGACCTCCTTTTCGAAGGCATCCATGGCGGGATTGGGGTTCCTGGTGCCGAGCTTGCGCAGGAGCATTTCTTTGCTCTTCTCGTAACTGGTGGCGCGGTCGCCGCCGATGGCCACGCCGAGGATGCCAGGGCTGCAGCCTTGGCCCTGGGCCTTCACTACGGCATCGATGATGCACTTGCGCACACCCTTGATGTCGCGGCCTGCGCCAATGGCGGCGTCCGGCAGCCGGTACTGGGCGCCCACGTTCTCGCAGCCGCCGCCCTTGAGCATCACAGCGATCTCGATCTCCGGCCGCTCCCACTCCTCGAAGTGGATCACCGGGTGGCCCTCGTGGAAGGGGTCCATGTTGTTGCCCGTGTTCTTGCCGCTGAGGGCCTCCACGCAGTTGGGCCGCAGGTAGACCTTCTTCGTGGCCTCGGCTACCGCCGTCCGGATCTGCTTTTTGAGAGCTAGCTGACTGAGGCCGTAGGGGTGGTGCACGAAGAAGATCACCGTGCCCGTGTCTTGGCAGAGGGGCGTCACCTGGCCATCCGCCAGCAGGATGTTCCGCACCATGTCGTTCAGGGTGTTGAAGGCGCGGCTGCCTTCCTCCTCGGCTGCCCGGCCCGTCACCAGGGCATCGATGACATCCTGGGGCAAGCGGCTGGTGGTGCGGCGCAGGAGTTCCAGGACCGGCTGGGTGAGATCCAGGGCCTTCAGGTTCGTCAGGTCGGCTTTCCAGCCCTCGGGCAGCAGGGACTTGGATGCCACGATCGCAGGGGAGGTCAGCGTGGGAATGACGCATTCAGACATGGGCGCTCCAGGATCAGACCCCCATGATCCGCCCAGGGCAGCTCACGCTCAAGTGATCAATGCCCGCTTCGCCCAAGAATGTCCCCCGGCTACCCTGATTCCATGTCCCCCCTGGCCCTTGACGCCTTTTTTGCCACGTGGCGTGGTTCCGCCGGGAATGAGCGGGCCAACTTCCAGTCTTTCCTCAGGGATTTCTGTGCCGTGCTGGACCTGCCGGTACCGGAGCCCAAAGGCACCGGGGCCACCTACTGCTTCGAGAAGGACCTGAAGCTCACCCACCTGGACGGCACGATCACCACGGGGAGCATCGACTTGTTCCGCGAGGGCTGCTTCGTCCTGGAGGCCAAGCAGGGCAGCACGTCGGAGACCCCGGGATCGGCCCCCCGGCGTGGCACCCGCGCCTACGACCGCTACATGGAGGCCGCCTTCGGGCAGGCCGTGAATTACGCCCGCAATCTGCCGCAGCGCCCGCCCTTCGTGATCACCTGCGACATCGGCCACGCCTTCCACGTCTGGGATGGGTTCTCTGGTGCCTTCGGTGGCTACGGCGCCCGCCGGACCTACACCCTGAACGATCTCCGGGATCCCAAGGTGCAGGAGTGCTTTCGCACCCTGTGGCTGGATCCCCAGAGCCTCGACCCCGCCAAGGCCCGCACCGTCGTCACCCGGGAGGTGGCCGCCGCTCTGGGCGGGCTGGCCAAATCGCTGGAGACCCGATTCTCCGCCGAGGCCGTGGCCCGCTTCCTGATGCGGACGGTCTTCACCTTCTTCGCCGAGGACGTGGGACTCCTGCCGGAGAAGCTTTTCCAGAACGCCCTGGAAGGCGCGTGGCTGGAGCACCCCGAGGCATTCCCCAAGGGCATGGAATCCCTGTGGGACGCCATGAACACCGGCGGCTTCTGGGGTCCACTCAAGGTCCTGCGATTCAACGGTGGTCTCTTCCAGGAGAGCCTCGCCCTCGACCTCACCGCCGATGAGATCGCCCGACTGGCCGAGGCCGCGAGGTTCGACTGGTCCGAGGTCGATCCCAGCATCTTCGGCACCCTGCTGGAGAGCGCCCTGGATGCCCGGGAACGCCACCGCCTGGGTGCCCACTACACGCCCCGGGCCTACGTCGAACGCCTGCTCCGCCCGGCCCTGGAAGAACCCCTTCGCGCGGATTGGGAGCTGGCTCAGGCCGAGGCCATGGCTCTGCTGGGCAACGACCCCACGGAGGCCGACAAGGGCAAGGCCCGGGTCGTCCTCCACGACTTCCAGCGCCACCTCGCCCACGTGAGGGTGCTCGACCCCGCCTGCGGCAGTGGCAACTTCTTGGCCACCGCCTACGACGTGCTGAAGCGGCTGGAGGGTGAAGTCCAGCGCCGCCTGGAAGACCTGGGCGAGACGGGCCGCTCCCTGGCCCTGGAGGGCGTGCTGGTCACCCCCGGCCAGTTCATCGGCCTGGAGGTGAAGCCCTGGGCCGCCGCCATCACTGACTTGGTGTTGTGGATCAGCCACCTCCAGTGGTTCCACCGCCTGCACCCCGACCTGTCACCCCCCGAGCCCGTGCTCCAGGCTTACGGCAACATCGAGTGCCGGGACGCCGTGCTCACCTACACCGGCACCCGGGACACGGGCCGCACCCGCTGGGATGGCCGAACCTTCAAGACACACCCCGTCACCGGCCTGGAGGTCCCCGACGAGACCGCCCAGGTGCCCATCCTGGAGCTGCTAAAGCCCAGGCCTGCCGCGTGGCCCGAGGCTGACTTCATCGTGGGCAACCCCCCCTTCCTGGGAAACAAGAGGATGAGGGAGGCTCTTGGCGATGGCTACGTGGAAGCCCTGCGGGCCGCCTACCCCGAGGTGCCCGACAGCGTGGATTTCGTCCTCTACTGGTGGCACAAAGGCGCCGAGTCGGTCAGGTCGGGGCACACTCGGCGCTTCGGCCTCATCACCACCAACAGCCTCACCCAGACGTTCAATCGCCGCGTGATCGCGCACCACACAGCCGCGAAAAAGCCCCTGAGGCTACTCTGGGCCATCCCTGATCACCCCTGGACCGACGAGGGCGCCGCCGTCCGCATCGCCATGACAGTGGGTGGACTGGAGGGCCAGCCTTGGATTGGCCGTGTCATCAAAGAACTCAGAGCCGACACGCCAGAAGTAGAAGCACAGTCGGTGAAGGTGGAAGGTCAGTTTGTCCTAGCAATCCATGAGGACCTGACATCTGGAGCCAAGACGGTAGGGTTGCCAGTCCTTCGATCAAATGAGGGGATGTCCTGTCGGGGGGTTATCCCGGTTGGCAAGGGCTTCCTGGTCAATACCGAGAAGTGGGAGGCCTGGGGGCAGCCCTTGATCATCAAGCCTTTCCGAAATGGTAGGGATCTGACTGATGAGCCCAGAAATACGATGATCATCGACGCCTTCGGGATGAATGAATCCGAGCTTCGGAACAAATTTCCAGGCCCTTACCAACACCTGCTCGAACTAGTGAAGCCGGAGCGGTATCAGAAACAACGAGCAGGTCATCGTGACCGATGGTGGATATTCGGAGAGCCAAGATCCACATTTCGCCCGGCTCTCAAGGGTCTCCAGCGATTCGTTGTTACACCCCAAGTCGCCAAGCACAGAGTGTTTCAGTTCCTTTCTGGCGAGATCCTACCGGATGACAAGCTCATCGCAATCGCCCTGGAAGACGCTTGGTTCCTTGGTGTGTTGGATTCGCATGTTCATCAAGCATGGGCTTCAGCAAATAGAGGAAACATGGGGGTCGGGAACGATCCTGTCTACAACAAGTCTACCTGCTTTGATACGTTCCCCTTCCCGGAGGCCACCGAGCCCCAGAAGGTAGTGATCCGCGACCTCGCTGAGCGCCTGGATACCCACCGCAAGGCTGCCCAGGGCCGGGGGGTGACGATCACGGGCATGTATAACCTGCTGGCCAAGCTGAGGTCGGGGGAAGCGTTCACGGTCCAGGAGCGGGCCCAGCACGAGATCGCCCAAACCGAGATCCTCCGCCAGCTCCACGACGAGCTGGACGTGGCCGTCGCCGACGCCTACGGCTGGCCCGTGGACCTCCCCGAGGCCGACATCCTCGTGAACCTCGTCGCTCTGAACAAGGAGCGGACCGCCGAGGAGGCCCGGGGCGTCGTCCGCTGGCTCCGCCCCGACTACCAAGCCCCCGAGACCGTCCAGCCCGTGGCTACCCGCATCATCGACCTGGAACCCGAGGTAGAGACTCCCGCCGCCGTCGGCAGCCTGGAGCCCCGCCCCTGGCCCAAGGATCTCAAACCCCAGATCGCCGCCCTCCGCGAGGTCATGCTCGCCACCGGACACCTCTGGTCCCTGGAGGCCGTCGCCCAGGCGTTCAAAAGTCGGGGCCGCTACCGCGACAGCATCTCCGCCCACCTGGACCTGCTCACCGACCTCGGCATGCTCAGCCGCGTAGACACCGCCGATGGCCCACGGTGGCATCGGCCCCAGGCCCTGGGGGCCTAACCCTCTGGTTGATGCTTGACTCGCGGCTTTTTGGAGGGTGCCTTGGGGGCGGGATTCACCTGGGCGGCATCCACAACGTGGGGGCCCCGCTGCTCGGAGCCGAGCAGAAAAATACTGCTGATGCCGAACATCGCCCCTGGGTAAATCTCCTCAGGGCTAGGCCCGAATTGCCCCACGCCGATTTTCAAGTCAAAAGCGATGCTCCACAGCCCCTCATGGAGATCGAAATGTTTCACCAAAACGGCAGTGGCGTCCTTGAGAGACAGGGTGGCGGATTTTTTTGCGTTCATTGAATCGCTCCAGCGACTGGGGTATCGGCATTGAAATTCCAGGAGGGGGAATTCCCAGCAGTGGTTGCCAGCTTGAATTTCACGACACTCGGTACAGTGGTCTCCTGCGCTTTCACGGATTCCGCGGCCTGTATGGCTTGCAACGCGCTTTGGACAAGAAATGTGCTGCGATTGATGCTGTGAGAGCTGGCATAGCGATCAATTCGTGCCAGGTCTCGTTCAGGAACTGAAATGTTTACGCGCTGAACCTTTTGCTCGATTGCGAGAGGTACCGGGAGGACTGCAACCGCCCCTTCGTAGTCTTCATGTTTGATTACTGCATCCAGGGAGCTAGGTTCAGGGACCACCAGGCCTTCTTCGATCATGTAGGAGACATGTGTTTCGAGTGCCTCAGTGGCCATAAGGCGAGCCTCTTCCAGTGTTTTCCCGGCAGAGATACACCCCGGAAGATCGGGGAAGCTCACGCCGAAGTCCGAGTTATCGTCTTTGTGGATGATGGCGATGTAGTGCATGTTGTCTCCTTACTTGAGCCCGGCGGCCTTGAGGATGCTGTTCAAGGTTCCAACCGGAAGGTCCTTTTTTGGGTGCGGGACGGTTACGTGTTGGCCGCCCTTGACGAAGACCTGATGGTCACCCTTCCCACGGCCTTTAGCCTCTTGCCACCCATGGCGCTTGAGGAGGGCGATCAGGGAGCGACTATCCATTCATCAAATATACACACGAATACACACTCTGATGGGGAATGTTTTGCCTTTTTGAGATGCAGCACCACGAGGGGCACCCGCTGGCATCGGCCCCAGGTCATGGGGGCGTGACGGGCCCTTGGCCGTCGAGCGCGGGAGGTCAGCGGGCCCAGGTGCGGCAGAGGAATAGCGTGAGATCCAGCAGGGCGGCTTGGCTCTTCCCCAAACCAGTGCCTTTGACATCGCGCTCGGTCTGATTCAGGCGCTGTACGGTGCGCTGAAGGGTGGGCCCCTCCAGGCGCTTGGCGGTACTGGCCAAGCCATCCAGGAGGAAGGCCTGTTTCGGGCTGAAGCCGATGGCATCCAGCAACGCCGCACCACGCAGGCCCTGGGCCACGGCATCCCGATACTCGAAGACCCGACCCAGTTCACCGCGAACCTGGGCCAGCAGTTGCAGTGGCGCCCCGTTTGCATCGTCCTCCAGGGTTTCGCGCAGGGCCTTGAGGGCGCCATTGGTATCACCCCGCATCCAGGCATTCTTCCATGCGTAGGCCCGTTCGCCGGCCATGCGGAAGGTAGCCTGGTCGATCATGGCCTCGGTGATCGGTCCGCCCTCGGCCATGAGTTGGAGCACTTCCAGGCTCCGCTGAAGGATGCCGGGATGGGCGCCTTCGGTCTTTTTGCGACCTCCGAAAACCTTCTCGTTGGAGAGGCGCTCCTGCAACAGGCGCGCCCCACCGGAGCCAAGGCGTAGCCCCAGGGCCGCGGCTTTGGTCTCGATGAAGGCAGGCACATCCCTATGCTCGACCTGGCCAACCTTCAGGATCCTTCCGCTCTTGGCCCAGTCGGTCCAAGGCTTTGAGCCCAATGGATTGCCGGGGCCCGCCGGAATGCTGGACCAGGCCACGAGCAGCAGCTTCACTTCCACAGGCGGATCCTGCAACAGCGTCGCCACGGCCGGGGGCAGGTCCTGCTTCTTGTCCTTGGGCCCGCCCTTGCGCTTGCTGAACAGGTTGTCGGCGGCGGGCACGATCACGGTGCGGGCCTCGGCGCCCAAGGGCGAGGCCTC
>JBBRZL010000012.1:0-37828 GCA_038236735.1 Holophagales bacterium | reverse complement strand
TCCGTGTTCATGGGGGCCATGGCCGGGGCCTGCCTGGGTTTCCTCTGGTACAACGCCCACCCCGCGGAAGTGTTCATGGGCGACACGGGCTCCCTGGGGCTGGGCGGCGCCCTGGGCACCGTGGCGGTCATCATCAAGCAGGAGCTGCTGCTGGTGATCGCCGGCGGCCTCTTCGTGGCCGAGGCGGTGAGCGTGATCCTCCAGGTGGGCAGCTTCAAGCTGCGCGGCGGCAAGCGCATCTTCCGCATGGCGCCCTTCCACCATCACCTGGAGCTGGGTGGCCTGCAGGAGACCAAGGTGGTCATCCGCATGTGGATCACCGCCATCGTCTGCTCGATCCTGGCGCTCAGTTCATTGAAGCTTCGATGACTCCCGTGATGGGCTTGGGCTTGGTGGGCCAGGGCTGGCCGAAGATGAAGCCCTGACCCCAGGGCACGCCCGCGTCCATGATGGCCTCCAGTTCCTCGAGGGTCTCGATCCCTTCGGCGATGAAACCGATGCGCATGGCGTTCGCGAAATGCGCCAGAGCGTTCAGCAGTGCGGCCTGGTAGGGGCGACGGTGGGCCTGCTCCACGAGGCTGCGGTCGGCCTTGATGAAATCCGGGGCCAGTCGCGCCATGTGGGTGAGGCTGGCGACCCCCGCACCCAGGTCGTCCACCGCCACGCGCAGGCCCAGGTCCCGCAGCCGGTTGGCATAGCCCTGGAGCGCCTGGAGGTCGTGCACCCCCTGGGATTCCGTGAACTCCATCACCACGCAGGAGGGATCGAAGGGCAGGGCCATCATCCACCGGGGCAGTGACTCCCAAAACCCGGGCGCCTCGAGGCTCACCGGCTCGAGGTTCACAAAGTGGAGGTGGGCGGCGTCGCCCTCGTGGGCCAAGGTGCGGAAGGTGGCTTCCAGGAAGCGCAGGTCCAAGGCCAGGCGATCTTCCAGGGAAAGCGCGGGATCCTGGAGGAGGGGCCCCACGGGATGCGCCTGGCCCTCCGCGTCCAGGTGGTGGGCCAGGTATTCCATGGCCACCAGCCGATTGTCGCAGAGCCGGTACATGGGCTGCACGTGGGGCACGATGGCGCCCTCGCCCTTCAGCATGCGATCGAGAAAGCCCTGGGGCATGGATGCTCCACATCGTTCAATGACCAAGCACCCAGTGTATCGCGTCAAAATGGCGTTGTCCCCGTTACGCTGGAGCGGGAGGCTTCATGGGCAGCGTGGTCATGGGAGCAGGACGATCGGGGTTGGCGGCGGCCCGCTTCCTCGCCTCGCAGGGGCGCCCCGTTGTATTGACGGACAGCCGACCTGATCCTGGCCCGGAGCTGGAGGTCATGCTGGCCAAGGCCGGCATCCCCGGGGTATGGGGCGACCACCCCATGGCCCTGCTGGAGAGCTGCGAGGAATTGATCATCAGCCCCGGCATTCCCCGCACGGCGCCCTTCGTGGCCGAAGCCATGGCCCGCGGGATTCCGGTCATCGGCGAGGTGGAAGTGGCCCACCGTCTGCTCCGGGAGCGGAAGGACGGCAGCCAGGTGCTCGCGGTGACCGGCACCAACGGCAAGAGCACCACCACCGATCTGGTCGCGCACCTGCTGCGGGCTTCGGGGCGCTCCGCCGTGGCCTGCGGCAACCTCGGTACCCCCGTCATTGAGGCCGTGCAAACGGCCCCAGCGAATACGACCTTCGCGGTGGAGTTGAGCAGCTATCAGCTCGAATCAATCCAGTCATTCCACGCCGAAGGCGCGGCCTTCCTGAACCTGACGCCCGATCATCTGGCCCGGCACGGCACCATGGAAGGGTACCGGAAGACCAAACTCCGGATCTTCGAACGGCAACTCAGCGGCGACCTTCGCGTGGTGCCGGTCGCGCATCCCGAGTGGTGGCAGGACGCCCCCGGGGCCGGGCGGGTGGCCTGCTTCGGTTGGTCGGCCTGCGAGGCCTGGTGTGATGAAACGGGCGCGCTGCACCTCCATGGCGAATACCTTCTGCAACGTTCAGATCTGCACATCCCTGGCGATCACAATGTGGAGAATGCCCTGGCCGCCTGCCTGCTGGCGCAACGGGGCGGGGCATCGTTGGAGGGCCTCCGCACGGGTCTGCGCAGCTATCCGGGCCTGGCCCACCGCCTTGCCTTTTGTGGCGAAAAGGGCGGCGTGCGGGCCTACAACGATTCCAAGGGCACCAACGTGGATGCCACCCTGACGGCCATCCAGGCCCTGCCGGGGCCCTTGTTGCTGCTGCTGGGCGGCACCGACAAGGGCACCAGCTACGCGCCGCTGCGCGAGGCCCTCGCGGGCAAGCTGCGGCGGCTCATCTTCCTGGGCGAAGCCATCCCCCAGCTCACCCGGGATCTGGGCGACCTGCCCCACGAGACCATCCCCGCCTTCGACGAGGCTGTGGGGGCCGCTCTCGCCCTCGCCCAGTCCGGGGACCAGGTGCTGCTCAGCCCCGCCTGCGCCAGCTTCGATCAGTTCGACAACTTCGAGCAGCGGGGCGAGCGCTTTGAGGCTCTGGTCAACGCCTGGATCAAGTAAGATCACTCGTGAATCGTCTTTGATCGGCCCAGCAGCCTGCTCTTGGGATCATCCTCAGTCTGGATGGCTCCGAGCAGATCGACTGGTAGGAGAACCCCCATGCATGATGCCGCCCGAATCGCCGCCGACCTGCGCACCCTGCTGGGCCCCGACGCCGTCCTCACCGAGGCCGACGACCTTGTCCGGTACGAATCCGGCTGGCGCTATGGGAAGGGGAAGGCCCTGCTGGCGGCCCGCCCGGGCACCACTGCCGAGGTGGCGAAGCTCCTGGCTTATTGCCACGAGCGGGGCCTCCGGGTCATGCCGCAGGGGGCCAACACGGGCCTGGTGGGCGCCTCCAATCCCGATGCCACTGGCCAAATGCTGGTGCTGAGCCTGGAACGCCTGAACAAGCGCCTGGACATCGAGCCCGTCAACCGCACAGTGGTGGTGGATGGCGGCGTGCTGCTCAGCACCCTCAATGCGGCGCTCCTGCCCCACGGCCTCATGTTTCCCATCGATCTGGGCGCCGACCCCACCATCGGCGGCATGATCGCCACGAACACCGGTGGCACCCGCTTGTTGAAGTACGGCGATGTGCGCCACAACCTGCAGGGCATCGAAGTGGTGCTGGCGGACGGCACCGTGGTGGACGCCCTGAACCACCTGCGCAAGAACAACACTGGCCTGGACTTCAAGCAGCTCTTCGTGGGCACCAGCGGGGTCTACGGCGTGATCACCGGCGCCGTGCTGCAAGTGGTTCCGATACCGCAGCAGCGGGCCACGGCCCTGGTGGGCTGCGCCTCCGGCGCTATTGTCCTGGCCCTGCTGGAGGCCCTGGAGCGGGAACTGGCAGACGTGTTCACGGCCTACGAAGTCATCAGCGCCAACGCCATCAACCCGGTCTTCGCCCACCACCCGGACATCCGGAACCCCTATGGCGCCACGCCCCCACCCGCGTACACGGCGTTGGTGGAGCTGTCGTCCACCCTGCCCAGCGCGGCGTTGAACCTGGCGGAAGTGCTCGAGGAGCGCCTGGGCGCCTTTCTTGAAGGCGTGGGGGGCGAGGGCATCACCGATGTCTTCATGGGCCGCTCTGAGGACTCCTGGGCCATCCGCCACCACATCAGCGAGGGGCTGCGCAACGAAGGCAAGGTGCTGGCCTTCGACATCAGTGTGCCCCGCAGCCGCATGGCGGATTTCACGGACGCCGCCGTGGCCCTGCTGGCCCAGGACTATCCCTTCGTCCGCGCCTGCGATTTCGGTCACTGGGGCGACGGCGGGACTCACCTCAATCTGGTGTGGAAGGAGGCGGAGGCGCCCCGGCCCACCGCGGAGATCGTCGCGGAACTCCAGACGAAGATCTACGATCTGGCGGTGCGCGGTTTCGACGGATCCTACAGCGCCGAGCATGGCGTGGGGCCCCACAACCAGCGCTTCTACGATGCCTATACGAGTGAGCCGCTGAAGGCAGTGAACCATGCGCTGAGGCTGCGGCTGGATCCCGAGGGCCTATTGGGAACCACTCGCCTGGACTGAACGATCCGAACAAATAATCAGAAGGAGCTTCATCATGAAGGGAAAGAAGTGGATCTACCTGGTGCTGGCCTTCGCCTGCCTGGCGGGGATCATGTGGTTGATGCCCACTTCGGCGGCCTTGAAACCGGCCGCCAAGGCCGCGCTGGCCATCGCCGTCTTCGCCATTATCGTGTGGGTGACGCAAGCCCTGGATGACGCGCTCAGCGCCCTGGTCATCGTGTTCCTGCTGGCTGCGTTGAAGGCCACGGACCTGGCTGGGGCCTTCGCGGGCTACTCGAACACGGCCCTTTGGCTCATCGTCATTGGCTTCATCATGGCTGCCTGCATGGAGAAATCGGGGCTCTCCAAGCGTATCGCCCTCTTCCTAGTGAACGCCGCTGGCGGCTCGGCCCTCAAGGTCTACTGGGCGGTGGCCCTGGTCATGGCGGTGCTCACCTTCCTGGTGCCCTCCATCACCGCCCGCACCCTGCTGATGCTGCCCATCATCCTCGGCGTGGGCCACGCCTTCGGCACCCGGCCCGGCGAAAGCAACATCGTCAAAGCGCTGCTCTTCATCGTGGTCATGAGTGGCACCATGATGAGCATCGGCGTCCTCACCGCCCACGTGGGGAACCCCATCACCGTGGGCCTCATCCAGGCAGCCACCAAGACCACCATCTCCTGGTCCCAGTGGCTCAAGGTGGGGGCCCCGCCGGCCTTCCTCCTGGCCATCGTCTCGGTCTACGTGATCCAGCTCCTGTGGCCCCCCGAATTCAAGGACCTGGGCAAGGGCCAGGATTTCGTCCGTGCCGAGCTGGCCGCCCTGGGCAAGTTCAGCGGCATGGAGGCCTACACCCTGGTGGTGTTCCTCTTCACCCTGGTGCTGTGGGCCACGGACTCCTTCCACAAGGTGAACGTGGTGATCGTCGGCATGCTGGCCGTGATCCTGCTGCTCTGGCCCAGCCGGGGCGTCATGACCTGGAAGGAGGCCCAGCAGAAGGTGCCCTGGAACGTCTTCGTGCTCTATGGCGCGGGCCTGTCCATGGGGACGGCCCTGGCCAGCTCCGGCGCGGCGAAATGGCTGGCGGGTACCCTGTTCTCCCCCATCGTGGCCATGCCCCAGATGATCCAGATGGTGATCCTCATCTGGTTCATCACCGGCCTCCAGATCTTCTTCACCGGCGGTGGGCCCAAGACCACGGCCCTGACGCCCATCATCATCGCCCACGCCGTGACCATCGGCGCGAACCCTTTGGGCTTCGCACTCATCCTGGGCATGAACATGCAGCACCAATACCTGCTGCCCGTCAGCAACATGCCCAACGCCGTGGCCATGGGCACGGGCCACATCACTACCAAAGAGCTGATGAAGACCGGCGCGGTGATGAGCGTGTTGGCCGCAGCCTTCATGACCGTTGTCGTCTTCACCTACTGGAAGTGGCTGGGCCTCGTGCGCTGAGCCCACCCAGGCTTTTCGCTTGCCGCAAAATGCCCCCCGGTTTCCGGGGGCCATTTTGCGGGCAGGAACGAACCTACGCCTTCGAGTGCGGCTTTGGCTCCCAGAACCGTGCCGGGGCGTAGCACAGGCCCATGAACACGAACTGCGTGATCCAGAATGACAGCAGCCAGACGAAGCCGCTGTCGGTGAACCCGTAGGCGTGGAGGCCCACGCCAAGCAGGTTTACGCCGAACCAGGAGGCCGCGGTGATGATGTTGCCGAAGATGGCCATCACCATGGTGCCCCGTTCACGCACGTAGCCGGCCATGCGCGCGTGGAGGATGATGGCGTTCCACAGCACGATCAGCAGGGCGCCGTTCTCCTTGGGATCCCAGCCCCAGAAGCGGCCCCAGGACTGGTCGGCCCAGATGCCGCCCAGCACGGTGCCCACGAAGCTGAAGAAGAGCGAGAAGCAGATGATGCCGTAGGCCATGTCGCCCAAGGCCTTGTCGGTCTCCAGGTCCACCGTGGTGGCGATGTGCTTGCGCAGGGTGTAGGCGATGGCGATGGCCCCCGCGAGGAAGGTGCCGGCGTAGCCGATGGTGATGGTCACCACGTGGGTGGCCAGCCAGAAGTTGGAATCCAGCACGGCGCGCATCATCTCCATGGTGTCGCCCTCGGTGCCCAGGTTCTGGGCCACGATGAGCGAGGCGAAGCCCGCGGCGGCGGCCACGGCGGTGCCGAAGCCCTTGCGGTACATCCGCTCAACGATGAGGCCCAGGATCACCGCGCCCCAGCCCACGAACACGGCCGATGAATAGAGGTTGGTGACCGGCGGTCGGCCCTGGAGGATGATGCGGGCGGTGAGGCCCAGGGTGTGGACGATGGCCCCAGCCGCCAACAGGGAGAAGGCGGTGGGCCGCAGAAGTGCGGGCTTGTAGATCCAGGAGAAGCAGAGCACCAGGAAGGCCACGAAGTAGATGGAGAGGCCGATGAAGAAGGGTTGGGCGCGGTTGAAGATGACCTCGTTCGAGGCCTTGGCAAGGGCACCGGGCCTCAAGGTGGCAACCACTCCATCCATCTCCGCCAGGGCGAGTTTGAAGCTGGCGGGGTCATTGGCGACATAGGCGGCATTCAGCTTGGCGAGGGGGATCAGACCGGGGTGCAGCCCGCCGCCGGCGTTGGCGGTGCTGAGGGCCTGGCCCACGCTCAGCCAGGCGTCGGGATTGGCGGCGGTGGGGGGGGGGAGGATGCGGAACTGGGCGAACTGGGTCAGGTCCTGGTGGCGCAGCGCTGCATCTGGTGTGCCGAGGGATTGCAGCTCCCAGCCGAGCCCGGGTGAACCCGCCAACTGCAGCGTGTTGCGCAGCTTGTAGTAGAGGTAGACGCGATCGAAGAGGTTCACGATGGCGCCCTGGAACCGGGTGCGCTTCTGGGGCGCGATGGGCTGGGCGGTGGAGGCCTGCTTCTGGATCTCGTCGAGGTGCGAGGCGAGGTCCGCAAAGCTGAAGTAGTTGCGGTTCTTGGTCTGCTTGGCGCCGATGAGGCCGATCACATCCGGATCATCGATGACGAAGATGGCCTGCTGATCCGCCACCTGGGAACGGAACAGGACATCGAGCATCCATTCGTCAGGACCCACCATCCGGCCTTCGTGCCGGAAGCCCTGGCGGCTGTGGATCACCAGCAGGGAGTTGCGGGCCAGGGAGTCCAGGGGCTTGACGCGGCCGCCTTCCAGGATGGGCAGATTGCCGAAGCCGCTGGCGTCGAAGCCACGGGGCTTGGCGCCGGGCAGGGCGACGGCCAGGGCAATGAGCAGGGCCAGGGCGAAGGAGCCCCAGGCGAGATACTTGGTCAGGAACTTCATGTCAGCTCTCCTTGCTTGTCCTGGCGCCGCTTGAGGGAGCGCCGCAGGACGATGGCGAAGTGCACGAGCAGGCCCAGGGCGACCAGCACGCAGGACACATACGGGAGCAGCCAGCCGGGATTTTCAACCACGGAAAGGACCGAGAGGGTGTCATTCTTGCCGAAACTCGCCTGGTAGAAGGTCTTGCCTTCGTACCGCAGCGGCTGGTTCATGTAGATCAGCACCTCGCGGGATTCCTTTTGCGAGGGATTCACCACCTGGACCAGGCTGGAGAAATTCTTGGGGATGTCCGTGCCGGGGTACACGTCATGCCGGAACTGCTTCAGGGTGAAGGCGTAGGGCAGATACTGGCGGCGCAGGCGCATGGTGAGCACATAGGTGTGCCCCTCGTGCATGAAGGACTGGGGGGCGCCGATGGCCACGGAGGTGAGCCAGGTACCGTAGCTGCGGCCTCCGGCGGCGACCTCCACGAAGGCCGAGGTCTGGTTCATCTCGTTGTCGGCGCTGACCACGGGTCGCTCGATGACGGAGGCGCCTGTACCCACGCCCGCAGTGGCCAGGGAAGGCGGCGCGCCGGGAGCGAGGTTGCTGAGTTCGGCGTTGGGGAAGTAGCGCTTCACGTTCAGGGTGATCGGCGTGCCGGGGATGGTGATGGCGCCGCCCCGGGCCAGCAGGGTGTCGGGTACCGAGTAAACCTCATCCCAATTGGGATCGGTGACGTCGATGACGGCCAGCTCCATGTTCTTGTAGCTCTGCACGTAGTTGACCGTCTGGCCCACTTCGATGGACATGTTGGTGTCCACCTGCATCATGCCGGCCACGAACTCGCCCGCGAAGAGCACCACCAGGCCCGTGTGGACCAGCCACATGCCGGCCTTGGCCCAAGTCCGCTTGAGCTCCAGGGTCCTTCCGGCCAGGTTGATGGTGAGGAGCAGGCCCACCAGCGCAGCGCCAGGGAAGGGTATGCGCAGCAGCAGGGGCTGGTTCCAGACGATGAAGCTGCGCATGTAAGCGTTCACGGCGCCAACGGTGCCCATCTCCACCTGGGCCAGCGTGCAGAGCACCACCAGGATCATCAGGAGGGACAACAGCACGATGGTGAGCTTGAGGGACTTCATGAAAGTCCACAGTTGGGAGGCGTAAGTCTTAATCAAGGTGGAGGCTCCCCAGGATGGTCATGAAATCGGGCTTGGCCTTGGCCACGGGATCGGCGTCACCGGTCAGTTTGAGGAACCAGGTGTTGCCATCGGGTGTGGCGATGTAGCCAGCAATCATGCGGCTCTTGACCTGACCGTCACTGGTGAAGTCGTAGACATTCACGGTACCGGCCTTGGATTTCTGGGTTGTGCGCGACTTCGCAAGTCCGGCCTCGTCGAGGGGCGGCAGGGCAATCTGGCCACGCCAGCGATTCACGTTGGCCAGTTCGCCTCCGGCGGGACCGGGCAGTACCACCACGGTGGCCTCCAGCTTCCCAGCGAAGGGCGCCTTGAACGTGGCGAAGCGCATGGCGCCGCCACCCGGGGCCTCGCTCCAGCCCTTGGGAAGCGACCATTTCAGCGCACCCTGGGCCGCCGCAGGGGCTGGCATGTTCGGGGTCTGAGCCCCACTGGGGTCAGGGGCCCCGGTGTTTTCGCCCATGGGCATGGGCGGCATCGCCGGCCTGGGGCCGGAAGGGGCGGCGGGCGCCTCCTTCGGCACACGGTAGTGGGCGATCTGCTCCGAGTTGCACCCGAGGGTGGAACCTAACAGGCCGGCACCGATCATGACGATGACGGGCGCCCAGAACGGCCATAGGGAGGGGCGGTGGAGGGGGTTCGGCGGATTCAGCAAGGGACTCCTCGATGGACATTCCAGATTACCTGACCTTCTCGTGTATGAACAGGGCAAAATGTCACAAACTCGATAGATCAAACGGCTTAACTGCACTGTCAATGGCCTGGGCCAGGCGGTGGTCAAGTTCTGTCAGGCCCCCGGCGTCGTGGGTGGTGAGGGTGATGCGCACGTAGCCCCAGCCGAAGGCGATGTCTGGATGGTGGTTCAAGGCCTGGGCGGGGCTTACCACTGCGCTGACCAGGTTGAAGGCCGTGAGGAAATCCGGCGTCTTGAAGGTCCGCACCAGGGTGCCCTTCGTTTCGGTCCAGCTCATGTCAGTGCCTCCAGTTCTTCCAGTTCCAACCCCAGCAGCCACTCCCCGGGATGGTTAGCTGCACGCGCCCGCAGGGCCCGCACCCGCTCTGGCGTGATTGTCCCCGAGCCGCGCACCTCTCTGATCTCGGCATAGAGCCCAGCGAGCGGCTCCGACAGGGCCGCCGCCTTGCGGGAGCGCGCCTGGACTTCGGCCTCCCCTTCGGCAAGGGCCGCCTGATCGCCGAACCAGGCATCCCAGGCGCCGGGATCCGCTGGGCCGCCAGCCACGGAGGGCAGGCTCGCGCTGAGGAAAAGCAGGGCCCAGCTGGGCAGGTCCAGGGGGCGGCCATCCTGATGGCCCCGCAGGTTGATCACCTCGTGCTCGTCCACACGGAAGCCCGTGAGGAAAAGGCCCGATGGCAGGTCCAGGCTGAAGGCGCCCCGGGGAGGCAGGGCCCCGGTGCCAAAGGCCACCAGGGCTTCACCGGGCCAGGGGCGTGCTGCGGCCTTGCCGTGCCAGGAGATCTGGACCGGTCCCTCCACCCGGGCCAGGGCCGTGGCCAGGCCCGGCCCCAGGGCGCTCCGGGCGGGGGTGCGCGCCACCACTTTGCCCGTGAGTTCCAGGCCGTCCGCCAGCACGAGGTGGTTCACGGTGCGGGCGCGCAGGGCCTCCTCCAGGCCGTGATCACCGCCGCGCTGCCAGCCCAGGGTGGCTTCGAAGGCCTCCAGCACCTCGAAGAGGTGGTCGAAGTTCCGGGCCACAAACAGCTGGGGCTGCATTCGTGTGATGTCGTACTCGGTATCGGTACAGGCCAAGCTGAGCGGCACCTTCCGCACCGCGGCGGTGAGGCAGTGCTCCGCCTCGCCCAGGCTGCTGAGCAGCCCCGCGCCGTAGAGCTTCGGCTCTGCCAGCT
Source organism: Holophagales bacterium (assembly GCA_038236735.1). Lineage (GTDB taxonomy): Bacteria > Acidobacteriota > Holophagae > Holophagales > Holophagaceae > Geothrix. The sequence goes on along the minus strand of JBBRZL010000012.1, from coordinate 27,459 downwards.
CGCCCACGAGGCCGTATTCAGCGGTCCACCAGTAGAGCCGGCTGGCCTTGGTGCTTTCGCTCACGTAGCGGCGGCTGGCCGAGGCAGCCCGGAGGCGTTCCTCGGCGAGGCGAGTCTCGTCGGCGGTCGCGGTAGGATCTTCCTTCACCACGCTGAGGTTGCGGATGGCCTCGTACACGGCCTGGTCCTCGACCGAGGCGATGGCGCGGAAGCCCGCCTCGCCGCAGCGCTTCAGGTAGTCCGCGTAGCGGCGGTCCGCCAAAATGGGGGCATGGCCGGCGCTTTCATGCACGATGTCCGGGGCCGGGGTGTACTCGATGTGCTCGTGGCTGCGGATGTCGGCCGCAATGGCCAGCACGCCCAGGGACTGCAGCTCCGTGAAGACGGCGGGCGGGATGAACCCCCGCACGCCCACGGCGGACCAGCCCAGGGCCTCCAGCTTCACGTTCATCTCGTCCAGGCTGGGGATGCGCTCCAGGCCGATGCCCGTGGCCGCGAGTCCGCTCAGGTAGCTGCCGTGGGCCGTATCCTTAAGGCGCTCTGTGAGCTGGTGCAGGATGTGCCGCCACACGGCGTGATCCCGGGGCGTGTAGGCCGCGTGCTCCTGGTCCACCACGAAGCGTCGCAGGTGCGCGGGCAGCCGCTCGATGGCGTGCCGGGTGGGGGAGGGGGGTAGGAGGGCCTCGGGCATCATTGGAGTTTAATCCGAATTCAATGACCGGCAGTCCGAACCACTGGAATCGCATGGCTCCGGGCTACGCTGTTCCCATGGCCGACTTCGATCCCTGGGACCCTTACCGTGACCTGCGCTTCGCCGGCACGCGGGAGCATCCGGAGCACGGGACCTGCTTCATCGCCGAGGGTCGCATCCTCGTTGAGGATTTGCTGGAAGCGGCCCGGGCCGGGCGCGTGAAGGTGATTTCCGTGGCCGCCACCACCACTGCCGCCGAGGCGCTCCAGGACCGCCTGCCGGAGGGCACCGAGTTGCTGACGGCCGAACCCGCGGCGTTGTCGGAACTGGCGGGCTTCCCCTTCCATCGGGGACTCATGGCCTGCGCGCAGGTGCCCCCGCCGCCCCCCGCCGCCGCCCTGCGCGCGGCGCGGCGCCTGCTGGTGTTACCGCGCCTCTACGACAGCGAAAACCTGGGCCTACTGCTGCGCAGTGCCGCCGCCCTGGGCCTGGACGGCGTGCTGGCGGGGCCGGGACCTGGCCAATGGACTCGCCGCACGGTGCGGGTCTCCATGGGCGCCGTGTGGCGCATTCCGGTGTGGCGCACCGAACAGCCTTGGGAACTGCTGGCGGAATGGAAGGCGGTGGCACCAGCCTCTGAGATCATCGCCGCGGCCTTGGTGCCCGGCGCGGAGGACGCCCAGGCCTGGCGCCCGGCACCCCGCAGCGCCCTGGTGCTGGGGCCCGAGGATACGGGCCTGGATCAAGCCGCCCTGGCCCGCTGTGACCGGGCCGTGGCCATTGCCATGGCCTCGGGCATGGACAGCCTCAACGTGGCCGCCGCCGGCGCGATCCTCATGTTCCGGATGATGGGAATTACGGCTCCCGGCTGACAGCGATGTCCACGAGGTGAAGCAACTCGGCGACCACCTCGCGGCGAACTGTGTCCTGTCCGTAGGCGGCGGACACCTTTTTGCGCGCGGCGGCCACGTCGCCGCAGGCCTTGCCCCGGGCGATGAGTTCTCGGCAGCTCTCCGGCATGGGCCCCCAGCTGCCGCATTCCACGAAGCGGTCGCTGAGGAAGATGAATTTCGGGATGGCCTCGCCTCCGTTCGTGAGGAAGCGGAGGAACACCTCCGGATGCTGCTCGCGGCTGAGGTAGCGCACCTTCAGCAGCGGCCCGGCCTCGGCCATGCGCTGGAGCACCGGCACGTGGCGCACCACGTCGCCGCACCAGTCCTCGGCGATGGCCACCACGTGGACCGGCCGGGGCAGGGCGGCCAGAAACCCGATGGTCGCAGGCTCGAGGCTCAGCGCTTGGTGCTCGACTCCCAGCTTGTCCCGCTGTTCGGCAGCTTCGGCGACGGCGAGCCAGGCGGCGTAGTCCAGGCCGGAAGCGAACACGGCTTTCCAGTCGAGGGTGGGCAGGGTGGCGGGGCGGGGCATGGAACCTCCGGGCTGGTTTCGCATCCTACACCCCCGCGTCGGTCCATCGCCACGAACCCCGAGGTGCCCACTGGTCCTCGGAGTTAGAGTGGTAGGTTCACGCCAAGGAGCCTCCATGACCCTCGCCAAAGCCTACGCCGCCACCTCTGCCACCGACCCCCTCACGCCCTATCAGTTCGAGCGCCGCGCCGCAGGCCCCCACGATGTCCAGATCGAGATCGCCTACTGCGGCATCTGCCACTCGGACCTTCACCAGGTGCGCGATGAGTGGGGCGGGTCTAAGTACCCCATGGTCCCCGGGCACGAGATCGTGGGCAAGGTCACCGCCGTGGGCGCCCACGTCAAGGGCTTCAAGGTGGGCGATCTGGCCGGTGTGGGCTGCCTGGTGGACAGCTGCCGTACTTGTCCCAGTTGCCAGCGCCAGCTGGAGCAGTTCTGCGAGAAGGGCGCCGCCTTCAGCTACAACAGCACGGAGATGGATCGCAAGACCATCACCCAGGGCGGCTACTCCTCAAGCATCGTGACGGACGAGGCCTTCGTGCTGAAGATATCGCCCAAGCTCGATCTCGCCGCCGCCGCGCCCCTGCTCTGTGCGGGCATCACCACCTACTCGCCACTGAAGCATTGGAACACCAAGAAGGGCGACAAGGTGGGCGTGGTGGGCCTGGGGGGCCTGGGCCACATGGCCGTGAAGATCGCCGCCGCCATGGGCGCCGAAGTCACCATGCTGAGCACCTCCAAGTCGAAGGAGGCCGATGCCCGCAAGCTGGGCGCTCACCATTTCGGCCTCACGTCGGACGATGCCACCTTCAAGAAGCTGGCGGGCCAGTTCGACCTGCTCATCGACACCATCTCCGCGCCCCACGACTACAACAAGTACCTGGGCCTGCTGCGGGTCGAAGGCACCATGGTGCTGCTGGGCGTCCCGCCGGAACCCACGCCGGTATCGGCCTTTCCGCTCATCATGGGCAGGCGCAGCCTCAGCGGTTCCCTCATCGGCGGCATCCAGGAGACCCAGGAGATGCTCGACTTCTGCGCCGAGCACGGCATCGTCTCCGAGATCGAGCTCATCCCGGTGCAGCAGGTGAACGCGGCCTATGAGCGCATGCTGAAGAACGATGTGCGCTATCGCTTCGTGCTGGACATGAAGTCGCTCTAGCCTGGGGCAAGCAAGGCTGTCTGCCATGGATGAACACAGATCGACGCGGATGAGGCTGGCATCCATCCAGCTGTGTTCACCCGTGTTCAACTGTGGCTGAGGGTTTATCCGGTATCTAATCCGGCCGGTCGGCGCCGCACTTCCAGCAGGCCGTGAACTGTGGCTCGTGCGCCTCCCCGCAGGCAGGGCAGGACCAAACCCCGCCACCGGCTTCCAGGGCCTCGCCCTTCGAGAAGCGACGGACGATCTCCAGAGCCTGGAACAACTGGCCAGGATCGGCGAGCCACACCTCCGGAGAGGCTCCGGGGATGATCGCCGCTCCGCCCACCGTGGTGAACAAGGCCTCACCCCGCACTTCGGCCGCGATGCCGCTGGCCTCCAGCAGGCCGCACACGAAGTGGGCTTCCGGGTGGTGCTGCGCGATGAAAATCCGCTGGCTCGGCCTTGGCTCAGCGCCCATGCCGGTCCTCGCTCACGGCGATCACCAGGCCATCGGGGTCGGCGTACTGGGCGACCTTGTCCCCGAAGATGTCCTGCGGCTCCTGCAGACAGGGCACGCGCTGCTCGACCATGCGTCGGTGGAAGGCCGCCAGGTCCGGAACGCTGAGGCCTGGGCGGCAACGGCCAGCCGGCGGGTTCAGGGTGGGCTCCCCGCCCGGCCCCTGGCCCCCGTGGAGGGCCAAGGTCGCCCCCTCGGTGGCGAACTCGGTCCAGCCCGGCGACTCGAAGCGCAGGGGCAGGCCCAGCACGTCCCGATAGAAGGCCACGGCCCGGCTCATGTCGCTCACGTGGACGATGGCGTAGGTCACTCGCATGGGGGACTCCCTTCTCCGTTCGGTTTCCTACGAGGCCAGCTCGGCCCCGGCCTCGAGCAGTAACTGACGCAGTACGGAGCGGTGGCAGTGGGCTTCGTCCTCGCAATAGCAGCCCACGGAGAAATTGGTCTGGTGGGAGAGGGCGGCGAGCAGCTCGATGACGTGACTCTGCTCGGGGGTGGCCATCTCGGCCCGGTACCGCCGGGTGAAGGCGGCCCTCTGGGCGGGTGTGCTGGCCTCCAGGCCGAGCTTCATGGTCTCCAGGCTGGGCGCCAGGTTGGGGAACCACACATCGTAGAAGTCCCGGGCGGCGAACTGGGCCTTGGGCACACCACGCGGGGGTCGGCGCACCGTGCCGATGCGGGTTCCTTCCTTTTCCCCTCTTGGGCTGCCGAGTCGAATGACGCGCATGACCAAGGGATCCTCCCTTCGATGGCACCAGGTTTTGGTAGCAGGAATCTTCCATGCGATCGGTCGGATTGGCAAGAGCCAGCGCGGCCTAGGTCGCTGTTTCTCTGGATTGTTTTCATGCGAACGCCGCTGGGCAGGGTGGGCTCAAGGCTTCAACCCTGCGGTAGGTTGCGAGCGCCTGGGTTGAGCATTACACTTCCGATTCGCAACAATCAATCCAGCCTTGGAGATCGCGATGCAGAACAAGATCTTGGCAACGACGATGAGCCTCACTCTGGCGACCGGTCAACTCTGGGCACTGACGTCCAAAGCTCCTAAATCGGATGTTGGACCTGGGCGGGTCGCCTGGTTCGACATCACCACGACCAACCTGGCACTTTCGAAGGAATTCTACGGCAGTCTCTTCGAGTGGCAGATCACTCCGGTCCAAGGCACAGACCTGGCGACGGAGATCGTTTCCCACGGGACGGCCATTGGCACCATCCGGGTCGCGGAGGGGAAGATCGGATCCTTCAATGGCGTCGTCTACGTCCAGGTGACCGACGTCCAGTTCAGCAGCAACAAGGCGAGGGAGCTGGGCGGAACAGTCGTGCCTGGCTTCCCCTTCAACCTGCCTGACGGTGCGGGCGCCATCAGCCTGGTCCTGGATCCCGTTGGGCATCCGATGGGTCTCTACTCGAGGACGCCGCTGCCCCAGCCCAAGCCCCGGCCCAAATAGGGGCTTCTAGCGGCTTCTGGAACTTGGCCGATGATTCTCCGCCACGGCGGCCTTGATTAAATCCTTGAAAGCCGAAGCAGCAAGCAGCTCGCCTTCGCGGATATCCAGGGCCCTGCGCGTTTTCCCATCCAGGCTGGAGTTGAAGAGGTCTTGAGGATCGTTCAAGGACGCGCCTCGCGCAAAGGTCACCTTGACTACCTGTTTGTAGACCTCGCCCGTGCAGATGATTCCGCCGCAAGACCAGGTGGGAACGCCCAATGGATTAGTGGGCTTGACCCATTTGCAAGCCTCCTCGATCTCTGGAACGGCCTCGTGGATGAGGCGACGAACCTTTGCCAAAGCCTGGCCACGCCAATCGCTGAGGGACCGGATCTTGGCGTCGACTTCAGGAGAGGTCATGGATCGGTTGCTCCGGGGCTGGGCTGGACCAGGCCATTGAGCTTTTCTTTGGCACGATGGTTCTGGGCTTTATCGCCACAGAACATCCACCTTTCTCATTTGCAGCCTAACTGGGTTGGCTTCGATCGAATGGTTGTGCCGCGGGTTGTCTACTCGGCAGAGTAGATGGTCGCTTGGCGTAATGTGAGTTGCCAACAGCCGGTTACATTGGTCCAAATTTCAGTAGTGCGCCGTCGAACCTGTTTGCCGGCAAATTTGGCTTTGCCCACCGGGGTCAAAGTCTCCTCTCCCATGAACACAACTTCATGTTCGCCACGTATCGCGGCGTACTCGATGAATCGCTCGAGGCTTGTGTAGTCGATCAGGCCGGTTTTCAGGTTGTTTGCGGCGTCCTGCTTGGTTGCGATTCTGTTGAATGGGTTGTTCACGACAGCATCCTCGGAGAACATGCTTTCGAACACTTGCACATCCTTTGACAGGATGGCCTTGTCAAAGCGCATAGTTGCTTCGAGTGCTGCAGCAATCCGGGGTGTCTTCACAGCCTTTTCGGCGGATGGCGTGGTGGCCCGCCAGCCTGCTCTCGCTGGGTACGCAAGAAAGGCGATAAGAGCAAAGAGCAGGCAGTGGCGAATCGTCATTGAAGCTCCTGGATGGAAGGGTGTCTAACAATACTAACCATTCAGGCCAGTGACTGAGGCCCAACGGTCCAGCCTGCTCAGAAGTGGCAGACGCAGGACCCTAGTCCCGGGGAAGGCCTGGCAACCCTTCCAGAACCCGACTACTTCGAATCCGAAGGCAGTTCGCGGGGTTACTGCCCTCTCACGTCGATCACAATGGTTTCGGCGAGGCGGTCTTGCGCACACATCCGATTCCGGTCCCAGAAAAATTGCAAGAACCCCAATCCCAGCTCCAGCACCGCAGCGCCATAGCCCAGGCCGCGCTCAATGGACTGCCAAAAACCCATACGCTCGCTTGTGAGTGACAGCACCTGGGTGCGAGCCACCCACTTGCCAAGAGTCCGTCCGTTGCCAAGATAATTGGCCAGGCCCCAATAGAGAACCATCACGACAATGTTCCCAGCCTCGTGAAAATTCCAGACGATGTGAATGTTCTTCTCATGCAGAAAGACATATCGCCAGGTTGATTCAAGCGGGAACCAAATGAGCACAGCCACGAGTAGGTCGACGAAGTAGCCAAGCAGTCTTTGCCAAAAGGATGCCAACAGAACCCCATCGAGCGCATCGGCACGCGTACCTGCATGCGCGTGATAGCAGCGTCTGGTAGCCTTCGCTGGCGGGTTCATCGGCAAAGTCTAACGCATGTTCAGCGATTCACAATCCAGCCTTTGAAGCCATGCGGATCAAGTCGGTTTCTGCGCCATTTGCGTCATCGGTGGTTTCCTGGTTCTCAGGCGGAGGTTATCCGATAATCGAGTTGATGTAACAAGCAGCAGCCGTGACTCTTCCGGTAACCGCAAGATGCGGGAGAAATAGCCAGGAAGCTTCCCTTCGAAGACCTTGCCCAAATTCACCACTTCGTAGTTTTTCTGTGGCTTCGCTTTCTCCAAACGAGAAGTCAGCGGACCAGCGAGGGATTCTTGGCAAGTTGCCCCAGCGCAGGTGAGTGGGAAGAGGGCTCTGGTTCTGCGAATAGGCGGGTGGAGGAAAGCCCCTCCTGGCTGAGATCCATAAAACGGATCAACCAGGTGGGCCGGGTTCCTAGCCCCACACGCGCTGGCCAGCTACCCAGGTGCCGAGGATCTTGCCGGGGAGGGTCCAGCCTTTGAATGGGGTGTTGTAGGACTTGGACTGAATGAAGTCGCGGTCTACGGCCACCTGGACCTTGGGATCGAAGAGCACGAAGTCTGCGGGGGCGCCGGGTTTGAGGCTGCCGAGGCCCTGGCGGTCCAGGTGGAAAGCTTGAGCCGGCTCCCAGGAGAGCAGGCTGATGGCTTTCGTGAGGCTGATGACGCGACGGTTCACCAGCAGTTCCAGGGTGAGGGGCAGGGCGGTCTCCAGGCCGATGACGCCAAAGGCGGCGCTGGGCAGTTCCACCTCCTTGTCGTCCCAGCCGTGGGGGGCATGATCCGTGGCGATGGCGTCCACGGTGCCGTCCGCCAGGGCCTCCAGCAGCGCCTGGATGTCGGCCTCGGTGCGCAGGGGCGGGTTCATCTTGTAGTCGCTGTCGAACTTCATGAGCTCCTTGTCCGATAGCGCAAAGTGGTGGGGCGTCACCTCGCAGGTGACGTTCAGCCCCCGGGCCTTGGCCTCGCGCACCATGCGCAGGGAGCCCTTGGTGCTGAGGTGGGCCAGGTGCAGGTGGCCGCCGGTGTGTTCGGCCAGCACGATGTCCCGGGCCACCATGGCCTCCTCCGCCGCGGCGGGAATGCCCAGGCAGCCCAGGGAGGCGCTCACGGCGCCCTCGTGCATGTAGCCCTTGCCCGCCAGCTCGCGGTCCTCCTCGTGGGCCACCACGGGGACGTCCAGCCAGCGGGTGTATTCCAGGGCCCGGCGCATGAGCGAGGCATTGCTGATGGGCAGGCCATCGTCCGAGAAGGCCACGCAGCCCGCGAGCTTCAGCGTGCCCAGGTCGGCCAGCTCCTCGCCCTTCATCTCGCGGCTCACGGTGCCGATGGGGAAGTAGCGGCAGAGGCCGGCCTTGGCGGCCCGCGTGAGCATCATCTCCGTGATGGCCACGCTGTCGTTCACGGGCTTGGTGTTGGCCATGGCGCAGACACTGGTAAAGCCGCCGGCCACCGCCGCCCGGCTGCCACTCTCGATGCTCTCCTTGCGAGTCTGCCCAGGCTCCCGGAAGTGCACGTGCAGATCCACGAAGCCCGGGGCCAGCACCGCGCCGCCGCCATCCAGGATCTCGGCCCCGGCGGACAGCGTATCCAATTCGGCGTCGGGCCCGATGGCCACCACCACCCCCTCCACCACCAGCAGCGACCCCAGCCCGTCCAGCCGCTGCGCCGGATCCACGAGGTGGACATTCTTCACGAGGAGGGACATGGGGGGCTCCGGGGATGGAGACAGTCTAGCGGGGGAACCAGGCTGCTACTCCATCCGGTAGTTGGGCGCTTCCTTGGTGATCATCACGTCGTGGGCGTGGCTCTCGCGCAGGCCCGCGCCGCTGATCTCCACGAAGGTGGCCTTCTGCTGGAAGTCGACGATGCTCTGGCCGCCACTGAGGCCCATGCCCGCTCGCAGGCCGCCCATGAGCTGGGTGACCAGGTCGCCCATCTTGCCCTTGTAGGGCACCTGGCCCTCGATGCCCTCGGGCACCAGCTTGGTGTCCTCCTTGCCCTCCTGGAAGTAGCGGTCCTTGCTGCCCTGCTTCATGGCGCCCAGGGAGCCCATGCCGCGGTAGGCCTTGAAGGTGCGGCCACCATAGAAGATGGTCTCCCCCGGCGCCTCGTCCGTGCCCGCGAAGAGGCTGCCGATCATGACGGCGTCGGCCCCCGCGGCGATGGCCTTGGCCACGTCGCCGCTGAACTTGATGCCGCCGTCGGCGATGCAGGGCACGCCTGCCTCGCGGCAAGCGCGGCTGGCCTCGCTCACGGCGGTAATCTGGGGCATGCCGGCCCCGGTGACGATGCGGGTGGTGCAGATGGAGCCGGGCCCGATGCCCACCTTCACGGCGTCGGCGCCGGCAGTGCAAAGGTCCTTGGCGCCCTGGTAGGTGGCCACGTTGCCCGCGATGATGGGCACATGGGGAAAGGCCTGCTTCAGGGCCTTAACGGCATCGAGTACGCCCTGGCTGTGGCCGTGGGAGCTGTCGAGGCAGAGCACGTCCACCTGGGATTCCACCAGTGCTGCGGCCCGTTCGATCAGATCCTTGCCCACGCCCACGGCAGCTCCCACGCGCAGGCGCCCCATGCCGTCCTTGCAGGCATTGGGGTACTCGGTGGACTTCTCGATGTCCTTCACGGTGATGAGGCCCTTCAGCTGGCCCTGGCTGTCCACCACCAACAGCTTCTCGATACGGTGCTTCTGCAAGATAGCGCGGGCCTGCTGCAGGGTGGTGCCCACGGGCACGGTGATGAGGTTCTCCTTGGTCATGGCCTCGCTGACGGGGATGTCCCAGCGGGTCTCGAAACGCAGATCCCGGTTGGTGAGGATGCCCACCAGCTTGTGCCCTTCGACCACGGGCACGCCGCTGATGCGGAACTTGGCCATGAGGGCCTCGGCGTCGCGGATGGGCGCGTCGGGGCCGATGGTGATGGGGTCGGTGATCATGCCGGATTCCGACCGTTTCACCTTGTCCACCTCTTCGGCCTGGCGCTCGAGGCCGAGGTTCTTGTGGATGATCCCGAGGCCGCCCAGCTGGGCCAGGGCAATGGCCATGCGGCTCTCTGTCACGGTGTCCATGGCCGCCGACAGCAGGGGGATGCGCAGGCCGATGTCCTTGGCCAGCCGGGTGGAGAGATCCACCTGGTTGGGATGGAGCTGCGAGTAGCCCGGCACCAGCAGGACATCGTCGAAGGTGAGGGCGTGCATCAGGGGCAAGGTCAGCATGGGGTTTCCAAGTTCTGGACCCGCGGCCTGCGGGACCTTGCAACCCATGGTCTCACGGGGACTCGGGCGGTTCCAGCGGGCGCTCGCAACGCACGCCAGCAGCGGCGGAGCCCTGCCAGGGACTCCAGACCGCGCAGCAGGCCTGCGCCTGCGGGCAGCGGGGCAGGAAGAGGCAGCCCTCGACGCGTGCCTGGGGGGCGGGCAGGAAGCCGGCTTCGTCGGAAGGTTGGCGCCGGGCGGCGGCCAGCAGCCGAGCGGTGTAGGGGTGGCGCGGTGCGGCCAGCAGCGCATTCGCAGGCCCCGCCTCCAGGGGCTCCCCGCCGTACAGCACCAGCAGGCGGTCGCAGACTTCAGCGGCCACGCCCAGGTCGTGGGTGATCCAGAGGAAGCCCAGGCCCCGCTCCCGCTGGAGACCGAGGACCAGGTTCATGTAGACCCTCTGGGCCAGGGGGTCCAGGGCCGTGGTGGGTTCGTCCAGCACCAGCAGTTCCGGCTCGCAGGACAGGGCCATGGCGAGGCAGAGGCGCTGGCGCTGGCCACCACTGAGCTGGTGGGGCCGGCGCTCGAGAAAGGCGGTATCCCCAGGCAGGCCCAGTTGCGCCAGCAGGGGTTGCAACCGGTCGAGGGCAGCCTGGGGCGCTTCCTGGCGGTGGATGCCCGGCAGCAGGGCCAGGTGTTCGCCCAAGGTCAGGAATGGGTTGAAGGCCAGCAACGGGTTCTGGGGCACCCAACCCAAGCGGACGCCCCGGAGGCGATCCCGGGGAGGGCCCGGTCGGTCCATCCGCGTACCGAAGGCCGTGATGGCCCCTTCCGCCTGCGCCACGCCCGTGGGCAGCACGCCGAAGAGGGCCTGCAGCAGCAGACTCTTGCCTGAACCGCTCTCGCCTACCAAGCCCAGGCGATCGTCCGGCGCGAGGGTGAGGCTCAGAGGCCCCAGCAGGCGGACACCATCCGCCCGCTGCAGGACCAAGGCGTCAATATCCAGGGACATGGGCAAAGGTTCCCATGGAAGTGACAGTTGTCAATGGAGTTCCTTGGCAACTTCGATTTGGCCTTGACGCCCTTCCGGGCAGTCTTACCCTTGGTCCACCCGATCACCCCGCGGAACTAGAATCGGTTCCGCCATGGCAAGGAGGAGTCATGGATTTCTTGCGCCCAGATGTTCAGGAGCGCCTGATGAAAGAGCACTTCGAATTCCGCAAGCTCATGGAAGAACACAAGTCCGCCGATTCGCGGCTTGGTGATCTCCAGAAGAAACCCAGCCTCTCTGCCAAAGAATCCCTGGAAGAGGTGGAGCTGAAGAAGATCAAGCTGCGCGCCAAGGAACGGATCTATCACATCGTGCAGGAGGTCTCGAGGCACGCCGAACAGTAGACCCCACGCACATGCAAGAGAAGCCCCGGGGATCGGCCCGGGGCTTCGTTATTTATGTCCTCCGGGGGTTCCGCGCTTGCGCGCACACCCCCGGACCCCCGCGCAGGGGCCCGGCAGAGCCGATCCTCTGCTTTATCGCCCGGGGGCCGTGGTGGCCGGAGTGCCTGTTCGCCGCGGAAAACGGCGGGGCACCAATGCCTCTCAGCAATCTCATTCGCTCAAGGGTTGACGGTAGCTTTTCCCTAGTTCGATAGGAACCTAGGCCGAAAGGGTTCGCCGACCCAATAGACCAGTTCCAGCAGCTCCTCGACATCCCACAGCAGCACTTCGGCGCGGGCGCCGGGGTGGAGGTGGCCCAGGTCGCCATGGTGCAGGCTTTGGGCGGCATGTAGGGTCATGGCCGTGAAGGCCTCCTCGAAGGTGAGGCGCAGCTGCAGGCAACCCAGGCGCAGGATGGTGAGGGGATCCAGGCAGGGACAGGAACCGGGATTGAAGTCCGTGGCCAGGGCCACGTGGCAGCCAGCCTCGATCATCTGCCGGGCCGGCGCCCAGTCCCGCATGCCCAGGAAGAGTGTGGTCGCCGGCAACAGCACCGGCGTGACGCCAGCCCTGGCCATGGCCCCCATGCCCGCCTCGCTGCAGAACATCAAGTGATCCGCGCTGGCGGCGCCCAGCTCCGCGGCCAGCTCGGCGCCGCCGGTACAGGTAAGCTCGTCGGCGTGGACGCGGGGGATCAACCCGAGCTGCTTGCCCGCCTCGAGGATGCGGCGCCCCTGCTCGACGCTGAACACGCCGGTCTCCACGAACACGTCGCAGAACCGCGCCACGCCGGGATGGCGGCGCACCAACTCCGGCAGCCAGGCCTGGGCCACGGTGCGGGCATTGGCCTCGGCATCCCCATTGAACTCCGGGGCAAGGTCATGGGCTGGCAGCAGTGTCACATCGAGGCTCCAGCCACGCTGCTGCAGCTCCGAATAGGCGGCCGTGAGGCGGGATTCCGCTTCCAGCTCCAGGCCATAGCCAGTCTTGCATTCCAGGTGGACGACGCCCCGCTCGCGGAAGGCGCACAGGCGCGCCTCGCCCAAGGCGACCAGTTCTGCCACCGTGGCCCCGCGGGTGGCACGCACGGTCTCGCGGATGCCGCCAGCCTCGGCGGCGATCTGCTGGTAGCTGACGCCGTGCAGGCGCCGGTTGAATTCGCCCGAGCGGTTGCCGCCGAAGAGCAGGTGCGTGTGGGGATCCACGAAACCTGGCGTGGCCCAGGCGCCACCGCCATCGACCTTCGGCGCCTCGGCCCAGGCGGCGGGCAGGTCTGCGGCCCGGCCCAGCCAGGCTACCCGGCCCCCTTCCAGGGCCAGGGCCGCCTTCGGAATGCGGTCCACCACCCAGGCCCGGGCGGGATCGGGGGTCAGCAGGCCCCGGAGGTTCACGAGCACGCGGCGATCGGGCATTGGACCAGTCTGCCAGTAAAAAATCACATTGAGGCCCCCCGCGCAGGGGGTCCGGCTTGGTAGCATCGCTCGACACCGGAGGTGCCAGTGCGGGGCAGGGGGAATCGGATGCGACACCTCGCGCAGGGGGTCTGCGCCTTGGCCATCCTCGGCGCGGCGCTGCCGGCCGCAGGCCAGGTTCCTGCCTGGGCGCGGGAACAGGCCGCGCAATGGTCGGTCACGCGCAGCCAGCCCACCTGGCAGCGGGTGGCCTTCGCCAACGCCACCTCGGCCGAGCAGTGGGAGCACCTTCTGGCGCGGCTCAAGGAAAAGGGGAACCGGCACGCGGCCCTGCAGCTCCTGGGGCAGCGCTCTATTCCCATCTGGGCTGACGAGGCCCTGAAACAGCATGATCCCGAAGTCGCCCTCTTCCTCTACCAGCACGGCTATCGCCAGTCCGGTTCCGATCCCCTTGCCTACCTCGGTTCCGCGAACCGTGTCGAGCGCCCCTGGACCCACGGCCTGGGCCTGCATCTGGACAAGGGCGGCTGGCGTTTCCAGTGGATCCCCAGCCCGGCCCTGTTCACCCAAGCCGGCCACGCGACCTTCCCGAAGGGACTGGAACAGGCGGCCCAGCCCGGCGTGCTCATGCACTTGAAGCAGTTGCGGCCCGGTCTGGAAAAACTGGCGGCCCTGGCTGGGGGCACGGGCAGCACCAACGGCGCCGCCACGGGCATCCTGCCGGCCCTGGCCCAGGGCAGCCGCGCGGGCTTCGCCCTGCGCCATTTCGACCCCTGGCTGAAGCAGGTCTCCCCGGCGCTGGAGCCCCTCGCGAACCGCGAGGCCTGGCTGCTGCACTACGGCGCCGAGCGGGAGGGCAGCCGCAACCTCCAGGGCACCCTGGTCTTCATTCCGGGCGACCTGCCCACCCGCACCCAGCTGCTGATGACGCTGCTGAAGTTGAACCCGCTCAGCCAGGGGGCCCGGTCTCGCGTGGTGAAGTGGACGGGTTTCGGTCTCTCTGCGGACGTGCAGCAACTGCGAGGGTCCGGCGGCGTCTTCCACTTCATCCAACGGGCCGAGGGCACCTGGATCAGCGATCGCGAGGCGCCCCTGCGCGCTCTGTTGTTTTCCGGCCCCGAACCCACCCTGGCTGAACGCACGGAGTGGGGGCGTGTGGCCCTGGCCGCCATGACGCCTGACACGGAGCTGTCCTTTTGGGTGGTGCCGCGCATCGGCGCCGGGGCGAGCTTCGAACTCCAGGCGCTGCGCCGCCGGCTGGCCAACGCCCTGCAGGACACCTGGCCCAATCCCTTCGTGGCCAAGGCCGCACCCCGCACCGGGGCCCTGGCCCTGTCGCTTGGAGCCGGTCCCACCGAGAAGCTGGTGGAGGCGATCTTCCGGGTGGATGCTGACGGCGAGATCGCCCTGCCGACCCTGCCTGAGTTCGCCAATGGCGGGCAGGCACTGAGTCCGGCGCAGATGAAGGGCTACCAGGAGGCCCTGGCCCGGGCTCAGGAGCGGCGCCGCCAGCGGGCGGCCCTGCGGCAGGACGCTGTGGCCCTGCGGGCCTGCCTGGATCCTCGCGGCGCGGCCCTCTTCTGGAATGGTTGGGTGGGCGCGCCGCCCCTGAATCCCGCAGAGAAGGCCTCTCTGGCGGAACTGGCGAAGCTGCGCCGGGAGGATCCCTGGCGGGCCATGCAGGCCCAGCGCGACGGCAAGATTAAGGCCTTCGGCGGTTTCGGCGAGCCCGGCATGACGCCCAGCCTGGCCCTGGCCCTGCCGGTGCAGGGCCTCAAGCGTGTCCAGGTGGAGAACCTGCTGAAGAAGCTGTTGCCCCGCCTTTTCAAGGGACAGGTCCAGAAGCAGGCCCTCGGCACCTCGGAGATCCACCGTGTTCTGACCGCCCAGGCTTTCCGTCCTGCCTGGGCCATCGTGGCCGATACGCTGGTGCTGGGCACCGACGAGGCGGCCGTGAAAGCCGTGGCCGCTGGGCTCCAGGGCCAGGCGCCCACCCTCGCCGATAGTGAGTCCAGGGCCTGGGCCCGCATGGAGCTCAACGGCGCGCGGGCCGGCCGGGAGTTGGAAAATCTCCTGCTGGCCTTCCTCCGCAGCCGCACCGGCAGCGGTTGGTGGATCGGTGAGACGGGCAGCGACGATGATGCGGCCACGGAACTGGCCTTCAGCCTCGGCCCCTTCCTGGGTGCTGTGAAGGCCCTGGGCCCCGTGCGCCTCGAGTGGAACTGGACGGCGGGCGGCCTGGAGGGACGGCCGCGATGAAGTCGGCGCGCTTCCTGGCCGCTGCCGCAGTTGCGGCGGTCCTCGCCTGCGCGGCGCTGGTTCCCCTGCGTCATCGCGTGGTGGTGGAAGCGGATGCCGCCAACCCGGTCCTCCATGTCCGAGTGGAAAGCCGCAGCCTGCTGGGCCTGCGGCGGGCCGGTTGGGGCGTCGCCCTGGCAGGCCCCCCGTCCTGGGGCGGTGTTGGCGGGGACTTCTACGTCACGGCGGATCATCCGGTCGAGGCGACCATCACGGCCTGGCCCAGGTTTAGACAAGCGTTGTCCATCGCCGGCTCGCCCACCAGGATGAAGGCCAACCTGGGCGAGGAGGGCGACCGCGAGGCCTTCCGCACCTGGTTCGTGGCCCTGCTCGAGCAGCAGCTGGAGGGCCCCAGCCCCGCCTGGGAACCCGCCCAGCGCGACTGCGCGGGCCTGCTGCGCTTCGCCTTCCAGGAGGCCCTGGCCGTCCACACTCTGGCCTGGCGCCAGCGCACCGCCTACACCGACGGGCTGCCGGGCAGGGATCCCTCCGCCAGCTTCGCCCTGGGATGGCGCCGGGGCTTCCCCACGCCCGCAGGCCCGCAGCCCTTTGCCAAGGGCGCCTACCTGCGCCGTCTTGCCTGCGTGGCCCTGGGCCGGGACCTGCAGCTGGCGCGGCCCGGCGACTTGCTCTTCTTCGCCCGGGGCGGCGCCCATGCCCAGCCCGACCACGCCATGGCCTTCGTGCGGCCCGATGTCGATGGCGCGCCCATGCTGCTCTACCACACGGGCCCCGAGGGCAGCGGCGCCAGCCACCTGCCCGGGGAGCTTCGCCGCGTGCGCCTGGACGACCTACTGCACCACCCCGAGCCCGACTTCCGCCCCCTGCCCGAGAACCCCGCCTTCCTCGGCCTCTACCGCTGGCAGCTGCTGGCGGACGGGACCGCCGAACCTTCCTCTCCCAGGTCCTGACATGCGCTGGTTCCGACCCCTCCTCACCCTGTTGCTGCCCGCCCTGCTGCTTCTGCCCACCGCGGGCACGGCCCAGAAGCGCGCGACCGAAGGTCCCTGGCGCGAAGGGGGCTGGACCGGCGCCTTCGCCACCCTGCGACCCACGCTGCCGGGCAGGCCCGGCCAACTGGAGGCGGCGGGTCCCATTCCCGCCGAGGCGCGCATCCGCATCTACCGGGTGGAGGAGCCCGAAGCCTTCCTGAAGAAGGTGCTGGTGGACCGCGGCGCCGCCACGGCCGAAGGGGGCCGGGGCGCCCAGGACCCCCTGGACCTGCTGCGCGAAGCCATCCTCTGGGGTGGCCGCCGCGCCTTCGTCACCGTCCACCGTACCGCCAGCCAGGGACTGCGGGACGCGGCCAAGCAGACGGACCGGTTGACCTCGGCGAAGACCAGCCCGGCCAAGGTGCGCGAGGGCTCGGCCCTGCCTCTGGAGGGCCAGCCCGGACTCACCTTCGTCACCGAGCTGGTGCCAAAAGTGGCCGAGGACATCGCCGGGAAGAAGGGGGCCAAGGCTGAGCATTCGGACGACGACGAATCCGGCGACAGCGGCTTCCTCAGCCGCGTGGAACTGCCGACCCAGGCCGCGGGCCTCTTCCTCGTGGAGATCCTGCGCGGCAGCGAGGCGGCCTACGTGCCCTGGCTGGTCACGGATCTGGCCCTGCTCTCGGAGCAGGACGGCGCGCGGCTGCGCGTGCAGGCCGTGGACGCTCGAGACGGCGCGCCGAAGGCGGGTGCGACAGGTCAGCTCATGGAAGGCACCAAGGTCCAGCCGCTCGATTTTGCTGCTACGGGCCATGCCGAGCTCGCCGTCACGCCCGGTGTGCGGCGCGTGGTGCTGGCCCGTAGCGGCGCCAGCTTCGCCCTGCTCACCAGTGAGGGGCAGAGTGCCGCGGGTGTGCGCCAGCGCCTCTACGCCTTCACGGAGCGGCCCCTCTACCGGCCCGGGCAGGAGGTCTTCGTGAAGGCCATCCTGCGCCGCGTGGAGGCGGGCGAGAATCGCGTGGTCAGCGGGTCGCCGAGCCTCGCCTTCACCGTGCTGGATCCCGAGGACACCAAGGTCACCGAGGGCCAGGCCAAGCTGCTGAATGCCGAGACCGGCACCTACGCTGCCCAGTTCAACCTGCCGGGCGCGGGGCGGCTGGGGCTCTATCGCATCGTCTTCCAAGGGCCCCAGGGTCCGGGCCAGGCGGAGTTCAAGGTGGAGCAGTTCGTGAAGCCCGCCTTCGAGGTAAAGGTCAGCTCCGAAAAGACCAAGGTGGGGTTGGGCGACGCGCTGAATTTCCACGCGAACGCCCGCTACTTCTATGGCGCCGCCGTGCGGGGCGCCAAGGCCGACTGGTTCCTGTACAAGGTGGTGCCGCCGAAATCAAAGTGGATCTGGGACGACGAGGACTCGGGCCCAGCGCCTGAGTTGATTGAGAGCGGCCAGCTGGAACTGGACGCCGAGGGGCAGGCCGACCTGCCCAGCTTCAAGGCTGAGAGCGATGGCCTCTGGCGCATGGTGGTGAAGGTGGCGGATGCCGCAGGCCAGCGCAACAGCAGCCAGGCTCAGGTGCGGGCCGCCGCTGGCGACCTGGTGCTGATGATCGCCGCGGATCGCCAGGTGGCGCTGCCCGGCAAGCCCTTCCAGGTGACGGCCCGGGCCCTGGATCTGGATGGCAAAGAAGTTGCAGGCGTGGCCATCACGCTGCGGGCCGCCCGCATCATGGCCCTCAAGGACGACTCGTACTGGTGGTCGCGCCCCAATGCGCTGAAGCCCGGCGAGACCGTGGCCTCGGCCCCGGGGCCCCAGGCCATGCTGAGTATTCCCGAAGGTGGCGCCTTCCTGTTGGTGGCCGAGGCCAAGGATTCCAAGGGCCGGCCCGTGGTGGCCCAGCGGCAGATCACCGTGGCCGCCGAAGGCACGCCCCTGCCCGCGGTGCCCGACCTTCGGGCCGCCGCGGACAAGCCCGAGTACCAGCCCGGCGACACCGCGCGCATCCTGGTGCAGCTGCCCCGGCCCAGGCTGACCCTGCATTGGGCCCTGGAGCACGAGGGCCTCGGCCAGCGCCAGAGCCGCGCCGTGCTGGGCACCACGGCCATGGTGGACATTCCCGTCACCGCCGCCATGCAGCCCAACGTCTGGGCGGTCTTCGAGATCGTGGCCGAGGGCCGTCGTCAGCTGGTGGAAGTGCCCATCCGTGTCCCCAAGCGGGACCGCCGCCTCACGGTGGCCGTCACCACGGACAAGGACCGCTACCGACCTGGCCAGCCCATGAAAGTCTCCGTGGCAGTGACCGATGCCACCGGCAAGCCCACTCCCGCGGATCTCAGCGTGGGCGTGGTGGATGAGGCCATCTACGCGCTCAGCCAGGAACTGCACCCGGATCCCGTGCGCTTCTTCCATCCCACACGGCGCCACGGTGTGCTGCGCTCGGGCTCCACGGACTGGAGCTTCCACGACCTGCTGCGCCGCCAGCGGCCCGTGTGGAGCCTCAAGCAGACGAAGCGCGGCGACTTCAAGGCCGACGATGCCGACAAGGTGCGCCAGAACTTCAAGGACACGGCCCACTGGACGCCCTTCGTGGCCGCGGGCCGTGACGGCAGGGCCAGCGTGGAGCTGGTGCTGCCGGACAACCTCACGGCCTGGCGGGCGACAGCCACGGCCATCACGGCGGATACCAAAGTTGGCGTGGGCCGCAGTTCCAAACCCGCTTCCAAGCCCCTGCAGGTGGCACTCACCCTGCCGCGCACGCTGAGCGTGAACGAGGAGGCCCGCGCCATCGCCCTGGTGCGCAACCTCTCGGGCCAGCCCATCAACGGCAAGATTCGTCTCGAGGTGCAGAACGGCCGCTTCGCGGGTTCGCCCGAGGGCACTTTCAGCCTTCAGGACCAGGGCGAGTTCCGCTTCGCCTTGCCGCTGTTCTCGGACAAGACCGGACCGCTCACCGTCACCGCCCGGGTGGAGGGCGGCGGCTTGAAGGACGCGGAACGCCAGCGCGTCACCGTGCAGGATCAATTGGTACCAGCCTCCCTGTCGGGTTCTGTGGTGCTGGATGGCAGCATGCAGACCTTCACGCTGCCGGTGCCGCCTGCGGCCAAGGGCGACGCGATGCTGGTGCTCACCCCCGTGGGCAACCTGGAACACCTGGCCGGGCCCTCGCTGCCCTACCTCATCGGCTATCCCTACGGTTGTGTGGAGCAGACCCTGTCCAGCTTCGTGCCCAACCTGCTGGTGGCGGATCTGGTGAAGCAGGGGGTGATGCCCAACCTCGACTGGAAGCAGCTCACGGACCTGGACCGCAACATCCGTGATGGCGTCTTCAAGGTCTATGGCTACCAGCAGCCCAACGGTGGCTGGGGCTGGTATGCGCCCAATGACTTCGGCCTGGAGGCCAACCCCCACACCACGGGCTACGCCATCCAGAGTTTCGCCACCATGAAACGCCTGGGCTACGCCGTGGACGAGGGTGTCTTCCGCCGGGGGCGGTTGGCCGCCATGAACCTCTTTCAGCAGGTGGCGAAGCAGGCGGACCAGGTTGCCGGGAAGCCCGGCAAGGGCCGCAGTGCCGATCCCCAGGCCGATGCCGCCTTCCTGCTGCTTTCGCTGGCCCAGGCTGGCGAGCCCATCGCGGGCCTGGTGGACAGCGCTGCGGACAAGGTGCTCAACGGCAAGTGGCCGGGCGGGCACGTGCTGGCCATGGTGACCCTCGCCGCGGCCCAGGCGAAGCATCCGAAGACCGCGGCCCTGGCCGAGCGGCTGGAGCAGCGGGTGGTGGTGAAGGGCGGCCTGGCCCGTTGGGAGGGTCGCCGGGAGGACTGGTGGAGCTATGCCTCGGGTGATCTCGTGCCCACAGTGATGGCCCTGAAGGCCCTCTGCCTCGCGCGGCCCCAGTCACCGCTGATCAGGCAGGGCGAGACCTTCCTGGCCTCCGAGTACCGGGGCTACGGGTGGTACTCCACCTGGAGCACGGGCCAGATTGTGGACCTGCTGCCCTACCTCATGAAGACCCGGAAGCTGGACTTCGGCCCCCTGGCCATCCAGGCCGCGGTGCTGGGCGGGCCCTCCTTCGCGTTCAAGGAGCGGCCGGAGACCCGCCGTTGGAATGCGCGGGAACCGCGGCCCGGCAGCTTCGTCATGACTGAACCCAAGCCGGTAACCGTCACCGCCAGCGGCAAGGGCCTGCTGGTGTGGACTTACGCCTACCAGGTGCCGGGCAGCGCCGCGGGCGCGCCCAAGGGCGAGGCCTCCTCGGCCTTGCGCATGAGCGTCACGCGCACCCTCTGGCGGCTGAAGACTCCGCAGGAAACGGGAAATGCCCGCCAGGGTTGGCTCCGCCAGCCCTGGACCGGAACCCTGAAGGCCGGGGAGGAGGCCTGGATGCAGGTGCAGTTCCGCACGGATCGCGATGCGGACTACGTGCTGCTGGAAGTGCCCATTCCCGGCGGGCTCAATCCCACAGTGAAGCTCGAGGGCTTCGTGCTGGAGGGCAAGGCCTTCACGGAGGAGGGTGCTTCGGACACCTGGACCAAACCCCGCATCGAAGTCCATGCCGACAAGGTGACCTTCCTCTTCAATCGGGCCTGGAGCTGGAACACGCACACGGTCCGGATCCACCTGCGGGCGGGCATGGCGGGCAGCTACCGCCTGCGGCCCGCCAAGCTGAGCCTCATGTCCAACGAGGGGCAGTGGGTTACCTGTGATGGCCTGGATCTCAAGGTGCAGGAAGGAGGTGCGCGATGAGGCGGCTGCTGCTCCTGACTCTGGTTCTCGCGGCTCCCTTCCTGGGCGCGCAGAAGGCCCGCCCATCCAAGCCTCCGACTCCGTCCTCCTATGTGCCTGAACTGAAGAACTGGCGCCTGGAGTTGGCCCCGGATCTGGGCGGCTGGTCCAGCGATCGCACGGTGACTGTCCGCATCAAGCTGGTGGACCCGAAGGACCCTCATCCTCCCAAGGACGAGGCCGCCGGCCGCTATGCCAACGACGGCGACGAGGAAGATGGCTTCGAACCCGAGGCCGAGGATACCCGCACCGCTGCGCAGCTGCGTCAGGCCCGCCTGGAGCGGGAAGCCGAGAGTGCCCGGCAGGCATGGCGTCAGCGGGCGCTGAAGGTCTGGTTCAACGGTTCGACCCTGACCTGGTCCACCCGCGTGGGCACCACGCTGCACACGGAACTCACCGCCCAGAATGGCGAGAATCGGCTGGAGATCCTGGAACCGGATTCGGGCCTGAAGGTGGTGCGCAGCTGGTGGGTGTCCACGGCGCGCACGCGCCTGCGCGTGGTCTCCATCCAGGGAAGCGACGGGTACTTTGGCGGTAGCCTCCAGGTGCTGGAGCCGGATGGCGCCATTGCCCAGGGCGGCCGCCGCACGCCTTCGGGCGGCCTGCTCCGCTGGTCGGGCGAGTACACCCACGACGCGCCGCCGCCGGGCACCTATACGCTCCGGTGGAGCGACGGCTGGCGGGGCGGCAAGCCCGGCCGCATTAAGGTGGAGGCGGTGCTCGATGGCGGCACCGATCAGGAGCGCCGCTGGACCTGGGAACGGCTCATCCTCCCGGGTGCTGGACCCGTAACCTTGGGGACCTTCGATGTTGAACCCTAGACCGCTGTTCATCGCCTGCCTCGCCACACTGCTGCTCGCGGCCCAGCCTGCAGTGGTGGAGTTGAAGCCACCGATCCTGAAGCCCGGTGAAGGCTTCGCCATCACGACAGGAGACGGCGAAACACACGCCTACGGCGAGGCGAGGAAGGAGGCCCCCATGGGCAGCCTCGCCAAGCTGGTGTGGATGCGCATGGAGGGGACGGAGTGGGCCAGCCGGGACGTGCGGTTCAATTGCACGGGCAAGGCGGGTCCCTTTGTCTGCTGGAACCAGGAGGGCCACGGCAAGGTGAATTTGGCCAAGGCCCTGCGGGAGAGCTGCAACCTGGCCTTCCTCGCCTGGATCACCCAGTCGCAGGTCCAGTGGATTGCCGACTACGGAGAAGGAGCGGCCCGGAGCCGCATGGAGGAGGTGTTCGCGCCCTTCCTGGGGCGGCGCCTGCCGGCGGGTGAGGGCCTGCCACCCCTGACCCCCGCCTGGGTGGGGGATGGGGACCTGCTGCGCACCAGCCCCGAGGCTTTCCTGCGCTGGCTCATGGAGCCAGAACAGGCGCCGGTGCTGAACTTCGGCAAGCGCTTTCTGGCGGGCTTCTGGTCTGACATGAAGGATCTCCTCGGCCAGGAGGACTGGTGGTTCAAGACGGGCACGGCTCCCGTTCCCGGAGATCCCACAGCCACCAGCGCCTGGGTGGCGGGCGGGCGCGGCCAAGCCATCGTCGTGCTGCATCTGCCCCGGGGCCGGGGCAAGCAGGAGGGCCTGGTCCGCATCCGCGAAATCCTGGGGCTGAAGCACTGATGCTGCTGCTCGTCGCACCTGCGCCGCCTTTCACGCCACCCATCATCGAGGGGGATAGCGCGGCCCAGGCGGCCCTGGAGGAGGCGCTCCGGGAGGCCTTTGTCGCCACGGCCACCCAGGGCCCCTGGCCCCCAGGGCCCTGGCGCGTGCGCCTCCATCCGGACGCCGAAGCCTTTGTCCGGGCCACGGGCGCTCCGCCGGGCCGCACTGGGCAGTGGGTGGGCGAGACGCTGCACCTGCGACCCTGGGAGCAGCTAGGGCGGCGGGACCTGGGTGCGGTTCTGCGTCATGAACTCACGCACCGGCGTCTGACCGGGAGCGGTCTGCGCCGCTGGTACGAGGAGGCTCGCTGCCTCTGGGCCGAGGGCCACCAGCGGTCGCCACTGGCTTGGCCCTCGCCTCCAGCGACTCTTCTGCAGAATCGCCTGGACCGGGCCCTGGCCGGCGGCACCACGACTGAGCAGACCTGGGCCTACCGCTGGCTGCGGGCCTGGCTGCAGCGGGAGCCGCTGCCTGCGATGCCCCCGGCCCGAACCCGGGAGCCCGAGGCCTGGGTGAAGGAGGCGGCCACCCTGGCTGAGACGGTCACCGTGGTCTGGCCCGCGGAGCGGCTCCGGGGGCCCCTAACGGTCAATGGACAGCGGTTGTCGCATCGCCCTGGGAAGACCTGGCGATTCCAAGGGTCGGTGCGGTTCCAGGACGGCTTTCCGGTCCGGAACCTGCGGGGCACTGTGAGGGTGCAGGCGGAGCCCCAGGGTTGGAGCCTGGCCTGGACCACTTCCACCGCCACCTGGACCGCCGCCGCCGTCGAAGGCGAACTGGGTTCCGATGCCCCCTTCGAGGCCCGGCGCGCCCTGGCGGCGGTGCTGGCCTGCTGGTTGGAGGGACATTCCAACCAGCATCCGGGGAGCGTCCTCTGTCCCCTCACGCATTGCGCCGTAGTTCGGGGCACGGCCTCGGCGGACACCGCCCGCGCTGCCGCCCATGCCCCGGCCCTGGATCTGGAGCCTCGCTGGGCCTTCTTTACGGGCTCGGCTGGGGCGCGGTCCCTCAGTCCGCAAGAGGCCTGGGGCGCTGGGCCCTCGGCGGCCGGTGGGGCCGCAGAGGTTCCGGGTGATCGCTGGTCTACCTGGGAGCGGGTGCTCAGCGCCGCCCAAGTTGCCGCGCTCAAACGGGAACTGCAACCGGGGCTGAAGCCCGGCCAGCGGGGGCTCCGGCTGGGGGACTCTGGGCCCTACGCCGTGGAGAATCTGCGCCTGGCCGCGGGGCGCCGCTTCGGCTGGACCAGCTGGCCCAGCAATGCCTGCGAGGGCGAGGTGCAGGCGGACGGCTCGTTGCGTTTGAAGGGCCGGGGCTGGGGCCACAACGTGGGCCTCTGTCTCGCGACCGCCAGCTTTCGCGCCCGGAGTGGTGCCAGCGCCGAGCAGATTCTGGCCGAGGCATTCCCGGTATCGTGGCAGTCGTCCAATGGAACCGGAAAATGATCACCATCAAGACACAAGTTACGCCTTTGTCTCGCGTATCCGCACCGCGGATACCGAGAAGACGCCAAGAAGACCAGGATGCCGATCAGGTGGCCTGGTTCGTCTATCTGCTGCGCTGTGGCGACGGCACGCTCTACTGCGGAATTGCGTTGGATGTGGCGGCGCGGCTGCAGCAGCACCGGGACGGGCAGGGCGCCAAGTACACCCGGGGCCGGGCCCCGCTGGAACTGGTCTACCGCGAGGCCTGCGCTTCCAGACCCGCCGCGCTTCGGCGGGAAAGGCTGATCAAGCGGCTGAGCCGGACGGCCAAGCTCAGGCTTTGCGGCCTTTGACCATTTCACCTAGCAGGCCGGCCACGGCCAGCTTGGGATCCTCAGCCTTGAACACGGCGTTGCCGGCCACCAGGCAGTCGGCGCCGGCGCAAATCAGTTCACGGGCGTTCTTCATGCTCACACCACCATCCACTTCGATGAAGAAGGGCACCCCGCGCTCGGTGCGCAGGGCATCCAGGCGCCGCACTTTGTCCAGCACACGGGGGATGAAGCTCTGGCCGCCGAAGCCAGGGTTCACGCTCATGAGCAGCACGAAGTCGAAGTCGCCCACGAGGTCGATCAGGGTTTCCACCGGCGTACCGGGGTTCAGCACCACGCCAGCCTTGCCGCCCGCCTGCCGGATGGAGGCGAGGGTGCGGTGCAGGTGGGGATCGGCCTCCTGGTGGATGCTGACCCAGTCGGCGCCGGCCTTCACGAAGTCGACGGCGTAGCGCAGGGGCTCGACGATCATAAGGTGGCAATCGAGGGGCAGCGCCGTAGCCTTCCGCAGGCTCTCCACCACCGGCAGCCCAATGGTGATGTTCGGCACGAAGCGGCCGTCCATGACGTCCACGTGGACCACCTGGGCGCCGGTGGCCTCGAGCATGTGGAGCTCTTCGCCCAGCCGCGTGAAGTCCGCGGAGAGCAGGGACGGGGCCAGGAGGGGGGCGGTAGGGCGGAGGCTCATGGCATCAGTGTGCCAGGGAGACTTGCACTCCGTTCACCCACAGCCGTCCCGGCTTCACCTTCCGAAGGGCTTCGGGCGTGATGTCGCCGATGGCCACCTGCACCCACAGCAGGTCGGCCAGGGCGCCTTTCTGGAGGCTGCCCAGGTCCTTGGCGCGGCCCAGGGCCGCGGCGTTGCCCGCGGTGTAGGCACGGATGGCTTCGACCCGGGACAGGCGCTGGTCTGGTCGGAAGCCACCGGCGGGATTGCCATCGGGATCCTGGCGGGTCTCAGCGGCGGCGAGGGCGATGAAGGGATTGGCCGCCTCCACCGGCGCGTCGCTGCCGAAGGCCAGCAGGGCGCCGCCGTTGACGAAGGCGCGCCAGGGGAAGGCCTCCTGCACGCGCTCGGGACCAAGGCGCGCTGGGGTCCAGCTGTAATCGGAGGTGCAATGGACCGGTTGCACGCTGGCCACCACGCCCTCCCTGCCGAAGCGGGCGGCATCCTCGGCGGTGACGATCTGGGCGTGCTCGATGCGCGGGGACAGGGCGCCCTTGCCCCGCCGCTTCCGGGCTGCGGCCAGCAGGTCGAGGGCGGCCCGGTTGGCGGCATCGCCGATGGCGTGAATGGCAGGCTGGTAGCCGGCGCGTAGCGTGATGGCGGCGTCCAGGCCCACCTTGGCAGGCTCCGTGACCCAAAGGCCGCGGGTGCCTGGCTCGTCCGCGTAGGGCGCCAGCAGACGGGCGCCGCGGCTGCCCAGGGCGCCGTCCAGATAGAACTTCACGCCCTGCACTTGGAAGAAGGACAGCTGCCTGGGACGGGGCAGTTTCAGTTCGCGGATCATGAGCTCGTGATCGTGGGCCAGGTAGGCGAAAACCCGGATTGGAAGGGCCCTGGCCGCGGCCAGCCGGCGGTAGGCGGCGAGTTCGCGGCCATCCACGCCCATGTCCGCCACAGCGGTGAAGCCGTCGGCCCGCAGGGAAGTCAGGCCCGCCTTGAGCCGAGCCTCCAGTTCGGCCTCGGTGGGTTGAGGGATGTGCTTCGCCACCAGGCTGACGGCAGCGTCGAGGAGAATGCCGTTGGGCCTGCCGTAGGCGTCCTTGAGAATGCGTCCGCCGCTGGGATCCGGCGTGTCGGGGCCGATGCCGGCGATGGCCAGGGCGGCGGTGTTCACCCAGGCGGCATGGCCATCCACGCGCTCGAGTAAGGTCGGCCGGGTTCCGGTGAGTGCATCGAGATCGAGGGCCCGCGGAAAGGCCTGGGTGGTCCAGCGATTCTGATCCCAGCCTCGGCCGAGAAGCCAACCCCCGGTGTGGGCCTTCGACCAAGTGCGGATGCGACCCAATGTCTCCGGCAGGCTGTCGAGGCTCGTGAGGTCCACTTGACCGCTCAGGGCCCCGAGGCCGCCCACGTGGGCATGCCCCTCGATGAACCCCGGCAGCAGGGTGCCGCCGGGCAAGTCCACGCGCTGGGCCTTGGGATGGGCCTTGAGGAGAGCCTCGAGCGATGCCACCGCGAGGATCTTTCCCTTTTGAATCGCCACAGCCTGGCCCGTCTGGGAGCCCTGGGCGGTCCAGAGATCAGCGCCAGCAATGAGCTGGATGGTGGCGGGGGGCGGAGGCGGCAGCGGCATGGGCATCTCTGGGAGGAAAGGGCCAGTGTAGCGTCCACAGCCGTTCGGGCGATAAGGTGGAAGGTCGACTTGGAGGCAGCATGTATCAGAAGGACTTCCTGGAAGAAGTGCGCAAGCAACTGACGGTGAAGGAGGATCCAGCCAAGCTGCGGGAGCGCAGCTTCGAGACCAGCTCGGGCATCCCCCTGAAGAACAGCTACACCCCTGCGGACCTAGTGGACTTCGACCCCCTGAGGGATCTCGGGGCCCCCGGCAGGTATCCATTCACGCGCCACGTGCAGCCCTCCGGCTACCGGGGCCGCCTCTGGACCATGCGCCAGTACGCGGGCTTCGCCACGGCTGAGGAGAGCAACGCCCGCTACCGCTACCTACTGGAGCAGGGCACGACCGGTCTGTCCGTGGCCTTCGACCTGCCCACGCAGATCGGCATGGACCCGGACCACTCGATGGCCCTGGGCGAGGTGGGCAAAGTGGGCGTGAGCATCAGCTCCATCCACGACATGCGGGCCCTTTTCAAGGACATCCCCCTGGACAAGGTCAGCACCAGCATGACCATCAACGGGCCCGCGGCGGTGCTGCTGGCCTTGTACCTGGCCGTGGCCGAGGAGCAGGGAGTGGGCTGGAACCAGGTGAGCGGCACCATCCAGAATGACATCCTCAAGGAATACATGGCCCGGGGCACCTACATCTTCCCGCCCCGCCAGAGCATCCGGTTGATCACCGACATCTTCGCCTTCTGCGCCGACCAGGTGCCCAACTGGAACACCATTTCCATCTCCG
>JBBRZL010000011.1:0-37880 GCA_038236735.1 Holophagales bacterium | reverse complement strand
GCTGGCCTTCATCCGCGAAGCCAAGCGGGGCGTGCACCGTGGTTGAAGGACAGCGATGAATGATGCCCGGCGCCATGCCACCCTCGCCATCATCGGCCTACCCAACGCCGGCAAGTCCACCCTCCTGAATGCCCTCCTCGGCCAGAAACTGGCCGCCACGAGCCAGATCCCCCAGACCACGCGGACCAAGGTGCTCGGCGTGGTGGATCGCGGTGATGTGCAGCTGGCCTTCCTGGACACGCCCGGCATCCACTTGCCCAAGCACGCCATGAACGAGCGCATGATGGCCCACGTGGAGCAGGCCCTCGAAGAAGCCGATCTGCTGTTGTGGGTGGTGGACGCCAACGACTACCTGGGCACTGGGGAACACGCCCTGGCCAAGCGGTTGCGCAAGCTGGGTCGGCCCACCTACCTGCTGCTGAACAAGGTGGACCTGCTCTCCAAGGGCCGGCTGCTGGAGAAGATCGCCACCTACAAGGACCTGCTGCCCTTCGTGGAGATCGTGCCCATCGGCGCCAAGATGGGTCTGAACCTGGACCCCCTCTGGACCATCTTGGAGCGGGACGCCACCCAGCCCGGTTGGCTTCACGAGGAGGAGGTCTTCACGGACCAGACCGAACGGTCCCTGGCCGCGGAATTCATCCGCGAGAAAGTGCTCCGCAAGACCCGGGAGGAAGTGCCCCATGGCGTGGCTGTCCTCATCGAACAGTGGCTGGAGCCCGATCATGACGACTACCCGGAGGACCTAGGCCCCGAGGGCGTCTTCATCGCCGCGCGCATCCTGGTGGACCGGGACGGGCACCGCAAGATCCTCCTGGGCAGTGGCGGCGAGATGATCAAGGACATCCGCCAGAGCGCGCAACGCGAGCTGAAGAAGCTGCTGCAACGCCCGGTGCGCCTGGAACTGTTTGTCAAGGTTGATGAAGGCTGGCGCGACCGGCCCGAGCGGCTGGACCGGCTCTCGCTTTAAATTGAGAGATCTGTGGCGCGATGCTCTGCGTCGAGCGGGGCGAGACCGTCCGTGCCGGTGACGGAGGTGTACTGGCCCCGGGTCGGGTCGAAGGCGAACACCTCACCCGTTTCGATCTTGTAGACCCAGGCGTGCAGGTGGAGCATGCCGCTCGCCACGGCCTTGGCCACGGCCGGATGCCGGCGCAGGTTGTCCAACTGCACCAGGACATTTTCCTCCACGGTGGCGTGGAGCAGCTCGTGACCCTTCAGGTGGCCATAGCTCTCCCAGATGATCCGTTCGGTGGCGCGGGCGTGGGCCAACCAGGCCTTGGTGGCAGGCAGTTCGCCGAGTTGTTCCGGCTCCAGCAGGGCACGCATGGCCCCACAGTTGGAATGGCCACAGACGATGATGTCCTTCACCTGGAGGCTCTCCACCGCGAATTCGATGCCCGCGGCCATGCCGCCCATGCTTTCAAAGGGCGGGATGAGGTTTCCGACATTGCGCAGGATGAACAGTTCCCCTGGCTGGGTCTGGGTGATGAGGTTGGGGCTGATGCGGGAGTCAGAGCAGGTGATGAAAAGGGTCTCAGGCGCCTGATCCTGGTCCAGCCGCTCGAAGAGTTCCTTGTGCGAGCTGAAGATCTGGGTCTGGAAGTGGTGGATTCCCTGTACGAGTTTCTGCATTCCTGAATTCTACCTGAGATGGGATCTCATTCGTCTCAGAGGCTCAAGTTGGCCAGGTGCTCCTCGGAAGTGATCGGGGTGTTCGGCTCGTCGTGGATGACTTTGCCATCGCGGAGTTTCACGATGCGGTGGGCATGACGGGCAATGTCCTCCTCATGGGTGACCAGGATGATGGTGTTGCCCTTCTGGTACAGGTCCTCAAAAAGGGCCATGATCTCGATGCTGGTCTTGGAATCCAGCGCGCCTGTGGGTTCGTCCGCCAGCAGGATGGAGGGGTCGTTCACCAGGGCCCGGGCGATGGCCACGCGCTGCCGCTGGCCGCCGGAAAGCTGGTTGGGCATGTGGTCGCTGCGGGTCCCCAGGCCGACATTTTCCAGCGCCTTCTGCGCCATCGCGTGGCGTTCGACGGGGGTCTTGCCTGCGTAGATCAGCGGCAATTCGACATTTTGAAGCGAGGTGGTGCGAGCCAGCAGGTTGAAGGTCTGGAAGACGAAGCCGATCTCCTCGTTCCGGATCTGGGCCAGGTTGTCATCGGTCATGGCCGAGGCCAACTTGCCATTCAGCTCATAGGTGCCGTCGGTGGGGCTGTCGAGGCAGCCGATGACGTTCATCATGGTGGATTTTCCGGATCCGGAAGGCCCCATGATGGCCACGTACTCGCCGCGGTGGATCTCCATGGAGACCCCGTCCAGGGCCCGCACTTCCATGTCGCCCATCTGGTAGACCTTGGTGATGTTGGTGAGCCGGATCAAGGGAGCGTCGGTCATGGAATCCTCGAAGGGCCGCCCGCGACCCTGGTCCATCTTCGCAGATGTGCCGAGGGTGGTTTAGGGTTCCGGGTGGATTCTCGCTACAATCCGGAACTTGCCCGTTTCCCCAACGATAGGTTTGTCCACGATGATTGCCTCCTTGATCCGAGCCCTGGGTCGGCCGCTGTTGCGGCTTCGCTACCGACTCCATTTCGATGGCCTGGAGTCCCTCCCCGCCGCGGGGAAGCCGGGCATCCTCTTCCTGGCCACCCATCCGACCCTCATTGATCCGTTCCTGTTGGCGGCTGAACTGCACGGCCGCTTCGCCCCAGTGCTGGTGGCCGGGCGCGACCATGCCGCCTCGGCCCCCCTCCGCTGGCTGGCCCGGCTCCTGGGGTCCAGGCCCTTGCCGGATCCGGCAGAGCACGGGGCTCAGACCAGGCAAATCCTCGACCTGGAACTGGCTGCCTTGGCTGGACACTTGAGCTCTGGGGGCAATCTCATCCTGTTTCCGGGCGCCCGGCTGGCCCGGCAGAAGACGGAAGACCTGTCGGACAACAGCACCGTGGAGATCCTCCTGACCCGGGCCCCGAAGACCCGGGTCGTGGTCGTCCGACTGCGAGGCCTGTGGGGCAGCCGGTTCAGCGCCGCCTCGGGCCACCGTCCCGCCATCGGCGTCGAGCTTCTGAAAGCCCTGGGCTACCTCTTCGCGAACGCCTTGTTCTTTGCACCCCGGCGCGAGGTGGAGGTGGCCTTCGAGGCGGTTCAGGACCTTCCGCTGGCCCAGGGACGCCAGGCCCTCAATCACGCCTTAGAGGCCCGGTTGAACGCCAATGCCACGCCGCGGTCCTTCGTGCCCTATCTGCTCTGGAAAGTTCACGCCCCCCGCGTCCTTCCCGAGCCGCCCCGGCCCAGGGTGGAAGGCAACCCGCGCACTGTGCCGCCCCAGGTGCGGGACTCGGTGCGGCGGCATCTGCAGGAAGTCACGGGTCAGGCCGACATCCAGGAGACCCACCTTCTGGTCCAGGATCTGGGTCTGGATGCCCTGGGCCATCGCGAGTTGGAGTTGTGGCTCCAGCGGGCCTACGGGTACGCCTGCAGCGACCCGGCCTCCCTGCGGACCGTGTCTGACCTGTACCTGGCAGCTACCGGGGCTGCCGTCTCCCACCGCCAGGGGGAACTCAAGTCGGTTCCCCATGCCTGGTTCCATTCCCGCACCGACCTGCCCATCGTGATGCCGGATGGTGACACCATTGCCGAAGTGTTCCTGAAGCAGGCTCGCCGCGACCCGAAGCGCGTGGTGGTCGCGGACCAGGTGGGCGGCGTCAAGACCTACCGGGACGTGATCACCGCGATCATGGTGCTGAAGCCCATTTTTGAAAAACTCGAAGGCACTCACGTGGGTCTCATGCTGCCCGCCTCGGGCGGGGCCAGCATCCTCTACCTGGCCCTGCTTTTCGCGGGCAAGACCCCCGTGCTGGTGAACTGGACGGTCGGCTCGCGGAGCATGGGCTATGGTCTCGATTTACTGGGCGTCAAGCACGTCATCACCGTGTCCACCCTCACGAATCGGCTCGATGCCCAGGGTGTGGATCTCTCCACCGTGAAAGACCGCCTGCTGCTGCTCGACGAGGCCGGCAAGCAGATCACCCTTGCCACGAAACTGGCCGCGGCCTTCCGGGCGCGCTTCAACTGGGCGTCCCTGCTCGCGGCGAAGCCCGCTGGCACCGCCGCGGTGCTGTTCACCAGCGGCAGCGAGAGCCATCCCAAGGCGGTGCCGCTGAGCCACGGGAACATTCTGGCCAACATCCGCGATGCAGCCCAGGCCTTGAATTTCCGCGAAGATGAGCGGGTCCTGGGGTGCCTGCCACCCTTCCATGCCTTCGGCCTCACCACGACCACCATCCTTCCCCTGTTGCTGGGGTTGCGCGTGGTCTACCACCCCAACCCCACCGAAGGTCGGATGCTGGCCCGCATCATCGAGGCCTATCACGCGACCCTGCTGGTGGGCACACCCACCTTCCTCGGCGGCATCCTGCGTACGGCCGAGGATCGGCATCTGGAATCCCTGCGGATCGTGGTCTCGGGGGCCGAGAAGTGCCCCGAGGCGATCTACGCGACCCTGGCCCGACGCTGGCCGAAGACCACGGTACTCGAAGGCTACGGCATCACAGAATGTTCGCCGGTGGTGTCGGTCAACCGCGAGGACGATCCGCGGACCGGTAGCATCGGTAAGCCCCTGCTCTCCGTGGAGTGGGCCATCGTAGACCTGGAGTCGGGACGTCGGGTCGAACCGGGGCAATCGGGCATGCTCCTGGTGCGTGGCCCCAGCATCTTCAGTGGTTATCTGAACCCGGATGTCGAGTCACCCTTTGAATCCTTTGAGGGTCGGGATTGGTACCGGACCGGCGACCTCGTGCTGCAGGACCGGGGAGTGCTGGTGTTCTCCGGCCGCCTCAAACGGTTCGTGAAACTGGGTGGCGAGATGGTGTCCCTGCCGGCCATCGAGGAGGCCCTCTCCAAGCGGTTCCCGGGCGACGATGAGACTGAGCCGCTACTGGCCGTCGAATCCTCCGCGGAGGAACTGAATCCGGATCTCATTCTGTTCTCGGTGGCGGGCATCGGTCGGGACGCCGCCAACGCTGCCATCCGTGCCGCGGGCCTGTCCTCGCTCCACAACATCCGTATTGTAAGGCAGATCGACCAGATCCCGACCTTGGGCACCGGCAAGACGGACTACCGGGCGCTGAGGGCTCTGCTGGCCGAGACCGCGGTCTAGATCCTGGCCTTCACGCTCGGTTGTCAGGGAGTCCCAGGGCCGCTGGCCACTGCCTCGGCGGCTTGCCCCTCCTGCGGCGGCACCCGTTGTCGGTGACCTCAGCGGACCGGATCCCAGTCATCCGGGGTGGGTTCTCTGGGACCAAGGCGCGCATCCGGCGGGAACCAGGCATCCCACAGCGCCAGGTGTCGGGCGACGTATTCCCGCGTCCAGAAGCGGATCCGCGAGAACCAGGGCCGGTCGTCCGTCCTGGCCGGCACGCCCCAGGCCCTGAGGCCCATGTGGTCGGCCAGGAAAAGGGCCCTGGGCAGGTGGAAATCCGAAGTCACGATCACGACCTGGCGCTGGCCAAACACGACCTGGGCGCGGCGGAGACTGTCCCAGGTGCGCAGTCCGGCATAGTCGCTGACGATGCGCGCGGCCGGCACGCCCTGTTTGACGAGCCAGCGACGCATGGCTTGGGGTTCGTTGTAGGTGGGGTGGCGATTGTCTCCTGACACCAGGAACCAGCGGACTTTGTTGCTTCGGTAGAGTTCCAAGGCCGTCCGGAGGCGTCCCTCCAGGATTCCGGTGGGTTCCCCGTCGCTGTAGACACCGGCGCCCAGCACCAGCACGGCTCCACCCACGGCTGGCAAGCGGTCTGCCTGATAGATCTGCTGGTGATGCATGACGGGGAACCTTCCGAGGGTCCACAGCAAATCTCCCAGGAGGGCAAGTGCCGGGACCAGGAGCAACGGCCACCGGTGCTGCCGGCAGCGATGAAGGAAGGCAGAGATCGACATCGTGAGTTAGCATAGTCCTTTCGTCCGTCCCCGACCCACGGACCTCCGCCTTGAACGAGACACCTTGATGAACATGAGCCTTGACCCCATGACTCCCCCGACCCGGAGCAACGCACCGCTTGCCTTGGGCAGGTTGGCCCCTTTGGTTCTGGTTCTGGCCACAGGAAGTACCGGTTGTTTCCGGGCCACGGGCCTCGCCCGGCCCTCCGTTGCGGTGGAGGAGATCCCGGTTTCCGGGGGCGACCGCGTTGCCGGGCTTAAGGCGACCGCTGGTCCTGGGGATTTCTTCCTCGGCAATGACTCCGTCCAGATGGCTGTGGACAGCGCAGTCTTTGGTGACCGGGAAGGTCAGTTCGGCGCGCCATCGGGCGGGGCCGTGATCGATGTGGGCAGCATCTCGCTCGATCAGAGCTTCAAGCGGGTTTCCATGCCCACCGACATGCTGGAGCGGTTAGGGCCCGTGGCCAACCAGGACCCTGACCTGCCCCTGGTTTTCGACCATTACCTTCCCAGTACCGGCAACAACTCCGTGGCTCTCGAAATGCGAGGCTACCTGGTCGACCCCAAGGGCAAACTCGGTGCGGCCACGGATGGCCAGGGACGCGTGGCCGGAGTTTCCGTCGTTCATCGAATCTCCCTGAACAAGGGCGAGACGTTCTTTACGCTGGAAACGACCCTGACCAACAATGGCGGGGCGCTCCTCCCCATTCGAAACGTCGGGGACTACCTCTCCCAGCACGGGGGTGGATTCCGCTTTGTGGTGCCGGCCATCTCGACCTTCGCCTTGGCTCCCCTCGATACCTGGGGAGTGGAAATTCCGGGATCGGACTTCACGGCCCCCCTCACCAGCAGCGTGGTTGCCCCCATGGTAGGTCTCATGGGCGCCGAGCCAGCAGGCAATACGCTGGACTCCCACGCTTCACTGGGCATCATGCCGCTGGACGTCGACACGCTGCTGGTGGCCTCTGACCCTCAGCATGCCCTGACCGAAAAGCGCCCCAGCTTCCCCCAGCGCCTGGTGGTGGGAAGTCCTGTGGACCCTGCCGTGACCGGTCTCCAGGCTGGCATGTCCGTCAGCTACCGCCGTCGGCTCTACGTGGTGGGCGGTCGCAGCTATGAGGCCCAGCTCCCTTCCCAGACCACGACAGTCTTCAGCCAGATGGCCAAGGATCGTGGAGGATTGCGGGGCGAGGATGTCGGATTACTGGCCTTCTCGGCATTCGGCACTGCCGCACTGGGTGGGCCGCTTCAGACCGAGTTCAGGTTCGAGCGGTATACCTATGTTGGGCCCAACCCTGAGGATCCGAGCCATCTCTACGACCAGGCCAACTGGCGCCTGGAACGGGTGGAATGGGGGGAACCGACTGAGGTTTCCTCGGGTACTGGCGTCGTGGGGATGCTGGTCCCCGTGGTGCCGAATGCCGCCACAGGAGTGAGCCAGCGGTACCGCCTGAGTGCCCGGAACTCGACCCAACAGAGCTTCCTGTATGAGGGCACCAACGCTCTGGATACCACCCGGCCGCTTCTTCGTACGGCCATCACGCCCTCCAAAGACCAAATTTGGAAAGTGACTGAAGCCCTGAGCCCCGAACGGAGCAACGTAGGCGCCTCGGCTGTGATTGATGCGACTGGGAATGTGATCCGGCAGTTGCAAACAGGTCATGTATTCTTCGTCCGGCCGGCTGGAACACTCGAATATGCGAGCCTGTTTCCCATCCGCATGACCTTCGTGAACCAGGATCACAATCTGCCGGATCCGAACGTGCAGCGCGCTCGCCGGTTGTCGAGCGTCTTCAGCGAGGTAATCAAGGCCAAAGCCATTGTGGGGGCGAATTTCGGTGGCTATCACTACACTGCCGGCAACCAGGTGTTCGGTGGTGCCTTCGGGGTTACGGCTTCATCCGCCGGGATGTATTTCACTCCCGGGACCTACCTGGCCTATGCCGCGCGTGGTCCGCTCTCCTACCTGGATTCGCTGCCTATCAAGGCCTTCACCGGCCAGACAGACACTTCCCACGGCTTCGTCGTGCTGCCCGCGCCGCTGCCTGCCGGATGGACCAGCTTCGATGTCCCGGGTCCGACCCAGGCCACCACGGGGGGCCTCAACCCGGGCGAGATGCTGAGTTCTGCCGTGGCTGAGGGGGTCCAGGTCGTGGCCCGCACAGAGGAGGATGTCCTCACGGACGCGACTGCTCTCCAGCTGGAGTTCCGTGTTGAAATCGACACCACAGCCGTAACGGATGCCCAGCGGGCGCCCATCGGGAACGATCCCTTCGTGGTGGGAGCGCGCAGTTCCAGCCTGGCGGATGGCTTCACCACGGCCCTATTTACGCCGATTCCGACCACCGATCGGAACGGCGGGGCTCGCCCCTCGAAGGGTTGGACCCTCGCGGATTTCATCACCCAGGCCGAAGGTGGTTTCACGATCGTCCACCGGCCCCGCGGCCCCAACGGCCTTTTCACCCTTCGTGGGTTCAATCCCACCGTTCCGCTGGGTTCCGGTGCCAACGCCTGGTGGAACTTGACGGGCCCCGTGTCTCTGGGCAAGCACCAAGGGGATTTCGATGCCCTCGAACTTCTCCGGGCAGAAGGCTGCGATCCCGCGGATCCCAGCCTCTGGTTCGCTGAATTCAAGTCTGTCCGCGCGGATTGGTTCGCCCTCCTCAACCAGCAAATGCCGGGTGCCTTCACCAAAGCCTTGGGCCTGTCCTCGGCCCGCTTCAGCCTGGACACTCCCGTGGGGCTCGCCCGGACCTACCTGCAGGTGGGTAGCACTGTCCTTACCCAGAGTGCCCTCGACCCCGTGTTGACCGCTTTGCGCAACGGCGCGGCGGTGGCGTCCACCGGGCCCATGCTCGATGTGTCCATCAACAACGTGGGCCCAGGGGGGCTGGTCACCGGGGCCGGCTCCACCGTCACCCTGAAGATCTCGCTCTACGCCCCCGACTGGCTGCCCATTGACGAAGTGCGGGTGGTCGTGAACGGCGCCGCCCCGATTCTGGTGCCCATGGCCAGCTTCTCAGCCACGGCCACGGATTTCCGGTTACGAACCGCCACGGTGACCGTGCCCATGCCGGCCGGCAAGGACGCTTGGGTGGTAGTCGAGGCTGGCGTGCCGCTAAACACCACAGGTGCCTACCTGCCCGATACTCCCTGGAACAAGATCATGAAGGGCATCTATCCCATCGCCGTGACCAACCCGATCTTTGTGGATGTGAACGGCGGCGGGTACACTCCTCCGGGACTCTGATTCGGAGCCGTTTCGAAACGACCAGCGCCTTTCTGGTTGTTTCGTTACGGCGCCTTATGTCGTCCCTAGGGTTTGGTGGCAGGATTGAGTCCGGTGTATCGACGCGGCAGGAGCATGTGATGGCTGACTGGCTTCCGGAACGGCTTCCGGAGGATATCGACGCGGAACGGTCTTTCCTGGCCACGTGCTGTGCGCCGGGAGCGGGGTTCGTGGCCAGCGAGGCCGTGTTTGCATTAGCCGAGGAGGACTTCGTCCATCCGGCTCACCGCGCGGTGTTCCGGGCCTTGAAGGCGCTCATCGAGGCCCAGGTTGAGGTCAATTCCCTCACCCTGAAGGATGCGCTCGACCAGGACGACAGCCTGAACAAGGTTGGCGGCTATCCGGGCCTGGTGGAATTGCTGGCCGGCGAGGACGTGGAACGGCCCCAAGTTCTGGCGGATGTGATTCGGAGAAAGGCCAAGCTGCGTCGGCTTGTGCACCTGGGTGCCCAGTTGGTACGCCAGGCCGCTGAGGAGGACGAGTCGCCAGAAGTGCTGGTGGACCAGACCGCCCAGAGCCTCTTCCACCTGGCTCAGGGGGACGCCAAGGCCAGGGGACTGCTCAGCATCCAGACCGTGGCGGACGACACCATGGAGCGGCTGTCAGACCGGATGGAAGGCCGGCTCTCGCCGGGTGTCCGCGTGGGCTTCCACCGTTTCGATGAGCTGACTCAGGGCTTCCAGCCAGGCAACCTCATCGTGCTGGCCGCCCGCCCGGGTATCGGCAAGACGGCCCTGGCCCTGAACTGGGTCCTGCGGGCGGCGCAAGAGCGCGATGGCCGTCCGGGTCACTGCGGCGCCTTCTTCAGCCTGGAAATGAGCCACGAGGAAGT
The DNA here is from genome assembly GCA_038236735.1 of Holophagales bacterium. Classification (GTDB taxonomy): domain Bacteria; phylum Acidobacteriota; class Holophagae; order Holophagales; family Holophagaceae; genus Geothrix. Next base: position 27,814 of record JBBRZL010000011.1, on the reverse strand, counting down.
GTTCATGCGCCTGCTGGCTGCCCAGAGCCAGACGAACATGAAGGATCTGCAATCGGGCCGGGCCACAGGCCGCATGGAGAACGTGCTCAAGGCCCGGGACGAGCTCGTTCAGATGCCACTCTTCATCTGCGACCGGGCCTCCATCACCGTGCCTCAGATCCAGAACATGATCGTGAAGCAAGGCAGCCAGAGCAACCGCCGGGTGGAGTTCGTCATCGTGGACTACCTGCAGCTGCTCAGCAGCCCCGAAGGCAGCCGCGGCGCCAAGCAGAACGAGGCGGTCCGAATCGGTGAGATCAGCCGAGGCCTCAAGCTCATGGCCAAGGATTTCGGCATTCCTGTGGTGGTGCTCTCCCAGCTGAACCGAGAGGTGGAGCACCGGACCGGTGGCCGCCCCCAGCTCAGTGACCTCCGGGATTCAGGTGCCATCGAACAGGACGCGGACATGGTGGCCTTTATTCACCGGAAAATGATGCCCTCTGCTGCAGAGGAACCAGACCCCTCGGCTGAGCTCATCGTGGCCAAGCACCGCAATGGACCCACGGCCATCATCCAGTTGCACTTCCAGGGCGAGTTCGCCATGTACCGGGAGATGGTCAGAGAGACTTCTTCCTACGCATGAAAACGGCGGCCATGCGGCCGCCGTTTTCATGCGGGAGTGAACTGCTACTCCAACCCGAAGGTAGAGGTCTCCAGCTCCTTTTTCTCGGTATCGCCCCCTGGCGGGGACGATACGCGAGGCTTCTGCATCGATCTGGGAGGTAGTTGGGTTGTACCTACTCCAACCCGAAGGTAGAGGTCTCCAGCTCCTTTTTGACAAAGGCCATAAAGAGATCACCTGTCGCCCCGTCGATGATCCGGTGGTCGAAGCCCAGGCTGCTGAACATGATCTGGCGGATGGCGATGAAATCGGTACCGTCAGGGCCGGTGATGACCACGGGACGCTTCACGATGGCGCCCACACCCTGGATGGCCACCTGGGGCTGATTGATGATGGGAAGGCCGAAGGTGTCACCGTAGACGCCGGGGTTGGTGATGGTGAAGGTGCCACCGCTGATCTCGTCGGGCTTCAGTTGCCTACTGCGCGCCCGTTCGGCCAGGTCGTTGAGGCTGCGGGCGAGGCCGCCCAGATTCATCATGTCGGCATTCTTCACCACGGGCACGATGAGACCCCAGTCCAGGCTGACGGCGATGCCTAGATTGATGTCCTGCTTGTAGATGACGTTGTCCCCGTCGATGGACGTGTTGGCGACGGGGTAGGCGCGCAGGGCCTTGCAGGCGGCCATCATGACAAAAGGCAGGAAGCTGAGCTTGGTACCGAACTGGGCTTCGAAGGCCTGCTTGTGCTTGTTTCGCAGCTGGGCCACGTGGGTCATGTCGATCTCGAAGACCGTGTAGACATGGGCTGAGGTGCGCTTGCTGGCCACCATGTTGTCCGCGATGATCTTGCGCATGCGGCTCATGGGCTCGACCTTCACCCGCTCGCCGGCGGCAAAGGTGGGGGCGGTCAGGACCGGAGGCACCGCCAAGGCAGGCGTGAGGCCCATGGTCGGAGCCGAGGGATCGTGGACCGCGGGCAGGGCAGGGGCGATGGAAGGGGCAACAGCCGAAACAACGGGAGGGGCGGCCGGGCCCTTGGCGAGGTAGGCTTCCAGGTCCTCCCTGGTGACGCGGCCAGCCTGCCCGGAGCCCTGGATGCTGGCGAGGTCGATGCCATGCTGCTTGGCCATCTCGCGAACCAGGGGGCTGCTCTTGGACTTCAAGCGGCCTTCCAGGCTGTTGTCATCCTCTTCGGCCAGCGGGGCTGCGGGCGCGGCAGGTGGAGGCACAGGAGCGGCAACGGGAGGAGGCACCACTGGGGTGGCCGCGGGCAGGGGCTGGGGGGCTCCAGGAGCGCTGGGGGCCGCCGGGCTGGGGGCACTAGCAGGCTTCTCCGAGGCGTTGCCAATGCGGGCCACCACCGTGCCCACGGGGACGGTGACATTGACGTCCACCAGGATCTCCAGCAAGGTTCCGGCGGCGGGAGCGGGGATTTCGGCGTCCACCTTGTCGGTGCTGATCTCGTAGAGGGTGTCGTCCTTGGCGATCACGTCACCCACCTGCTTGTGCCACTTCAGCACCGTGGCTTCGGCGATGCTTTCACCCATCTGGGGCATGACGACATCAAAGGCCATGGTTCGCTCCTATGCGAGAAAGGGTGGTGTTTCAAGGTGATGACGGGTGAGCGACTGGAAGGCATGCGCCGTCTCCAGCAGCATGACATCCGAGCCGGCTGGCCCGATGAGTTGGATGCCGACCGGGAGGCCGGCGCTGAACCCAGCGGGCATGGAAAGGCAGGGAATGCCAGCGAGCGGGGCGGTCACGGTGAAGACATCGGCCAGATACATGGCCATGGGATCGTCCGTCTTGGCGCCCAAGGGGAAGGCGGTACCCGGGCTCACCGGTGTCGCCAGCAGGTCGACTGATTCGAAGACCCGCCGGAAGTCCTCGGCGATGAGTGTGCGCACCTTCAGGGCCTTCAGGTAGAAGGCATCGTAATAGCCCTTGGAAAGGCAGAAGGCCCCCAGCAGGATGCGGCGTTTGACTTCTGCCCCCAAGCCCTGGTCACGGGATTCAGTGATCAGCTCAGTCAGGCTGCCGGCCATGGCGCGGTGTCCGAACCGTACGCCATCAAAACGGCTGAGGTTGCTGGAAACTTCGCTGGTGCATAGCAGGTAGTAAGTGTCGATGGCGTATCGGGTATGGGGAAGGCTGACCTCCCGGAGTTCGGCACCCTGATCGGCAAGCACCTTGAGGGCCGTGTCGAGGAGTGCCCGCACACCGGGTTCCACTCCGTCGTCGAAATACTCCATCGGCAGACCGATGCGGAGGCCCTTTAGGTTGCCCGGGCGCAACAGGGGCAAACGATCCTGGCCAGGCAGGTCCAGGGAGGTGCTGTCCAGGGGATCCCGGCCGGCCATGACGCCCAGGATCAGCGCGAGGTCCGCAGCGGTGGCGGCGATGGGTCCGACCTGGTCCAGGCTGGAGGCCATGGCCGTCAGGCCATAGCGGCTCAGGACGCCATAGGAGGGCCGGAGGGCAGTCACATTGCAGAAGCTGGCGGGCAGGCGCACGGAGCCGCCGGTGTCGCTGCCCAGGGCCAGGGGGGCGTAGCCTGCGGCGACGGCCACCACGGAGCCGCTGCTGCTGCCCCCGGGAACCCGGGTCGTATCCCAGGGATTGCGGGTGGCGCCGAAAGCACTGAATTCACCGCTGGAGCCCATGGCGAATTCATCTTGGTTGGCCTTGGCCACGGGCACTGCTCCGGCCGCAAGCAGACGCGCCACCACCGTGGCGTCATAGGGGGCTCGGTAGCCCTCGAGGATTCGGGAACCGCAGGAGGCCTGCTGTCCAGTCCAATGGAGATTGTCTTTGAGGACAAAGGGCAGACCGAGTACAGGCGATCGATCGCCGGCCCGCAGCCGGACATCGGCTGCCCTGGCAAGTTCGAGGCTTTGTCCTTCGTCAGTGGCCAGGATGGCGTGGAGCCGCGCTTCCTGGCGCCCCATCCGATCGAAGGAAGTGCGGACCAAAGCCTCGGAGGACAGGTCGCCGGCATCGAGTCCCTGCCGCCATTCGACCGCCGTGCCCACCGCCATGCCTGTGCCTCCAGAGCCTTCTACTGTGCCATCGTGCCCTGTCTGCTTCCACTCCGGGTTGGGTGTCCAGGGGGTATCTCCAGGTGGGAATCAACCCTGTTCCTGGGCATGGGGCCTGCATTCAGGATGGAAATAGGCTACCATCCTCTGCTCAAGCACTGTCCTTCCATCCTGTTCGATGCGCAGGTCGCGGGCCCATCGTGGAACCTCATGAACCCTTTTAATGTCTTGGAAGTCCCGCCGGATGCCTCGCCCGAGGACATCAAGGCCGCGTACCACCGGCTCGCCAAACGCTGGCATCCCGACCGCTACACCGGGGAGGAGAAGGTCGAGGCAGAAGCGAAATTTCGTGAACTGGCTGAGGCATTCAGTACCCTGAAGGACGCGACCAAGCGGCTTGCGCTTCAGCAACAGGTGCCAAAGGGCCCCTCGGCCACGAATGTCGCCGAATTCGAGTCCGCCCAGGAACGGGCGCCGGAGGATTGGGCGGCCATGGCCAAGACGGCCTTCGAGGAAGGCAATGTGGATCAGGCCCGCGCGCTCATCCACTACGCCATCCGGCTGGACAGCGCGAACCCGCACTACCAGACCCTGCTCGCCTCGATCCTGGAACGGGAGGGGGGCGACCTTCGGGCGGTGGTGAAAGCGCTTGAGACGGCCGTGAGGCTGGCTCCCAGAGATGTGGAAAGCCACATCCGACTGGCCACTCATTTCCAGACTTTAGGCATGGCTGCCCGGGCCCAACGGCACCTTCAGTTGGCCCGGGAGATTTCACCCAACCACCCCAAGTTGCGAATGCCCTCCTCCAAGAGCAGCAGGGGTGCGAAGGGATCAGTCCCGACTGGCAAGAAGCCCCTGTCCGGCAAGAAGGGGAGCTTCCCCGATCCGCCCAAGGGCCTCATTAATCAATTGAAGGACCTGTGGGGCCGATTGACCGGAAAGGGATAAGCATGGGCATTCGCGCCGCGGGACTTACAGATGTCGGTTGTGTCCGGAAACACAACGAGGACAGTTTCCTGGCGGATGCTGAACTTGGCCTGTTCGTGGTGGCAGATGGCTTGGGTGGCCATGCCGCAGGCGAGGTCGCCAGCCGGATCGTGGTGGAGACCATGGCCCGGTTCGTGGGAGAAACCCTCGAGAAGGATCGCACCTGGCCCGTGGAGTATGACCCCGCCCTGAGCTATGACGGGAACCGGCTTAAGGTAGCCATGCTTCTCTCGGACCAGGCCATCGCCGAGGACATCCGGCGCAATCCGGAGCGCGAAACCATGGGATCTACGGTGGTTGCGGGCCTCTTCCACGGCCCGAAGATGACGCTGGCGCACGTGGGTGACAGTCGGGCCTATGTTCTGGGGCCGGAAGGCATCCGCCAGGTGACTCGGGATCACAGCTGGGTGGCCGAGCAGGTGGCCAACGGGATCCTGACCCCCTCGGAAGCCCGAGTCCACCCCTTCAGGAACGTCATCACCCAGGCCCTTGGCAATGGCGGAGAACTGGATGTGGAGGTCCAATCGCTTGACCTTTCAAAATCGGAGCGACTCTTGCTTTGTTCCGACGGCCTATCGGGAATGATCGGTGACAAACAGATCTGGGACATTGTTGAACAGTCCCGGGACATCCAAAGTGCTTTAGAATCATTAATTTCAACAGCCAGGGAACACGGGGGAGAGGACAATATCACCGCCATCCTGGTCAGTTGGGAGCACGAAAAAGACTGACGCAACAATAGTTAACCTTGACCTAATCCATTCTGGCAGTACCATTTCCTTTACCTAATTTCTCCAAGCGAGGCATCCGGTGGGTCTTTTCGGAAGCAAAACCAAAAGTCTTGTCGGCTTGGATATCGGTTCCAGCTCTGTGAAAGTCTGTGAACTTCAGCAGTTGGGAAAGGGCAGCAACATCCGCTATCGGCTCCAGAAACTGGGGCAGGTGGCCCTCCCGTCTGACGCCATCGTGGATGGGGACATCATGGATAGCAACGCTGTCGCGTCAGCTATCCGCCAGGTTCTGGCAGAACAGAAAATCAAAGCCAAGGAAGTGGCCATCTCCGTGTCGGGGCAGCAGGTGATGGTCAAAAAAGTGACATTCCCGCTGATGAGCCAGGCTGAATTGGCCGAATCAGTCCGGTGGGAAGCCGAAAGTTTCTTCCCTGCGGGGCAGGGCCTCGACTCCTATGCGCTGGACTATTACCTCATTGAGGAACGGGCCAGCGAAGGGAACATGGATGTGGTCCTGGTGGCTTGCCGCAAGGATAAATTGGAAGCCTATGCCAGCTGCGTCGCCCAGGCGGGATGCGTTCCCAGGGTAGTGGATGTCGACGTCTTTGCGGTTCAGAATGCCTACGAAATCAATACAGAAGGTGGTGGCCGAGACGAAGTAGTGGCCCTGGTGAACATGGGTGCCACATTCACCAACCTCACCATGATGGTTGGAGGCAAGTCGGTCTTCTGGCGCGACATGGCCTGGGGCAGCAGTCGTTATTCCGAAAAGCTCATGGAAGATTGGGGCGTCAGCCGTGAATCGGCCGAGCAATTGAAGCGGAACCAGGCTGCCGAGGGCCGTGAGCCGGAAGAAATCCAGCCGTCCATCAACGCGGTATCCGATGCCTTTGCCGATGAACTCACGCGGACCCTGGACTTCTTCAAGAGCAGCTTCAAGGTGGACCGCCTGGACCGCGTATTGGTTTGCGGTGGCGGGGCCATGGTCCATGGCCTGCTGGAGGTGCTTGGCGACCGACTCCGTGTTTCTGTGGATCGGTTCAATCCATTCCAACTCATCGAAGTCGATGGACGCACCGAGGATCCCGTGACGGTCCGTGAAATCGGTGGAGGCGCAGCTGTCGTCGTCGGACTGGCCTTGCGCCAAGTGGGGGACCGATGATCAAGATCAACCTGCTCGGGGATGCTCTGGCTCAGTCTGGAGCCAAGAAGCCGGGTGACAAGGCCACGGCCGAGCCCGTTCAGATCTATACAGGCGAAGGCGCGGGGCGATCCAGTCTTCCCATCGCGGGTGTCGTCGTGGGCCTGCTCTTCACGGCGCTTGGCGGTGTCTACTACCTCTGGCTCAACAGCGAGTTCACCAAGGCTGAGAGGCGGAAGGCGGACCTCGAGCGCGACAAGAAGCAGTACGAACCCTACATCGCCCTGGAGAAGAAGTTCCGCGACAAGAAGAGCGCCCTTCTCAAGAAGGAAGAGGTGATGACCACCCTGAAGCGCAAGCAGTCGCTGCCGGTCCATTTCATTGAAGAACTTGCCAACAGCCTGCCGGACGACGTCTGGTTCAAGAAGATCTCTCAGAAGGGCATGATCATCACCATTGATGGTGAGGGCCGTAATTTCGAGGCCATCAACGCCTTCTACGGGAACCTCCAGTCCCGCACCCGCTGGTTCAAGAAGATCAACTACCCCGGAGCCAAGCGAGGGACGACAGGTTCCTTTGAATTCAGCATCTCCTTCGAACTCCAGAACGCCGTCTGAGGTAGGCCATGAATCCCCAACTTCAGAAACAGATTGGCATTGGCGCACTGGCTGGAATCGTCCTGGCCGGCCTGGTCTACTTCCTGCTCCAGGGCAAGCGGAATGAGCTTGAAGCCATGAACGCCTCCATCAAGACCATCCAGGCCGAGGTGGACCAGGGCAAGCTTCTGAAAGCCAGTTACGAGAAGCTGAAGGAGGAAGTGGCCAAACAGGATAAGCGCATCGATGAATTAATCAAGATCATGCCTTCCGATACCGATTACGGAGAAATCCCATACCGCATCAAGAAGATCGCGGATGACGCAGGCATCGACCAGGTGGCCTTCTCCCTCAAGCCGGAGCGGAAGGATGCCTATTACACCGAAAAGCCCGTCGAATTCGAATTCCGCGTGGGTTACCACTCCTTTGGTCAATTCGCGGCCCTGATCTCGGGTTACGACAAGATCATCAACATCTCCAACATCGAGTTCACTCGGCCGACCACCAAGGGCGGCGTCTATCCTGCCACCGTCAAGTGCACCATCAGCGCCTTCGTCTACAACCCTGAACCTCCACCAGCCGAGCCCTCGAAAAAGCCAGCAGCGGCACCAGCCCCCAAGGCTGGCGCCAAGGAGGATTGAGGTACCCATGATCCCACGACTCTTCTTCATCCCCCTGCTGGCCGGAACTGCGCTCCTCGCCCAGGCTCCCAACAAACCGGCTGAAACGCCGGTTCCTCCGGCCGCCACCGTGCCAGATGATGTCGCCATCATCAAGATCACACCCTACCGGCCCACCATCCAGCGGGATCCCTTCTCCGCACCCCGGGAAGAGCGGTCTGCAGATGGCCAGGACGTCCTCGATGACATTGCCGTGAAAGGCATGATCCAGAAGGATGGCAAGAATTTCGCTGTCGTTTCCGATAGCCGGGGAAATGTCCGATGGCTGCCCATCGGTCACCGGTTCAGGGACGGAGAGATCACTGCCATCACCGACAAGGCCGTGACCTTCCACCAATGGGAAGTCAACACCACCAACCGTTCGACATTTCGAACCATCACGAAGACATTTAAGCGTGAGGAGGGTAAACGATGAATGCTCGCCTGAGTTCCTTGCTAGTCGCAGGGGGCGTGGTCCTGGCGGGGATCCACACGGGGTCCCTCCACGCTTCGCCATCCCTGGATGCCGTCCCTCGCGGGGCGACACTGCTGTCGGCGTCCCTTGAATCGACAGGGAGTGGTGCCAAGGTCTTCCTGCGGATCCCGGGTCTGGTCTCCAAGCCCAGCGTCCAGGTGCTGTCGAGCCCCCTCCGGGTGGTGCTGGACCTGCCCGGCGTCGATCGGGGCACCACAGTGACCAAGAAGGACCTAGCTCTTCTGGCACATCCTCTGATCCAGAAAACCCGTCTGGCCCAGTTCACCACGGGGCCAAAGCCCGTGACCCGGATCGTGCTTGAAGTGGCTCCTGGAACCCAGGTGGTCGTGGGCTCGAGTCCCGATGGCGTGCAGCTGCTGTTGACGCCTGGTGAAGGACGCGTGCAGGCTCGTCTAGACAGTGCCTCAGTGCCGATGCCACCTCTGATGGTGCCTGCCACGCTGGTAGCCTCGATTCCAGCAACACCGGCCCAGGCCACCCTGGTGGTTCCGGTCGCAACCTCGCAGGCGGGGGTTCCGGCCCAGACGGGCGCCAAGCCTCTGGCCTCCCTGCCAACCGTGGGCGTGGCTTTCCAGGTGCTCCCCCGTCTGGTCGCAGCCACCTCGATGCCTGTGGCGAGCCCCGAGGCGATTCAGGTTCCTGAAGCCGAAAAGCCCCACACTTCCAACCCCCCATCGAGCCGTGCCCAAAGCCGGACCCTTGGCGAGGGAACCGCCAAATACACAGGCTCCAAGATCACCATCGCTCTTTCCAATACCGACATCCGGGAATTCCTGCAGATCCTGGCCGACACCGGCAAGCTCAACCTGGTCATGGATCCTGATGTGCAGGGCTCCTTCGGGTTCAGGTTCACCGACACGCCCTGGGACCAGGTTCTGGATGTGGTACTGAAAAATGCCGGGCTCGGCAAGGAGATACAGAACGGTGTACTTCGGGTCGCCAAGATCGACAAACTCCAGAAGGAAGAGGAGGACCGGAAGCGACTGGAAGAAACCAGGAACCTTGCTGGAGAACTCCAGACCATCACCCGCCCGCTGTCCTATTCCAAAGTCGCCGACGTCCAGAGGATCCTGAAGGATATTCTCACCAAGCGTGGCTCGGCCATCCTGGATGACCGGACCAACACGCTGATCATTACGGACCTGCCCCGCAACATTTCAGTCATCGAGGATCTCATCCAGACGCTGGATGTTCAGATCCAGCAGGTGCAGATCGAGGCCCGCGTCGTGGAAGCCAACAAGGACTGGCAACAGCAGTTCGGCGTGAAGTGGCCCACGAGCAACAGTGGGGCCACCACCATCACCAGCAGTTCAAGCTCCAGCACCACCACGCCCTGGGTTGGAACCCAGTCGCCCTTCTGGAACGGCACGACGGGATTCAATCGGCCCGCCTCCGGCCAGTTGGGGGCAGTTGCCTGGTCACCCGGCAAGGATGGCGTGACCTCTCTGGCGGCGCCCGCCGGAGAACTGTGGCTGTCCTTCCTCAGCAACCGCTTCAGTATCAATGCGGTACTCCAGGCCATGGAAAGCGAAGGCACGGTCAAGATCGTGTCCTCCCCGAAGATCGTCACTCAGAACAACCGCAAGGCGACCATCCTCAGCGGTCAGAAGATCCCCTACCCGACTCAGCAGGGCGGTGCTTCGGGCGGCGCCATCACGGTGGCCTTCATCGACGCGAATCTGCAACTTGATGTCACGCCCCAGATCACCAACGAGGGCACCATCATCATGGACATCAAACTTGAGAAGGCCCAGGCTGACTTCAGTCAGCAGGTGAATGGCACCCCCACGATCCTGCGCAAGTCCCTCGAAACCCAGATGCTCGTCCGGGATGGCGGGACAGCTGTTTTGGGCGGCGTCTACATCACCAGTTCAACGCTGGGCTACAACGGAGTGCCCTTCCTCTCCAAGATCCCCCTCATCGGCTTCCTCTTCCGGAAGAACACCAAGGAGGAGCAGAACACTGAACTGCTGATCTTCATCACCCCCAGGATTCTCCGACAATAGTCGGTTCCGGACCAAGCAAAGGGCCCCGCAAGGGGCCCTTTGCTTGAGTACTGAAGAGGTTCACTTGGCGATGGGGAGGGTGCGGACCAGGCGCTTGCAACTGTTGCAAAGGATGGTGAAATTGTCCGCCTGCTCGAAGTGGTACTTGAAGCCAGGATCCTCGGCAACCTTCTCCAGGCGACCAAATTGATACTCGGCGATGCGCACGCTCTGGGGGGCGGTCAGGTCGGCGCCGCAGTGGGTGCAGGAGATGGCGGCCATGCTTGCTCCTTGAAAAGGCTGGAACTCAGGAAAGAAACAGTTTCCAGAGCACCCAGCTTAGCAGAGCCAATGCAGCCAGGCCGAGGAAGACCCGCAGCAGCACCTGGCCGATCCGATATGCGACGTAGATCACGAGGATCACCGCCAACGCGCCGAGGAGGAGGATGGGCAGTGGAATGGGGGTCGTCACAGGCCTCCTCCTCCTGAGTCCTGGTACCGGCAGCTGAATTGTTTCGCAAGATCTGTGGCAACGCGCCCTTCGCTCATGGATTCGTGCCTCCTCCCGCTATGATGAACGGAAAGGGCCTTTCTTACCTCACCACAACCCAGCCCCCACATCAGGGCCGCCTCATCCCATGCTCATCGATTACGCCGCCATCACGCATCCGGGCAAGGTCCGGAAGAACAATGAAGACGCCTACCTTTTGAGCGCGCTGGATGGCGAAGAGCCCATCATCAACGGCCCCGCGCGATCCTTGAAGGTGGGGGACTCTGGTCTGCTGGTGGCAGTGGCGGATGGCATGGGCGGCGCTGCCGCCGGTGAAGTCGCGAGCCGCGAGGGGCTGGCCGCGGTGGCACTGTTCCTCTTCGGTCACTGGGGACGGCTGGCCCCCAACAAGGTCCACGAGTCCGAACTGCTCAAGGCGATGGTGACCGCCGTGGAGAAAGCCAGTGATGCGGTGCTTCGCTATTCCGATGACGACCGCACGGCCCGCGGCATGGGCTCCACGCTGACGGCCGCCATCATCTGGAACAGTTGCGTGTATCTGGCGCAGATCGGTGATTCGAGGGCCTACCTGCTCAGGCAGGGCAAGCTGCACCAGATCACCGAGGATCAGACCCTGGTGAACGATCTTGTGGCCCAGGGGACGCTCACGCGGGAACAGGCCCGCACGCACCCCCAGCGCAACATGATCACCCAGGCCCTGGGCTCGCCCCAGCCGCTGCGGGTGGCCCTGACCCGCCTTGCACTGCGACGAGGCGACCAACTGCTCTGCTGTTCCGATGGCCTTCATGGCGAAGTGTCCGATGACCGCATCCAGGAGATGCTGGACCAGGGTCTCAGCCCCAGGCAGAGTCTGGACCTGCTGGTGGAAGCGGCCCTGGCCCACGGCGGCCGGGACAACATTACCGGCGTCATTCTTAACCTGAATGATCCGAATCTGCCACTACCGGAGGCCGACGAGGCCCTCGACATGCTGCAACCCAGCGCCTATACCCACAGCCATGGTCTCTGGGGCCGGTTCCGCAGGCTTTTCGGAGGGGGTGCCCCATGAGCATGCTGCAGGGGACCGTGTCCCTCAAACGCTTCCTGGTCATGGGCCCCGTGCCTGATGAGAAGGACCTTCAGACAGGTCTGGAACAGGATCAGTTCCGCCCCTTCCAAGATGGGATGGAGGAGGAACGCATGGGCTGGTGCGATTGGCGAAATCCACTCATCACGCCCCCGGATGAGAATTGGGTGGGGCAGGAACGTTTCGCGGTCTTCGGCCTGCGCATCGATACCCGCCGGGTGCCACCCGCCCTGCTGAAGGCCCACGTGGACCTGCGACTGCAGAGCCTGCAGAAGGAGAAGGATCTGGCCTTCATCGGCAAGGAAGCGCGCATCTCCCTGGCCGATGAGGTGAAGGTGGAACTGCTGCGCAAGGTGCTGCCCACGCCCAGGGTGGTGGAGGTGGCCTGGGATCTCAAGGGCGGCATCCTCTGGACCACGGCCTCGTCCAGCAAGGCCCAGGGTGCCCTCACGACCCTCTTCATCAAATCCTTCGGCTGCGAAATCCATCCTCTGGCGCCCCTGGTGCTCTCGGGTCGGCTTTGTCCCGACCTGTCCGTGGAAGCCCTGATGGCGCTGGATCCGCTGGATCTCGAACTCGAGGAAGCCTGACATGAAGCCGCTTGAACTCATGGAACAAGGCCGCTTCCTGGGCGAGGAATTCCTGCTCTGGTTGTGGATGCGCAGCATGACCGAGGGCGGCGCCAGCGGTGAGGATGGCGATGGGTCGGGCTGCTTCATCGACGATGCCATTCAGCTGGTTTCCGAGCGTGGCGAGGTGAAAGAGATCTCCCTGCGCAAGGGCAACCCGGCCGAAAGCCGGGAGGCCTTCGAAGCCCTCAGCCGCGGCATGCGGCCCGCGAAGGTGAAGCTGCGCCTGCTGTCCGGCGACCTGGAATGGGTATTCACGCTAAACGCCGCCACCCTCGACATGGGTACGCTCAAGCTGCCGCCCAGCACCGGGAAGGCCCCGCACGAGCGCCTGCACGACCGGATCTTCCTCCTGGAAGAAGGAGCAGGACACCTGGAACGGCGGCTGAAGCTCTTCCTCCGCGCCCGTGCCGAGAGCCCTGAAAACCTGCAGGAAGCCATGCGGGCCTGGGTGCGGGCAGGACGGACCGGCGAAGCCCTGCCGGCGGGCGAGGCCCCGTGGGAGGCCTGAGCCGCCTGTCACCCGCGGGTCTGAGCCTCCTGCTCCTTCCATCGGTGCTCGCCGTTCCCGCGGCCCAGGAACCAGCGCCCATCCTGGCCAGCGCCCGCACGCCCGACGGACGCGCCATCCTCCTGCGCCTCCAGTTCAGGAAGGGCCTCAGTGCCGAGGGCAAGGCACTGCCCAGGGCCTTCCTCAAAGGTGGTGAGGTGAACGGCTGGGTGCCCTTCGAAAGCCTCAGCCCCGAGGGCAAGCGCTGGGCGCTGGCGGCCCTGTTCCCGGACGATCAGTGGCGCCAGGATGAAGTGCGGCACAAGGTCCGCCACCCCGAGGTCGAATCCGTCTGGACCATGGCGGCCCTGTTCACGGGCCACGGCCAGAATTATGACCGCCTCATCGCCGAGAATCCGGACCTGCCCGAGAAGCTGCGGGAGGGCGACGTCTGGCACATCCCGCTGGGTCTGCTGTCGAAGGATCTGGGTGGCACGGGCCGCGGGCCCGACCGTACCCAACCCGAAGACGAGCTCGACGACGAAGGCCGCGTGGCGGCCTACCGGGGCATGCTCTCCTTCGCCGAGGATGCCCAGGGCCGCTACGCCGCCTACCGCATGCGCAAGGGTGAGGCTCTCTACTCCAGCGTGGTCATCCGGTACAGCGACCGGGTGGATCCCAAGGGCGTGAGTGACCTGGCGGACCGCATCGCCAAGCGCAGCGGCATCGTGGACGTACACAGCATCCAGCCCGGCCAACTCATCAAGATCCCCTTGGTGTTCCTGGCCGATCCCTTCCAGCCCGAGGGCACTCTGGAACTGGCGGAAGAACGCGAAGTCCGCGCCGAGGTGCGCCGCACAGTTCGGGTGGAAGCCGGCCCGAAGCTCAAGGGCGTGCGCATCGTCCTCGATGCGGGCCATGGTGGCGTGGACACCGGTGCCCGGGCCAGCGGGATCTGGGAATCCGACTTCGTCTATGACATCACCATGCGCGTGCGCCGCCTCCTCGAGCAGGAGACCGACGCGCAGGTGAGCAGCACCATCCGCTACCCCGGCCTGGGCTTCCAGAGCCGCGAAGACATTCGCACGCCCAGTCGTGCCGCGGAGATCCTCACGACACCCCCCTTTGCCGTGGATGGCGAGAGTCCCACGGCCGTGAGCGTCCACCTGCGCTGGGTATTGGCCAACGACTGGTTCGCCGCCTTCCGCAAGGCCAAGGGCGACGCCCAGAAGACCCTCTTTCTGAGCTTCCATGCCGACAGCCTCCACCCTTCGGCCCGGGGCTCCATGGTCTATGTGGCCGGGGCTTCGCTGGTCCCCGCCAGCTTCGCCCTGGCGGGCAACCGCTCCGGGCGGGTGGCGGAGGCCAAACGCTCCTCCCGCGTGGCCTTCACTGGTCGGGAGAAACTGCAGGGCGAAGCCCGCAGCCGCCAGTTCTCCGAAGCCCTGCTGAAGGCCCTGCACAAGGATCGCATTCCCGTACACCCCAACCGCCCTATCCGCAACGTCATCTACCGAGGCGGTGGGAAGTGGGTGCCTGCTGTCATCCGCTACAGCACCGGTGCCACCAAGGCCCTCATCGAGGTGGCCAATCTCACCAACGAGGACGACGCCGCGCATCTGCGGGATCCGAATTTCCGCGAGCGCTACGCGGTGGCCGTGGTGAACGCCATCCGGGCGTACTATCGGAAGTAGCGGTTCCAGTGGGGCCTGACAAGGCGGCACAAAGGTGCCCTTGGTGCCATCGGGAAATGCCTGAAGGCGGGGGAGCGGAATGAAGCTGAAAGGTGCCATGCGATTTCTGATTCCGGCGCTGCTCCTGGCGGCTGGCTTCGGTTGCCGCAGGCCTGAGCCGGTGGCGCCGCCCCAGGCGCGGCTCATGGTGCGCTTCCTGGACCGGGATGCGGTCCTGGATCTGGCGGCCCTGCCTGTCGAGGCTCCTTGGCGCCTCATGAACGCGGGTCTGTGGGAGCCGCTGGAGATCCGCTGGAAGCCTGGAACTCCGCGTCTCGGTGCCGCCGTGGTAGGCCGCACGGCCCCCGACTGGGTGCTGCTGGAAGATCCCGCCCAGGATACGCATCGTGTCGTCATGCGTGGCCCCGGGCCCGAGGAACTGGCCGTTCGCAACGAGCGCATGGACCCCCAGGAACGCGATGCCCTGGCCCTGCTCGGTGTACTCTGGGTGCTGAGTTGGGTCCGGCACTGAGGCGAAGCATGGTCCGGACCTCAAACCTGGTGTTGGGATAGGTAACCTTCGGGCAGGCCCTAGCCCCCAAGGGCATTCCCTGGAGCCGCTATGAATGCCCTCAAGTCCATCACTGTCACCGTGAACGACGGCGCACAGGACACGACCTTCGAGGTGGATCTCGACACAAACGGCTCTCTTCCATGGAACAAGGACGGTTGGCAGGTGCTAGAGGACTACTACGTGAAGGCCAAGCCTGACCCGGAGACGGTCTCTGTACCTGCTCCAGCTCCCCCAATCAGTCAGGTCTTGGGCGAGTTTGATGCATCGGCCCGCTGGTCTCAAGGCCTGGCAGCCGGCCCGTTCAGGCCCGGCTGCTTCCTTCGTGCGCAGTCTCTGGTTGAGCAGGGGCACCAGGTTGACCCAGCCGAAGGGCCTTCATTTGGATAAAATGGCCTTCCCTGACATCAATACGAGGACGGCATGATGACGAATCCGCTGGTGGGCATCCTGATGGGCTCCAAATCCGACTGGGAGACCATGCAGCACGCAGCCCTCACCTTGAGGGGCCTTAGCATTCCCTTCGAGGCCCATGTGGCCAGCGCCCACCGCACGCCCGACAAGGTGGTCGATTTCTGCCAGAGCGCCGAGGGGCGGGGCATCAAAGTGATCATCGCCGCGGCTGGTGGAGCGGCCCATCTGGCGGGCGTCTGCGCCAGCAAGACCCAACTGCCCGTGCTGGGCGTGCCCATGAAGGGCTGGGCCACCGAGGGTATGGATTCCCTTCTGTCGACGGTACAGATGCCTGCCGGCATTCCAGTAGGCACTCTGGCCATCGGCAAGCCTGGGGCCATCAATGCGGCGCTGCTGGCCGCAGCTATTCTGGCGCTCAGTGATGCCGGCATCCGCGAAAGATACCTGGCCCACCGCGCAGCCCAGCTCGAAAAAGCGCTGGCCGAAGACGATCTGGTCCTGCCATAGTCCTGCCCTACTTCCTCTCAGCCCGTTACACCCAGAGGCACTGCGATGGACAAAGTGAATCTGGCGGAGAGCTTCACCCGGACCCAGGAGCACTGGCAGCACCGGGTCGTGGCCGACCTGAACGGCCAGGAGGTGAAGCTGGTGAAGATCCAGGGAACCTTCAGCTGGCATCTGCGCGAGGCTGCAGTGCTTGTGTTCGAGCCGAAAGGGGTACTCAACACGGGTAACTTTGTGGATGCCACCTTGACCGCACCACTCCAGCAAAGGCTTTGACATGGACCTGGTGCACCTCATCACCCTGTCGGACCGTGCCTCCCGGGGCGAATACCAGGACCAGTCCACTCCCCTGTTGACCTCCTGGCTGATGGGGCAGGGCGTGAAGGCGGTCACTGCCTCCTTGATGCCCGATGAACCGGTCCTGCTGGAACAGGATCTCCGTGCGGCTGTGGCGGGCGGGGCGCCCCTGGTGCTCACCTGCGGAGGCACGGGCTTCGGCTCGCGCGACACCACGCCGGAGGCCACGCGCCGGGTCATCGAGCGGGAGGCCCCGGGCATCTGCGAACTGATCCGCGCCCGGGGGGGGCATCCCCTGGCCTTCGCCAGCCGCGCGGTCTGCGGCATCGCGGGCCGCACGGTCATCCTGAACCTGTCGGGCCGCCCCGCCGCCGCCCTCGAGCAGATCCAGTTGGCCTGGCCTCTGCTTGCCCATGCTTTGGCTGTGCTGCGCAAGGAAGGCCAGGCGGGGGGGCCCTGCACATGAGGCTGGTGTATCGATCATGAAGGTCTGGGCGCGGATCAACCATGTGGGCTGGGTGCATCTCTGGCGCCAGGCCGAGGATTTCGAGGCCGCTGAGCCCTCGGTCCATTTTCTCAATGGCCGCACCGATCCGCGCTGGATCGTGGGGGTCCTGACGGCGGAGCAACGGCAAGGGCTGGAGCGTGGAGACCTCGTGGAGATCGAGGACCCTGGCTTCTTTGCGGATGAGGACTGAAGCTCCTGTCGGGTCGTGAGCAACGAATTAAAACTTCACTTTGGAATCAGAATCAGGCCTCGGCTGAGCCGGTTCTGGCTGCGGCGGCTTCCAGCCGCTGGAAGAGAGCCAACAGGGCGCAACTGAGCCAGAGGTTCAACAGGCCTCCCGTGAAGTTGAAGATCCAGAAGGCCGGGTATTTCAAGCGCAGCAGGGCCGACGGAACCAGGTCTGGATCGGTGGTCGGCAGCAGGCGGCTCATGACCCAACCCACCCCCATCAGGTAGAGCAGGCCCAGCAGCAGCATGGCCAGCACCGCCTGGACGATGCGGGGCCAGTGTCGGGCCATGGCGGCACGGTTCCAGCGCATGGCTTCCAGCAATCCATCGCCCCGGATCAGCATGCGCAGGGGCACCCAGCCGAACAGCGTCAGGACCACAAGCCCTGGCACCAGGAACAGATTGAGCCCCACGAAGATGGCCAGGCCAAGGCCCAGGCGGGCCATGAAGGCTTTGAGCCAGCGGGCGTCGAAGGTTTCCCGCCAGGTGGCGCGGGGGTTTCCATGGGCATCCAGGGCTTCCGAGTCCAGCTGGGCCTGGAACCGGGGAATGAGGTACATCTCCAGCGGTAGAATGCTCGCGAACCCGAAGATGACCTGGCTGACCAGGCCCGGAGCCACGCCCGCGGCCAGTTCCAGCGCCGGGCCGAGCTGGGCCAGGAGCATGGCCAGCAGGGCCAGTCCCAGCATGTGGATCGGATGCCGGCGGAGCAGGATGAACCCTTCGCGAAGGGCACCGAGGTGGGAGGGCGAGGGCGTGCGCATCCTTCCAGCGTAGCCGGGGGCTCAGGTCGTGGGCGTTCCGCGGTGGGCTATCATCATCGGCATCATGGTGTACGAAGCCCCCTGCCTCCTGGTGTCCAGCCCCGTGCTACTGGATCCCAATTTCCTGCACAGCGTGGTGCTGATCGTGGAGCACGACGAGGAAGGCGCCCTGGGCCTGATCCTCAACCGTCCGCTGCCTCTGGCCTTGGCCGAAGTGAGCTCGGAGGGCGGCCTGGACTACCACGGATCCGACCAGGCCACGGCCTGGCGCGGCGGGCCCGTGGATCCCCAGCGAGGCATCCTCCTGGTGCAGGGCGGCCTGCCCGAGGAGGAGGACACGGTGGTGGACCTCACCCACTTCGTGAGCCATCGCAAGGACCTGCTGGAGGCCCTGCTGGGGGATCCGCTGGCCCACTACCGGCTCTTCCTGGGCTATGCCGGCTGGAGTGCCGGCCAACTGGACCAGGAACTGGAAATGGGGGCCTGGACGCGCCGCCCCCTGGTCTCCGAATGGCTGCTGCATCCAGATCCATCAGGCCTTTGGCAGGCGGCCTTGGACAACGGGGGCTGAAGAGTAGGACTGCCTGGGGGAGCCCTGGCATGTAATCCTGAACGAGCCACGTGCAACGAAAGCTCAACCAGTCAAACATCACCCGAGGGGGCAAGTCATGACCAGTATCTACAAGAAGGTCGAGATCGTCGGCACATCGCCCGTGAGCTTCGCCGAGGCGGTGAAGACGGCGGTTTCCGAGGCCGGGAAGTCCATCCGCCACATGGCCTGGTTCGAAGTCGTCGAGCAGCGCGGGCGCATCCAGGACGGCCAGGTGGCCGAGTTCCAGGTCACCATCAGCATCGGCTTCAAGCTGGAGCGTTGAGCTAGCCGGCGGGACGGCATTCCTGTAGTCCAGGTTTCCCCAGCCTGCTCCGGCCCTTGGCCGGGGTAGGCTCAGGGGATGCGAACAATCGTGTGGTTTCGGGGCAAGGATTTGCGGGTGGCGGACCACGGCCCGTTGACCGCGGCAGTCGCCTCGGGCGACGTGATTCCGCTCTTTGTGCTGGATCCCTATTTCTTCGCGGCAGAGCGGGCCCGAAACCTGCCGCACCGCCTGCAGTTCCTGCTGGAGTCACTGAAGGACCTGGAAGCCAGCCTCGCCCACCTGGGCACGAGGTTGCTGGTGGTGCCCGGGCGCAGCGTGGAGGTGGTGCCACGCCTGGCGGCCCAGTGGCAGGCCGACCAGGTGCTGGCCCAGCGATGGGTGGTGCCCTTCGGCCGCGAGCGGGACCGCCGCGTGGGCGAGGCTTTGGAGCGGGAGGGCATTTCCTTTCAGTTGTTCGAAGGCGAGACACTGCTGCCGCCGGGCTCTGTGCGCAACGGGCAGGGGGGGATGTTCCGGGTATTCACGCCCTTCAGCAGGGCCTGCGGCGTGAGGCTGGCGCTTGATTCACCCCCGCCCACCCCGCGCACGCTGCCGCCGCTGCCCAAAGGCCTTGCCGCAGACACGGTGCCGATTCCGAGTTTGAAAGACCTGGGCCTGGTGGCGAATCCCCAACTGCAGGAGGGTGGCGAGAAGGCGGCCCGGGCCCGGCTCCGGGCGTTTGTCGATGGCTCCTTGCTCAACTACGGGACGGACCGCGACCGTATGGACCGACCGGGCACCTCGCGGCTCAGCGCCGACTTGAAGTTTGGCACCCTGTCCGTGCGCATGGTCTGGCAGGCCGTGGCGGCAGGTGGCGGGGGCGAATCCGGCCGGCGTTACCTCAACGAGCTGCTCTGGCGCGAGTTCAGCCATCACCTGCTCTGGGAATGGCCAGAACTGCTGGAACGTCCCTTCCGCCTGGCCTTTGAGGGCTTCCCCTGGCGCGAGGATGAGGCAGCCTGGCAGGCCTGGACGGAAGGTCGCACGGGTTACCCGGTGGTGGACGCCGCCGCGCGGCAGCTGAAGGCCGAGGGCTTCGTCCACAACCGAGCCCGCATGGTGGCAGCCAGCTTTCTCGCCAAGCACTTGCTGCTCGATTATCGGCAGGGCGAAGCGCACTACCTGCATTGGCTCACGGACGGCGACTGGGCCCAGAACAATGCAGGCTGGCAGTGGAGCGCGGGCTGCGGCTGTGATGCCCAGCCCTGGTTCCGCATCTTCAACCCCGTCGCCCAGGGCCTGAAATTCGATCCAGATGGAGCCTACGTGCGGCGCTGGATTCCGGAGTTGGCAGCCTGCCCGGCGACTTTCATCCATGGGCCCTGGAAGGCGCCCAGGGCCCTGCGGGTCCACTTCGACTACCCGGAACCCATTGTGGATCTGGCCCTGGCGAGGGAGCGGTTCCTGGCCACAGCGAAAGGCCATCTGGGACGGGAATCGCCCTGATAGAGTGAAGGGAAGCCGGTTTCTATCCCTTCTGCTTTTGTGACTTACGGGTAACTCATGCACACCATCCGCTTCGCAGGCAAGACTTCCGGCACCGCTGAATGCGATCGGGAGACAGCCCTCCTGGCCGCCAGCACCAAGGCCGAAGTGCCGCTACCCCATCGTTGCGGCGGCCATGCCCGCTGCGGTACCTGCCTCGTGACCGTCGTGGATGGTGGCGAGTACCTCAGCGAGCAGGGCGCCGCCGAGACCCGCGTCCTCCAGGCGCTCAAGGCCAATCCCGACCAGCGCCTCGCCTGCCAGACCTGGGCACGGGGCGATGTCAGCGTGAAGTACTAGCTAGCTGCCCACGACCCGACGCCCCTCTATGGCGCGGTCCAGCGTGAGCTCGTCGGCATATTCGAGATCGCTGCCGATGGAACGGGGCCCCCTCCGCGATCCGGCGCAGCCGGGGAGCGGGAGCGCAGCGCGGGGCGCTGTGCGATCGGGGGGTAGTCCATGGGGCCCCATCGGCTATCCAACTGGACGACGCCCCTCCATGGCGCGGTCCAGCGTGAGCTCGTCGGCATATTCGAGATCGCTGCCGATGGGGAGGCCGAGGCCAATGCGGGTGGTGCGGATGCCGATGGGCTCCAGCATGCGGGCCAGCCAGCTGGCGGTGGCCTCGCCGTCCACCGTGGGGTTGGTGGCGAGGATAACCTCCTGGATGGCCTGATCCTCGAGACGCTTCAGCAACTCGCGGATGCGCAGCTGGTCGGGTCCCACGCCGCGCAGGGGCGAGATGAGGCCGCCCAGCACGTGATAGCGGCCCCGGAAGTGGCCGCTGCGCTCGAAGCTGAGCACGTTGGAGGCCTCGGCCACGATGACCAGGCTGGCGGGATCCCGGCGCGGGTCCAGACAGATCGGGCAGGTGGGCTGGTCCGTGAAGGCGCCACAGATCTCGCAGAAGCCCACTTTTTCGGCGGCCTGTTGCAGCTGGTGGGCTAGGTGGGCCATGCCTTCGGGCCCTTCTTTCAGCAAGTGCAGGGCCATGCGCTGGGCGGACTTGGCGCCCACTCCCGGCAGCTTCTGGAGGCTTTCGATCACGGCCTCGAGGGGCGGTGGCAGCTTCACCGGATCAGAGTCCCAGACCAGGCAGGTTGAGCCCGGCGCCCATGCCACCCATCTGCTTCTTCATGGCCTCATCCACCTTGGTGCCGGCATCGCGGAAGGCGGCCAGCAGGAGGTCCTCCAGCATGGAGGGATCCTCGGGATCCATGGCGTCCCTGGCGATGGAGAGGGCCATGAGCTCTTTGGATCCGTTGAGGGTGACCTTCACCAGCTCGCCGCCGGCGGTGCCGTCGACGCGCAGATTGGCCTGGGTCTCGGCCAGCCTGGCCTGCATCTGTTGGGCCTGTTTCATGAGAAAGCGCATGTCCATGGGTCAGTCTCCTGGGGGGGGATCGTGGCGGATCGGGTCGGGGTGGTGGATAAGGGGCAGGTGGAGCGGAAGCTGGGGCCAATGGATGCGGCGCAGCCGCCGGGCGAACCAGAGCATGGAGAAGTAGCCGATGGGCAGGGCCAGCAGAGCGCAAATGGTCCCGCCGAGGAGGTACGATTTCAGGATCGGACGCAGCATGGTGGTCATGGCCTCGAAGCCGTTCCAGGTGAGGAAGCTGCGCCAGCCGATCTCGTGCCAGTGGACGTGGCCCAGGTTGCCGTGGTGGAAGTGGCCCCGCAGGAGGTTGCCCACCCAGGTGCTCGCGGTGGCGATGGGCACCGTGGTCCAGGGATTGTTGATGAGCATGGCCATGATCATCAGAGGCCGGTGCAGGCGCCGGAAGATCAGGCAGAACATGAACACCATGCCGGTATGGAGGCCCAGCAGGGGGTTCCAGGCGATGGAGAAGCCCAGGCAGAAGCTCCAGGCCACCTGCTCCGGGCTCAGTTCGGGATGGAGGATGTGGGCCTTGAGCCGGTTCCACAGCCCCTTGGGCGGGCCCGGCGGCACCGGCGGGGGAACGAAGGACTCTGCGGAATCAGTCATGGGGCGAAGTGGTCGAATCCAAGGTCCGGCAGGGCGCGCGGTGCATTCCCATCATAGACGAGCAGGGGGGCCGGCCCCGATTCGACGGCGTGGCCCACGGGAATGAGGGTTCGGCCGAGTCGCAGTTCCAGCTCCGCCTGGGCCAGATCGGCGCCGAAGCAGCGGGCATAATCCTCGCCGCCTCGGAGCGCCTCCTCATCCAGGCCAGGGTCCACGACAATGCTGACGCCGGAGGCCTCCGCCAGGTTGCGGAGATCCCGGCTTAGCCCGTCGGACAGATCGAGGCAGGCGTGGACCTCGGGCAGGGCTGCCAACCGGATTCCGAGCCCCAGGTTGGGGCGGGGCGCCAGGTGGGCTTCCAGATCCGGGTCCGGTCGTGCGGGATCCCAACGCTGGCCCGCCTGGAGTTTTCGCAGCCCCCGCAGGCTGGCCCCCGGCAACAGATCCACGAAGAGCTGATCGCCGGGCTTCAGGCCATCCCGCCGCAACCAACGGGCCGCGAAACCGAAGGCCGTGAGCCCCAGGCCCACCCCAGCAGGGCGCCCCACGGTGTCGCCCCCCAACACCTGGACCTTGGTTTCGCGGGAGGCCGCGGCCAGGCCCAGCAGGAAGACGTCCAGCCAGGTGCCGTCGACCTCCGGTCCCAGGGCCAAGGTCAGGGTATAGCCAAAGGGTCGCGCCCCGGAGGCGTCCAGATCGGACAGGTTCACCGCCAGCAGCTTCCGGGCCAGCAGTTCAGGAGGGTGCCAGTCCAGGCGGAAGTGCTGACCAGATTCCATGAGATCCGTGGTCACCAGGAGGGTTTGGCCTGGCGGCGTGGGGGGCAGGGCGCCACAGTCGTCCAGGAGGCTGCCGCCCCCGGGCAGCAGTTCCCGGATTTGGGCAAGAACCCCCGTCTCCTTCAGGCGCATGGGCGGACCTCCGTCACAAGTCCAGTCTCCCATGGCCCTGAAGAGCGATGCGAGGCTTGGTCTGAGGGGTGGGCGATGATAAGTTGAAGGAGTTAGCCCATCAGTTTGGGCCCCCCTATGAATCCTAGGAGACGACCATGGCCATTACCAAAGTCTGGATCGAAGAAGGCTGCATCGTGTGCAACGCCTGTGAGGCCGAGTGCCCCGACGTGTTCCATGTCACCGATACCAGCTGCAACATCAACGGCAGCGTCCGCAAGGATGGCGTTGACAGCGAGAATCGCGACGAGATGAGCGAACTGAACGATGACATCCAGACCGCCCAGGAGGCTGCCATCGAAGCCGCCGCCGCTGCCTGCCCCGTGGAAGTCATCAAGTTCGAGAAGGTCTAGGTCTGAAACGGCTTTGCCGTTTCAGATAGAAAAGGGCGCCGAATGGCGCCCTTTTTGTCATTCAAGTCCCTTTTCTATCTCAGCGCGGCTTCCATTACCCCTCGATTCGTCCGCAGGTCCGGCAGCGCTGAGCCTGCCGAAGCCTATTCCTTCAGCCCCACATTGACCTCGAACTCGCCGAACTCGGTGCTGAAGGGAATGGCGATGCAGGGGACATTGCCGCTGCGGCTGATCTTGTGGCCCTTGCCGACCACCACCGTGGGCACGGAGATGGACAGGCTGAAGCCGTCCTGGATGAGCAGGCGCCGGGCGTCCCCCACCACGATGTTGCCGATCTCGCCGATGGCATCCTCCACCGACTGATTCATCTCAGCGATCTCCTCCATGAGCATGTTCCCGGCGATCTTGCAGGCCAGTGGGGCGGGAAAGCTCAGGATGATGGAGCCGGAAGTGTCGCCGGTGATGCCGATGATGGCGGAGATGTCATACGAAGTGATCAAGTCTTCCTTGACCGAAAGTCCGATCTTCTCGGCCGCGATATTGGCCATCATCTCCAGGCTGCGGAGGGTGGATTCGATGAAGGGATTGATGAAGGCGACGTTCATGGGGACCTCGGGCACAAGCGGCTGCGGGCTGTTTCGGCCAAGTCCTGCTCCGGCATGATTTCTGACGTGAAGGAGGGCCTATCGATCCTGTCAGGATGGAAACCTGTCCCGGAGGTCCCATGCTCAACCGTCTGCAGGCCGATCTGAAAACCGCCATGCTGGCCCGGGACGCCGTCCGCATCCAGGTGATCCGCATGGCCTTGGCGGCCTACAAGAATGAGGCCGTGGCCAAAGGGCTCAGCCCCCAGGGCATCCTCACCGAGGCGGATGCTCTGGCCGTCCTCAAGCGCCTGGTGAAGTCCCGGGAGGACAGCGTCGCGCAGTTCGAGAAGGTGGGGCAGGCCGAGCGGGCCGCCCAGGAGCGGGCCGAGATCGAGCTGCTGCTGCCCTACCTGCCGGCCATGCTCGCGGGGCCGGGCCTGGAAGCCGCCGTGAAGGCGGCCATTGCCCAGACCGGCGCCACCTCGAGGAAGGACATGGGCCAGGTGATGAAGGCGCTTCAGGCCATCCACGGCGGCGCCCTGGACGGTAAGGCCGCCAGTACCCTGGTTCAGAACCTACTGACCTGAAACCGCGAAAAGCGCCAAAGAACGGAAAAAGGAAAGTGGAATCCAGTCGAAGCAGATCCTCAGCGTGATCCGCTGGACCATCCCGAACCTGATCAAGTCCGGTTTTCGCGGGCTCACAGGGTCTTTCGCGCTGTTCGTGGTTGGTATTCCTGGTGTGGGTGTGGCACTGGCCCGGGTTAGACTTGAAGATTCGAGGCCCCTGATGAAGCAGTCGAAACTCCTGATCCAGACCCTGCGCGAGACGCCGCGTGATGCCGACGTGGTGAGCCAGCAGCTCATGATGCGGGCCGGCATGATCCAGAAGGTGGCCGCCGGCATATACAGCTACCTGCCTCTGGCCTTCCGGAGCATCCGCAAGTTCGAGGAGATCGTCCGGGAAGAACTGGCCAAGGACGGATGCCAGGAGCTGCTCATGCCCGCCGTGCTGCCCGCTGAGCTGTGGCAGGAAAGTGGGCGCTGGAAGTTCTACGGCGACGAGCTACTGCGCTTCTGCGACCGCAAGGCCAAGGCCGAGCTGACCGAGCGCCGCGCCCGGGGCGAACAGCCCGACGAGCGCGACTTCTACAACTTCTGCCTGGGCCCCACCCATGAGGAAGTGATCACCGACATCGTCCGCAAGAACGTGCGCAGCTACAAGCAGCTGCCCATGAACCTCTTCCAGATCCAGACCAAGTTCCGTGACGAGCGCCGGCCCCGGTTCGGCCTCATGCGGGGCCGCGAGTTCACCATGAAGGACGCCTACTCCTTTCACGTGGACGATACCGATGCCGACCGCGAGTACTGGGTCATGTTCAACGCCTACAAGCGCATCTTTGCACGCCTCGGCGTGAAGTTCCGGCCCGTGGAGGCTGACAGTGGCGCCATCGGCGGCAGCTTCACCCACGAGTTCCATGTGCTGGCCGGCAGCGGCGAGGACGCCATCCTTAGCTGCGACCATTGTGATTACACGTCGAACATCGAGAAGACGGAGGCTCCGGCGCTGCACGCCGGAGATAACGGAAAAGCCTTTGAGCTGAAGCGGGACCATTTCTTTACACCTGGGGTGGTCACCCAGGTCGAACAGGCGGCGGGGATGAAGGATGCAGAGCACGACGGCATGCCCATCACCCAGACCAGCAAGTTCTTCCTCTACCGGGCCACCTTTGCGGATGGTGGGTCGAAGCTGGTGGGGGCCGTGCTGCGCGGCGACCACGAGGTCAACCCCGTGAAGGTGAAGAATTTCATCGGTGCTGCCGAGCTGGAACTCCTGCCCCTGGATGAGGCCGAGGTCTTCACCGGTGCCAAGTCCGGTTTCATGGGTCCCGTGGGCCTGAAGGATGTGACCCTCCTGGTGGACCGCAGCCTCGAGGGCGTCGTGAACCTTACCTGCGGCGCGAACCGCACCGACTACCACCACTTCGGCCTGGACCCTGCCCGGGACCTGCCGGGCTGCACCTTTGTAGATCTCCGTCTGGCCGCCGAGCAGGACCTCTGCACACGCTGTGGAAAGGGCCACTACCAGGCCTTTCGGGGCATTGAGGTGGGCCAGGTCTTCAAGCTCGGCACCAAGTATTCCAAGGCCATGGGCTGCACCTTCCTCGACGACCAGGGCAAGGAGAACCCCATGGTCATGGGCTGCTACGGCATCGGCATCACCCGCACCGTGGCGGCGGCCGTGGAGCAGAACTACGATGCCGACGGCATCATCTGGCCCTGGCCCATCGCGCCCTACCAGGTGCACCTGGTCTGCCTGGACCCGGCCAATGCCGAGGTTGCCGGCGTGGCGTCCCAGGTGGAGAAGGAGCTGGAAGCCGCCGGCTTCGAGGTGCTGCACGATGACCGTGAGGGCCTGAGCCCCGGGGCGAAATTCAAGGATGCCGACCTGCTGGGTTTCCCCCTGCGTCTCATCGTCGGCGCCAAGGGCTTGAAGGATGGTCTCGTGGAATTGAAAGATCGCCGCAGCAAGGAGACCGTCAAGTTGAAGCCCGAGGCCGCCGTCGCCGAGGTGGCGGCAGCCCGGGACCGCATCATGCTGGAACTGGAAACCGCAGGGGGGCGCTGATGGCCGAAGGTCGGGTCCACCTCACCACCTTCATCGAAGGTGTCCTGGTTCATGGCCAGCAAACCCCCTTTGTCCTCCTCGTGCCCTCCCCCCACAGCCCCCATCGGGGCCTGCTGATGCCGGCCCAGATCCCCTGGTCGCCGGGCTTCCTGCCCACGGCCCTGCTCAGCGCCCAGATCGAGGCCGCCTGGGGCATGCCCTTCCGGTTTGTGGACAACTCCGTGCTGCCCGTGGTGTTCGACGAGCGCACCAGCCGTCTGCCGACCCCCTGGCTGCTGCGGCTTGAAGGGCTCGAAGGCCAGCAGCGCCTGTACCTGAGCCACCTGCTGCGCACCAAGGCTCCCGATGATCTCCTACCGCCCCCTCCCCCGGGAGGCCAATGGTTCACCGACAAGGGCCTCCTGAGCGCCGACTTGCTCCCGGGTGTGCGGCGGCTGTGCCAGTCAGCACTGCAGGCGGTGGCGGAGGGTTAAGGTTCCGCCCTGCTTCCGTTCTGACGAAAATCGGCGCCCATGGCGCCGATTTTCGCGAGGGGCTGCGCCCCGTAGATTACTGCTGTTCGAACGCATTGAAGAAGTAGCCCACCTCGAACCTGGCGCTCTCGGGTTTGTCGCTGCCGTGGGTGGCGTTGCGGCCGATGTTGGCGCCGAACCGTTTGCGGAGGGTGCCCTCGGCGGCATTGGCAGGGTTGGTGGCACCCATCAGATCGCGCCAGCGCAGGATGGCGTTTTCGCCCTCGAGCACCATGAGCACCACGGGGCCTTCGGTCATGAAGGCTTCCAGTTCCGCATAGAAGCCCTTGCCCACGTGCTCATGGTAGAAACCCTGACAAAGAGCCGGGGTGAGGCGGGCCAGCTTCAAACCGACGAGCCTCAGGCCACTCTGCTCGAGGGCCGAGACGATCTCGCCGACGTGGCCGTCCTTGACTGCGTCAGGTT
Organism: Holophagales bacterium; assembly: GCA_038236735.1. Lineage (GTDB taxonomy): Bacteria > Acidobacteriota > Holophagae > Holophagales > Holophagaceae > Geothrix. The sequence goes on along the minus strand of JBBRZL010000011.1, from coordinate 81 downwards.
TGACGATGGCAAAGGTGCGCTCAAGGGACATGGTTCCTCCGAAATCCAAACAATCAGTGTGCCCTGGACGGGTAACTTCGG
>JBBRZL010000010.1:0-38056 GCA_038236735.1 Holophagales bacterium | reverse complement strand
GGGAGTTCTGCGGCGCAGCAGCACCGGCACCTGGTTCCTTTCAGGCAGCTACCAGTACGACGTGATGGTTCGCGTCCCCTCTGGCAACTCCTGGGTCGATTTTGTACCCAATAGCGTCCAGGGCTGGTCGGCACCCTACTTCCTGCTGGACAGCCAGGACCGGCCCCACCTCGTCTACACCCGCTCCGTCGTCCAGGGCACCCAGGAAGTCGCCCTCATGCATGCCTGGCAGGATGCGACCGGCTGGCAGAACGAGGAGATCGCCCGCAAGGCGCTCTATTCCTCCTCGGCCATGTCGCCCTACACCTTCACCCTCGATGCCCAGGATCATTTGCACCTCCTCTGGCTGAAATCGAACGGGACACTCCGGGACCTCGAATATGCCGTCAAGGGGCCAGGGGGCGAATGGATCGTCGAAGGCCTGAATGGGATGACCTCCACCTTCTCGCTCGGCACCTACAGGCTCGCTGTCGATCCCACCGGCCAGCCCCATGTGGTGGTCGGTGCCGGGCAGGACTTGTACCACCTGACGCGCACGGCCGGGACCTGGAGCGTCGAGTCCGTCCCCGCTAACGGCGCCTCCGTGGGCTGGTACGAATTTCTGGGCGCCGTCGCCTCCGCGCCTGACGCCGTGTCCGTGCTCGCCCCCCGTGCCCACCAACCCTACGATGGCAACTACGACCTGCTCCTGTTTCGGAAGACTGACGGCAACTGGCTTCATGAGGAGGTGGTGCTCACGACCAGCGGGTATTCCTCCTTTAACGGGACCCTGGCCGCCAACAAATCCGGCACCCGGTTCGGGCTCTTCTACCCTTCCGCCAGTGGCAACATGCTCCGCGTATGGACCTCGGGCCTCTGGGCCAGCACACTGATCGGCCCCAGCAGTTACGGCACCCCCCAACTGTGGTTCGATGCCTCGGACAAGGTGAACCTCCTGCTGCCTGCGGGCTGGGGCAGCAACTCGAGCGCCTTCCCCTATGTGCTTTACCGAGAACAACCTTGAAGGAGTAAAACGCCTTCGAAGGGCCCCGGGCAGTCGGGTCCTTCGGACTTGTGGTCGAATCATGGGAGAATAGATTCCCTGGGCACGGCAGAACCGCAGGCCGGCTTGCCCCGACCCAGGGGTGAAGTGGTCCCATTTTTCTGGAGGCGCAGATGCGCTTTTTCATCGACACCGCCAACATCGACGAGATCAAGCGCATCAACGCCCTGGGCGTGCTGGATGGGGTGACCACCAACCCGAGCCTCATCGCGAAAGAGACGGGCAAGCCCTTCGAGGCGATCATCGCGGAGATCTGCGGCATCGTGGACGGCCCCATCAGCGCCGAGGTCATCGGCCTGGAGGCCCCCGGCATGATCGAGGAGGGCCGCCGCCTGTCGAAGATCCACAAGAACGTGGTGGTGAAGCTGCCCCTCATCGCCGAGGGGCTCAAAGCCTGCAAGGCCCTCAGCGCCGAGGGCATCCACACCAACGTCACCCTCTGCTTCAGCGCCACCCAGGCGCTCATGGCCGCCAAGGCTGGCGCCACCTATGTCTCCCCCTTCGTGGGGCGCCTGGACGATATCAACCTCGACGGCATGGAGCTGATCCGTGAGATCTGCGCCATCTTCGAGAACTACGGCTTCGACACCCAGTGCCTGGCCGCCAGCATCCGCAGCCCCCGCCACGTCACCGACTCCGCCTTGGCTGGCGCCCATGTGGCCACCATCCCTACCAAGGTCTTCGACCAGATGCTGAGGCACCCGCTCACCGATAAGGGCGTGGAGGGCTTCCTGGCGGACTGGAAAAAGAGTGGGCGCTGAGCGTAGGGCTGGATCGCGCTGATGCGGCAGAGTCGCTTCTTCCTGGCCGTGCTGGCGCTGACGGCCTGCGAGCTGCTGGTGGCCGCAGCTCCGAATGCCCAGAAGGACTGCATCTTCTGCAAGATCGTGGCGGGCACCGCCCCCTCGAAGAAGGTCTACGAGGATCCTTTTGTCCTGGCCTTCTGGGACATCCAGCCTCGGGCCAAGGTCCATCTCCTGGTGATCCCCAAGCAGCACGTGGCCAGCCTCAAAGAACTGGATGAGCTCCCCGTCGAAACCCGGGCCGCACTGCTGAGTGCCTGCGCGCGGGTGGCCCGGGACCAGGGCATCGCCGACGGGGGCTTCCGGGTCATCGTCAACGCCGGCAGGGATGCCAATCAGAGCGTCTTCCACCTCCACTTCCACGTGGTTGGCGGCGAAAAACTGCGCGAGGACGCCATCTCGAAGGACACCGGCAAAACGCCTTGAAGGTCTTGCCTGTCACCGATGTTGACCTTCGTGTATCTTTACCTCTAATCCAACTTCCTGGAGTTCCCGATGCGTTCCTCCAGTCAGCGCCTACTCCTCCTGGGCTTCGCCGCCACCTTTGGCCTGGCGCTCACCGCCGCTGACGGCCCCACCATCTCCACACCCCTGGTGTGGAAGCCGACCTCCACCCTCGCCGCATCCACGGAAAGGATCAACCTCACCCCCTTCATCAACCAGAAGATTGCGCTGCTGCCCCTCGTGGACAACCGGAAGGACAAGGGGCTGCTCGGCGAAAATCGGGAAAAGTCTGTGGTCCGTTTCGTGAGCACCTCCGACGCGGTGGCGCCCTACATTTCCGCGAAGCTTCTCGCCCTGATGGTGGAATCGGGACTTCCCATCAGCGACAAGGTCGAGGGCGCCAACATCGTCATCAGCGCTGAACTGTTGCGTTTCAATGTCATCGAGAAGGACACCTATGAGGGCGAGCTGCGGGCCATGTTGCAGGTCCGCTCTGGCGAGAAGCTGGTGTGGAAGGGCTTGGCCGTGGGCCGGACGACGCGGTTCGGCCGTTCCTACAAGCTGGAGAACTACCACGAAGTGCTCAGCGATTGCATCGTCGAAGCCGTCTCCCGCCTGCTGTCGGATCCAATCTTCGTCAGCGTCTTGGCGGGCCAGGCGATGGTGGTCACCATTCCAGCTCCAGCTCCAGCACCCGCTCCAGCTCCGACGCCCATTCCGACGCCTGCTCCCCCTGCCAACTGAATCAGGCCTCCGATCCACGGCGCTCCCTTCAAACCCCGGCCCCCCCTGGATCGCATGCAGTCATCCCGGTTTTCAGTCCCCCTCATCCGTGCGGCGGTCTGGTCCCTGGAGCCGCTGCTCCAACCGGCCACCACCGGGCTTCTCGAGGTCTGCTCCGGTGCGCCTGAGCTCGGGTTCCTGGACCCCCTGCTGCGCCGACGCCTCGGGCCCCTGGGCCGCGCCATGTTGCATTGCGCCGGCCGGGTGGCCGAAGGCCGGGGCCCGTTGTCTTCCGTGTTCGCCTCCCGCCACGGTGACGTGACCCGGACGGTGCCCATCCTGGAAGACCTTGCACGCGGCCTGCAGCCCTCGCCCACCCAGTTCTCCATGAATGTCCAGAATGCCGTGGCGGGCGTCTGGTCCATTGCCAGGCAGGACCCAAGCCCTTCCGTAGCCCTGGCCGCGGGACCGGAGACCTTTGGCCTGGGACTGCTGGAGGCCTTTGGCCTCCACACCGCGGATCCCACCAGCCCCGTCCTTTTTGTCTATGCCGATGAGCCCCTCCCCGAACCGTTCACCGGCTTCGCAGAGCGCGAATTGCCACTGCACGCTGTGGCCCTGTTGATCGGTCTCCCGGCCGCCAGGCACTTGCTCTTCACGCGGGAGCCCGGAGGTGCCGGCCCCGTGGCTACTGTTCCCCAGTCCCTGCAAGTGCTCCAGGTCCTGGACGGGGGGCTGCCGCAGGGACCTTGGATCGAGACCGGTGCGGCCTGGACCTGGAGCCTGGAATAGCCACAAATGAGACACACGTTCAAAATCCTTGCCAGTGCGATCGGCTTTTCGGCTCTGGGCATCGGGGGCGTCCTGTACACCCTCATCGGGCTCCCTCTCTTGTGGCTGCTGCCGGGGGGCCGGGACAAGCTGCGCTGGCGGACCCGCTGGGTCATCCATCGGTTCTTCCGGACCATCACCCGGTTCCTTGCGTGGTCCGGGATCTTCCAGCTCCGCCCCGAGGGCCTACCCGCCCGGAAAGACCTGAAAGGCGTGCTGATCCTCGCCACCCATCCGGGTTATCTGGATGTCGTGCTGCTGCTGGCCCTCGTCGAGCAAGTAATCTGCGTGGTGAAGGCGGGGATCTGGAACAACCTGCTCTTTGGCGGGGTCGTGCGGGCGGCCGGCTACATTCCAGCGCTAGACCCTACCCAGGTGCTCGAGGCGGGTACCCGGGCCCTCGAGAGAGGCGAGGCCCTGCTCCTCTTCCCGGAGGGTACGCGGACCCAACCAGGCGAACCGTACACCTTCCAACGCGGGGCCGCCCACCTGGCCCTTCAGTCCCGGGCCCGGATCCTGCCGATCCTGATCACATGTGAGCCTCCGTTGCTCGCAAAGGGCCACCGGTGGTACAAGATCCCCGCAGTTTCATGCGATTATCACCTCCGTGCCGTCGCACCTCTAGATCTGCCCTGGCCCGACCTCACCGATCTGCCCAAGGCCCTGGCCGCCCGCGCGGTGACCACATGGCTCGAAGACCGGTTCAACCAGGAGTCCCATGATCCAGGACATCACTCCGCTCGACATGAAACGGTTCATCGTCAAGACCCTTGACCTCGAGAACACCGCGCCCGAGGATATCGGCGACGACCAGCCCCTGTTCGCCGGCGGCTTGGGCCTGGATTCCATCGATGCATTCGAGCTGGGCATCGCCCTCAAGAAGGCCTACAACCTGCGGCTGGAGGGGGAAAAGACGTCCGCCTTCGCCCACCATTTCCGAACTCCGGCCACCCTGGCCGCCTTTGTCGAAACCTACCGCCAGGTGTCCCCATGAGTGAGTCCAGAGCCGCCCCCACGAGCCTGACCGAAGCAGAGATCTTCCTGAAGCTGCGCGAGGTCCTGGTGGATTCCTTCCGCCTGGATCCAGCGAACATCACTCTGGCCTCCCACCTCTTCAAGGACCTGGACCTCGACAGCATCGACGCCGTGGAGCTGGCCATCCAGCTGCAGGACCTCACCGGACGCCGGGTGAAGGCCCAGGAATTCAAGGACGTGAGAACCGTGGGCGACGTGGTCGCCACCATTCACCGGATGATCCAGTCGTGATGCCCTTCCCGGGGAGCCACTGTGCGATCCCCGGGGTGCCCGGAGGCTACACGTTCCAGGTGGAGCAGGACCATCGCGCCTTCGAGGGACACTTCCCGGGAGAGGCCATCCTCTCCGGCCTCATCCAGGTGGACTGGGCCATCCAGCTGGGTCGCGAGACCTTCGCCGTCACCGGCGATTTCCGCAGACTGGATCACCTCAAGTTCCAGTCCCCCATCCGTCCCGCCGAACCCGTGGAATTGCGCCTCGGTTGGAACGTTGCCACCGGCAGCCTGGCTTTCCGCTACTCGGGCCAGAAGGGTCAGAAATCTCAGGGGCTGGCGGTCTTCGACTCGGCCCCATGACCGGTTTCAAGCCCTGCCTCATCGTGCCGGTGTTCAATCCTGGCCCCGCGCTGGAGCGCACCCTGGCGGGCCTGCTGCTGCAGCACCTGCCCGTGTTCGTGCACGACGACGGAAGTGACGAGACCACCCAAGGGAACCTGGAGCGGTTGGCAGCGGCCAACCCGCTGATCCGCCTCTCCCGCTGGGAAGGCAACCGCGGCAAGGGCGCCGCGGTGCTCGAAGCCCTGCAACGCGCCTGGGCCGAGGGCTTCAGTCATGGCCTCCAGGTGGACGCGGACGGCCAGCACGACCCAGCGGCCGTGGGGCCCTTCCTGCGCCTGGGCGAAGCCCAGCTGGAAGCAGTGATCGCCGGCGTGCCCCGCTATGAGGGGCCGGTGCCGCGGGCCCGGCGCTATGGCCGCTGGTTCACCCACGCCTGGGTGTGGCTCGAGACCCTCTCCTTCGACATCGGTGATTCCCTCTGCGGGTTCCGCCTCTATCCACTCGCAGCCACCTTGGCCCTCGCTCGCCGCGTGTCGCTGCCCACGCGCATGGACTTCGACACCGCCATCATCGTCCGGCTCCACTGGGAGGGCCTCCGCATCCTGAACGCACCGGTGCGCGTCAGCTACCCCGCGGACGGCGTTTCCCACTTCCACCTGCTGCGCGATAACCTCCGGATCACCCGGATGCACACCCGGCTGGTCATCGGCATGCTGGGTCGCCTGCCGCGCCTGCTGGCTCGGAAGCTCAGCGGTGACCCGGCGCAGGCCCCCCACTGGTCGCGGATCCAGGAACGCGGCACGGCCCTGGGGCTCCGCCTCGCCCTCTGGATCTATCGCCTCCTGGGCCGCCGGGGCCTGCGCTTCATCACGGAGTTCATCGCGCTGTATTTCTTCCTGACCGGCGCCGAGGCCCGACGCTCTTCCAGGGACTACCTGCAGCGCCTCTTCGCAAGCTCAGGCCCGCTCCCGGGATTGGCCCGGAAACCGCGTCTCCGGGACCAGTACCGGCATGTCCGGGCCTTTGCGCTGTCCTATGTGGACCGCTTCCTGGCCTGGATGGACGCTGGCGACGCCACCGTTCGCTTCCCGGACGAGGCCCAGTTCAATGCGCTGCTGGCCTCGGGTCGAGGCGTCCTCTTCCTCAGCGCCCACCTGGGCAATCTGGATATGCTCCGGGGCTTGGGTGCTGCCCGCGGCATCCAGGGCCTGAATGCCGTGGTCTATTCCGAGCACGTCGTGCGCTTCCAGGATCTCCTCAAAGAGATCAACCCGGCCTATGCCGCCAACCTGATCCACTTGCCCGAAGTGACTCCTGGGACTGCCATGGCCCTGGAGGAGAAGGTCGCCAAGGGGGAGTCCCTCTTCCTGGTGGGGGACCGGCCACCGGCCTCCGACAATGGCCGCACCGTGGCCGTGCCCTTCCTGGGCCGCGAGGCGCCCTTCCCCATCGGCCCGATCTTCCTGGCCCACCTGCTGCAGTGCCCGGTCTACCTCTTCTTCTGTTTCCAGGACGGACTGGGCTACCGCGTCCACATGGAACCTTTCGCCGATCGCCTGGAACTTCCGCGGCACGGACGCGAGGCGGCGATTCAGGCCTGGGTGGCGCGGTATGCGACGGCCGTCGAGGCCCGATGCCGGGAGACACCCTTCCAGTGGTTTAATTTCTATGACTTCTGGGGTGCGAACCAAACCGATCCGGTCCCGCCTCGGGCCCCTTTCCCACCTGAACCGCCGGCCCAGCCATGACCCCTCCCCTGCAAGTCGAAGTGAGCCTGGAGATCCCCTTCCACGATGTGGATTCCATGGGCATCGTCTGGCATGGGCACTACCTGAAGTACTTCGAGATCGCCCGCACGGCCCTGATGCGCCGGGCCGGGCTGGACGTGGCGGATATGCAAGCCTCAGGCTGTGCCTGGCCCGTGGTCACTTGTGAAGTGAAATACATTCGTCCCCTGCGCTACGGCCAGAAGATCCAGGTAGAAGCCCTCCTGGAGGACTACGACTGCCGGCTCCGGATCAGCTACGTCATCCGCGACCCCGCAAGCGGGGAGCGCCTCACCCGCGGCTCGACCACGCAATTCCCCATCGATACCCAGACCGGCGAGGCCCGCTTCGAGACACCGGCCGGCCTGATTGCCGCCATCGAAAGGGCTCGGGGGTGACTGCCGCCGACGCCTGCCACTTGTCGGCCCTGGGCCTGGTGAACGCCCTCGGCCGCGGCAAGCGGCAGGTGGCGGAAGGTCTTTTCCGCGGCACTTCGGCGGGCCTGGTGCTCGAGGACGGTTGGCTCCCGGGGGAACCGGCCCGAGTGGGCCGGGCGCCCATCCAGCTCGACCCTCTGCCGGCACACTTCTGGGCGGACGACTCCCGCACCACGCGGTTGCTCCTGGCGGCCCTCGATGAGATCCGGGACGAGGTCGAGCGGGAGATCGCCCGCCATGGCCGCCACCGAGTAGGCGTCGTGCTGGGCACCAGCACCTCTGGCATCGAGGCCTCGGAACGGGCCATCGCCCATGCCCTGGAACACGGCTCGCTGCCCGCGGACTTCCACTATCAGAAGCAGGAGATCGGTCGGCTCGCGCCCTTCCTGGCGGAATTCCTGGGCCTCACCGGCCCCGCGCTCACGGTGTCCACCGCCTGCACCTCCAGCGGCCGGGCCATCGTGTCCGCCCGCAACCTCCTGCGGCTGGACCTCTGCGATGTCGTGCTCACCGGGGGCGCCGATTCCCTGTGCAAGTTGACCCTGAACGGCTTCGCCTCGCTGGAATCCGCCACCGCCACCCTCTGCAACCCCATGAGCCGGAATCGCTGCGGCATCAATGTCGGCGAGGCCGCCGCGCTCTTCCTGCTGCGCAGGGAACCCTCAGACCTGGCCCTGCTGGGAGCCGGGGCTTCCAGCGATGCCTACCACATTTCCTCGCCTGAACCCTCCGGCCGCGGAGCGGAGGCCGCCATGCGCGCGGCCTTCCGCGACGCCGCGCTGGATCCCGCCGACGGCCTGGTCTACGTGAATCTCCACGCCACCGCCACGCCGAAGAACGATGAGATGGAAAGCCTGGCCATGGCTCGCGTGTTCCCGAACGGCGTGGCCTGCAGCGGCACCAAGCCCCTCACGGGCCACACCCTGGGCGCTTCCGCCGCCACAGAACTGGCCTTCTGCTGGCTCAGCCTCCAACCCGCCTGGAACCCGCTAAAACGCCTTCCGCCGCACCGCTGGGACGGTGAGGCGGATCCGGCGCTGCCTGCCTTGCGGCTCACGGACGACGCCAGCCGTTTCGACGGCCCCAGGCGTTGCCTCTCCAATGCCTACGCCTTCGGGGGGAACAACCTGAGCCTGCTGATCGGGGAGGCGCCATGAGTGCCCTGCCCGGTCTCCGGGACCTGCTCCTCCACCGCCCCCCGGCCCTGCTCCTGGACCGCATCCTGGAGGTCTCCGCCGACCGCTGCGTCGCCTTGGCCCGGGTCGAGGCCGGGGCCTGGTACCTGCAGGCCGACGGCAGTGCCCCCGCGTGGCTGGGCCTGGAATGGATGGCCCAGGCGGCTTCAGCCTTGAGCGGCCACCGTCATCGCCTCGCCGGCCGCGCACCCCGCATCGGCTTCCTGCTGGGGACCCGGTCGTACGAAGCCGAGGTTCCCTCCTTCCCCGTAGGGTCCGAACTGGAGGTCGTGGCCGAGGTCTTCTTCCTGGACGAGGGCGGTGCCTCCGCGTTCAGTTGTGAGGTGCGCCACTCGGGCGGAACCCTCGTCCGTGCTAGGTTGAAAGCGATCGAGCTGCCATGAACGCGACCCCTGAAATGCCTCCAAGACAAGTCCTCGTCACCGGTGCCAGCGGCCGCCTTGGCCGGGCCATCGCCCTCCAGTTGGCGCAGGCTGGTTTTGCCGTGACGGTGCATTGCCACCGGCGGGTGGCGGAGGCCAAGGCCCTGTGCGTAGCCATCACCGCCGGCGGCGGGAGCGCCCACTGGCTCGCCTTTGATGTCACCGACCGGGCCGAGGCCGAGTCCAGGCTGGAGGCCTGGGTTGCAGAGCACGGTCCTTTCTACGGCATCGTCTGCAATGCGGGCATCACGCGCGATGGCGCCTTCCCCGCGCTCAGCGGAGAAGACTGGGACCAGGTGCTCGGCGTTGGGCTGGACGGCTTCTTCAACGTGGTCCACCCCCTGATCCTGCCCATGATCAAGACCCGGAAGGGGGGTCGCATCGTCTGCATCGCCAGTGTCTCCGGCGTGGTCGGCAACCGGGGCCAGGTGAACTACAGCGCCGCCAAGGCTGGCCTCATCGGCGCCGCCAAGGCCCTGGCGGTGGAGGTCGCGAGCCGGGGCATCACGGTCAATTGCGTCGCCCCGGGGCTCATCGAATCCGAGCTGGTCGACGAGACCGTGCTGGAGCGTGCCCTGCAGGCCATTCCCATGAACCGCGTGGGCCAGGCCGAGGATGTGGCGGCCACCGTCGGCTTCCTCTTTTCGGACGCGGCCAACTACATCACGCGCCAGGTCATCGGCGTCAACGGGGGGATGGTCTGAGACGCCGCGTGGTCGTGACCGGCATGGGCGGCATCACGCCGCTGGGCGACAGCTGGAGCGCCATCGGGCCGGCCATGGCCGCGGGCCGGAGCGGCGTGAAGACCATGCCCGCCTGGGACCAGTACCCCGAGATCCAGACTCGCCTCGGCGTGCCCGTGGAGGCCTTCGAGGTGCCTGAGCACTACCCGCGGAAGATGGTCCGTTCCATGGGCCGGGTCGCCCTCTTCGGGGTCCGCGCCACGGAACTCGCCCTGGAGGACGCAGGCCTGCTCGGCGATCCCATCTTGCGGAGCGGCCACACCGGCGTCGCCTACGGCTCCTCCTTCGGCAGCGTGGAGCCCATGCTCGCCCTGGGGAAGAGCCTGGCGGCGGGCCGGATCAGCGGCATCGGAGCGACGGGCTACATCCAGGCCATGAGCCACACCGCCGCCGTCAACATCGGCGTGTTCTTCGGAATAACGGGCCGGGTCATCCCCACCAGCACCGCCTGCACTTCCAGCAGCCAGGCCATCGGCTACGCCTACGAGACCATCCAGCAAGGCCGCCAGACGGTCATGATCGCTGGCGGCTGCGACGAACTCACGATCTACACCGCTGCCGTCTTCGACACGCTCTACGCCACCAGCCTGAAGAACGACCAGCCCCAATCCACCCCCAGGCCCTTCGACACAGAGCGGGATGGCCTCGTGGTGGGTGAGGGGGGTTGCACCCTCATCCTGGAGGACCGCGAGCACGCGCTGGCCCGGGGAGCCAGGATCTATGCGGAAGTCACGGGCTTCGGGACGAATTCCGACGGCGCCCACATCACCCAGCCCCAGAAGGAGACCATGGCCGAGACCATGCGCCTCGCCCTGGTCGACGCGAACCTGCGCCCGGAGCAGGTGGACTGGGTCAACGCCCATGGCACCGCCACGGAACATGGCGACATCGCCGAATCCCACGCCACTCTCGAGGTCTTCCAGCGGCCCATTCCCATCGTCTCCTTCAAGAGCTACTTCGGCCATCCCCTGGGGGCCTGCGGCTCCATCGAGGCCTGGGTCGGCATCCACATGGCCCTGGCGCAGCGCATCGCCCCCACCCTCAACCTGGCCCACCCGGACCCCCGTTGCGCCGAACTCGACTACATCCAGACCGAACCCCGCGTCATGCCCGCGGCCTGCTTCATCAGCAACAACTTTGCCTTCGGGGGCATCAACACCTCTTTGGTGTTCCAGTGCCCAGCCTGACAAGGGATCTCGATCGTTTGTGATCAACTTGTAAAGAAAGCTCACTACCATGTGGGGTTGCCCGGCATCGGGCCTGGAGTGTTCTCATGGATGCGATCACGTCCGTCCTTCGCCGCTGCGAAATCTTCTCCGGCCTCACCGACGGGGATCTGAGCGTCATCGCCGGGGCCGCCCGGCGCCGGGAGGTGCAGGCCGGTACCTGCCTGTTCAGCCAGGGCGAGCCACGCCAGGGTGCCACGGTCATCGCCGAAGGCCGGGTGGAGATCACCCGGGACAACGGGGACGGCCCCGAACCCATCGTCATCCTCGGCCCCGGTGATGTGGCCGGCGAGCAATCCTTCCTGGCCACCAGCACCCACACGGCCACCGGCATGGCCCTCACCTCGGCGGTGCTCCTCGACCTGGACCGCGACGCTGTGCTCCTGGCCCTGAGCGGGGACGGCAGCGCCGCCATCAGTGTGCTCAGCAAGGTCGCCACAGTGCTCCACCAGCGCCTGCTCTACGCGGCTTCGCCCCGCACCGGCCGCGAGCAGGCCTACGCCAGCGGGCGGACCCGGCGGGAGTCGGATCTCCTCGGCCCCCTGGATGTGCCCGAGGATGCCCTCTTCGGTGTGCAGACCCTGCGCGCCGTCCACAATTTCCCCATCACGGGTACGCCCACCAGCCACTTCCCGGCCATGATCCGGGCCCTGGCCCTGGTCAAGCAGGCCGCCGCCCGGGCCAACGCCAAGCTGGGCCTGCTGGAGCCCGCCATCGCCGACGCCATCGACCGCGCCTGCCAGGAGATCGTGGACGGCCACTGGCACGGCCACTTCCCCACGGACATGGTGCAGGGCGGGGCAGGGACGTCGACCAACATGAACGCCAACGAGGTCATCGCCAACCGGGCCCTGGAGTTGCTGGGCCACAAGCGCGGCGAGTACGCCTTCTGCCACCCCAATGACCACGTGAACCTGGGCCAGAGCACCAACGACGTCTATCCCACGGCCCTGCGGCTCAGCACCATCTTCATGCTGCGCAGCCTGCTGGGCGCCATGGAGCGCCTGAAGGCTGCCCTCCACGCCAAGGGCCGCGAGTTCTCCGACGCCATCAAGATGGGCCGCACCCAACTCCAGGACGCGGTGCCCATGACGCTCGGCCAGGAGTTCGAGGCCTACGCCGTCACCACCGGCGAGGACATCCTGCGCCTGCAGGAGACCGCCCGCTTCTTCCTGGAGGTGAACATGGGCGGCACGGCCATCGGCACGGGCATCTGCGCCGATCCGCGCTACCCCCAGCTGGTCGTCGAGGAGCTGCGCAAGGTGACGGGCCTGGAGATCGTGCTGGCGGAGAACCTGGTGGAGGCCACCCCGGATACGGGCGCCTTCGTGATGTTCTCCGGCGTCGTCAAGCGCGCCGCCGTGAAACTCAGCAAACTCTGTAACGATCTGCGCCTGCTCAGCAGTGGGCCCCGCTGCGGCTTCGGCGAGATCAACCTGCCCCCCATGCAGCCCGGCAGCAGCATCATGCCCGGCAAGGTGAATCCCGTGATTCCCGAGGTGGTGAACCAGGTGGCCTTCCAGGTCATCGGCAACGACCTCACCATCACCCTGGCCGCCGAGGCGGGCCAGCTCCAGCTCAACGTCATGGAGCCCATCCTGGCCTACAGCCTGGCCACCAGCATGCGGAACCTCACGGCCGCCGTGAACGTCCTCACCACCAAGTGCATCGTCGGCATCACCGCCAACCGGGAGCACTGCCGCGAGCAGGTGGAGCACAGCATCGGCATCGTCACCGCCGTGATGCCCGCCATCGGCTACAAGAAGGCCACCGAGGTGGCCAAGGAGGCCCTGGAGACCGGCGTCTCGGTGCGGGAACTGATCCTCCGCAAGGGCTACCTCAGCCCCGCCGAGTGCGACGAGGCCTTCAGCCTCGAGGCCATGACCCTGCCCAGACCCATCCGTTGAGCTGCACCAAGACTTCTCCACTTCCTTCCTCGCCAGGAGTTCCCATGTCCCGCCTGCTTGCCCTGCTGCTAGGTTCCGCCCTCTGTCTGGGGGCCCAGGATGCGCCGAAGCCGGAGAGTACGCCACCGGCCTCGCCAGCACCGTCCGTCGCTCCGGCACTCCAGACCGCACCCGCACCCGCGGCGCCGCTGACTCCCGCCGCGCCGCTGATGCCCATGCCTGCAGCGGTGCCGAAACCGGCCGCGCCGAAAGCGCCCCTGCAGGACGAAGGCCTGCTGGATCCGGCCTGGTTCGGCGAGGGCGTCACGTTCACCAAGAACGATGATGTGGATTTCTTCTGGATCAAGCCGGGTCTCGATCTTACCGGCCACACCCTCTACATGAAGCCCTGGGATGATCCCGCCATGCTCCGGAAGGGGCGCGACGGCAAGGACAACGCCAAGGCCACCGAAATCACGGACAGTTTCCCCGGCATGCTGCGGGGAGCCCTGAACGGGGCTTTCAACGGCAAGGCCAAGGTGAGCCGGACCGAGGGTGACCTGGTGCTCGTGGGCCGCTTCGTCGATGCGAATGCCGGCAGCAAGGCCGCCAAGTGGCTGATCGGGCTGGGGGCTGGCAGCGAAACGGCCACCTGGGATCTGAAGATCCTCGACCCCAAGAGTGGAGAGACCCTCCTGGCCGTTCACCACCGTGCCATCAGCGGAACCGCCATGAGCAACATCCAGGACAAACTCGTGAAGTGGGCCGACAAGTTCGCCACCTTTGTCGCCACTCGGGCCACCAAATAGAGGGCCCCAGTCGCCAACTCAGATTTCCCTCCGGGCAGTAGGTTAAACTGGCAGCTGATCCCCCCCGATTGGCTGACATTCGCAAGTCCCCGGAGTCCTCATGTCCCTCGAAAAGAAGATCGAGATCCTCAAGGCCAAGCATGCCCAGGCCTTGGCGGGCGGCGGCGAGATGCGGGTGGCGAAACAGCACGAAGGGGGCAAGCTCACGGCCCGGGAACGAGTGGCGGCCTTTCTCGATGAAGGTTCCTTCGAGGAGATGGACGCCCTGATGGTTCATCGCAACTGGGGTGTGGACAAGATCCCCGGCGACGGCGTGGTGACCGGCTTCGGCCGCGTGGATGGCCGCCCCGTGGCCCTCTTCGCCCAGGACTTCACTGTCTTCGGCGGCTCCCTCAGCGAGGCCTACGCCAAGAAGATCTGCAAGGTGATGGACCTGGCCATGAAGGTGGGCTGCCCGGTCATCGGCCTCAATGACAGCGGCGGCGCCCGCATCCAGGAGGGTGTGGTGAGCCTCGGCGGCTACGCTGACATCTTCCTGCGCAACACCCTGGCCAGCGGCGTCGTCCCGCAGCTCAGCCTCATCATGGGCCCCTGCGCCGGCGGCGCGGTCTACAGCCCGGCCATCACCGACTTCATCACCATGGTGAAGGGCACCAGCTACATGTTCGTGACCGGCCCCGACGTCATCAAGGCCGTCACCCATGAGGAAGTGACCAAGGAGGAACTGGGCGGTGCCCACACGCACGCCTCCAAGAGCGGCGTGGCCCACTTCGTCTGCGCCAGTGACCTCGCGGCCCTGGCCCACGCCCGGGAGCTGCTCTCCTTCCTGCCCAGCAACAATTTGGGCGAGGCCCCGCGCCGTGCATCCAAGCGCGAAATGCCCCTGGAGAATCCGGAGCTGGACAAGGTGGTGCCGGAGGATCCCGGCAAGCCCTACGACATCCGCGACATCATCCGCGGCGTGGTGGACGATGCCAACTTCTTCGAGGTGCATGAGGCCTTCGCGCCGAACCTGGTGGTGGGGTTCGCCCGGATTGATGGCCGCAGCGTGGGCATCGTGGCCAACCAACCCGCCTTCTACGCCGGTGTGCTGGACATCGCCTCCAGCGAGAAGGGGGCCCGCTTCGTGCGTTTCTGCGACGCCTTCAACACGCCCCTCATCACTTTCGAGGACGTGCCTGGCTTCCTGCCCGGCGTGACCCAGGAGCACGGAGGCATCATCCGCCACGGCGCCAAACTGCTCTTCGCCTTCTGCGAGGCCACGGTGCCCAAGATCACCGTCATCACCCGCAAGGCCTACGGTGGCGCCTACTGCGTCATGGCCAGCAAGCATATCCGCACGGATTTCAACTTTGCCTACCCCACGGCGGAGATCGCCGTCATGGGTGCCGAGGGCGCCATGAACGTGCTGCATGGCAAGTCCATCGCCGTGGCGCCGGATCCCGTCGCCAAGAAGGCGGAGCTTATCGCCGAGTACAACGAGAAGTTCGCCAATCCCTACATCGCGGCGGAGTTCGGCTTCATTGACGAAGTGATCCTGCCGCGCGAGACCCGCCTCAAGCTCATCAAGGCCCTGGCCTTCCTCGAGACCAAGCGCGACACCACCCCGCCAAAGAAGCACGGGAATATTCCGCTGTAGGGCGGTAGGATGCGGGAACCCTCACCAGGAGTCCCCATGCGCCGCCTCGCCTACTGTCTGCTGGCCCTGCCCCTGCTGTCGCAAGCCATGGATGAAGCCACCCTCAAGGGTGACCCGCGGAAACTCGCGGGCGCCTGTGCGGACCGGGCCCGGCTGCTGCGCCCCAAGGACGCCAAGATGCTCGCCGAGTATGGGCGTGCCTTCCTGGCCGCTGGCGAGCGGGCCAAGGCCGAGGACTGCTTCCAGGCGGCCCGCATCGAAAGCTCGAGGGACGCCGACGTGTACCGCCTGATCGCCGCGGCCTGGCTCCGGGCTGGGCAGCGCGGCGAAGCCCTGAAGGCCATCGCCGACATGCAGACCGCCGATCCCAAGGCCAGGAACGCCTTCACCCGAGCGGCCGTGAACCTGCAGGACGGCGGCCTGGCGAAGGAGGCCGATGCGCTCATGGAACGGGCCTGGATCCTGGACCCCTCGGACTGGCAGAACTGCGTCACCTACGGTCGTAGCTGTCTGCGCAAGGCCCGCCGGGAGAGCGCCGCGAAGTGGTTCGCGCGCGCCACCCAGGCCAAGCCCCAGGAAGAGCGCATGTGGAATGCCGTGGCCCTCGCCTACGCCGATCACGGCGCCGAACCCAGCTAGGGCCCCGTCTGTCGAGCATCGACCCAAGGAGTTTCCATGCGCACTGCCGCCCTGCTTTTCCTCGCCATCAGCCTTTGGGCCCAGGCCCCGAAGCCTGCCGCTGCAGCCTTCGACGAGGCGTTCTTCAACGGCGACCGCCGGGCCATCCTCGAGGCCTGCGCGGACAAGGCCCGCGCCATCAAGCCCAAGGACGCGAAGTACCTCGCGGAATACGGCCGAGCCTACCTCGCCGCCCTGGACCGGCCCAAGGCCGAGGCCGCCTTCAAGGAGGCGGAGGACAAGGAACCCAAGGATGGCTTGGTGCTGCGCCTCATCGCCGGGGCCTGGCTGAAGCACGGCTATAAGACCGAGGCCCTCGAGGGCTACGAGAAGATCGTGAAGCGCGATCCCAAGAACAAGGAGGCCGTCACTCAGGCCGCCATCGATCTCGCAGAAGTGGGCCTGGTGAACGAGGCGGAGCGGTACATGGGCGTGTTACTGGCCCTGGAAAAGGACGACTGGGCCCGCTTCGTGATGTTCGGCCGCGCCTTCCTGGTGGCCGGTCAGCGCCGGAAGGCCGCCACCTGGTTTGCCCGGGCCGCCGCCCTGAAGCCGAACGAGGAAAAGCTCTTCCTGGAGATCTCCCGGGCCTTCGCCGAGACCCAGAGCGTGATGTAGGCTCAACGCATTCAGGGCCCGGCCGTAGCCCGGTCTTCCAGGAGCCTTCATGCAGTATGTGATCTTCAACAAGCAGGGTTCGGTCCGCAGTGGCTGGAAAGTCATTGGCTTCATCCTGTTGTTCATGGCCATCGGCATCAGCCTCAGCCTCGCTGCCAAGGCGCTTCACGCTCCCCGGTTGACCAGCGGTACCGGTGTCTGGATCAATACCGCCATCGTGGCCCTCGCGAGCCTCATCTGCGTGGGCCTGGAGAAGCGGTCCTTCCTCGACCTGGGTTTCCACTTGGGTCCCCGCTGGCTTGCGGAATTTCTTGCGGGCACCCTGGGTGGCATCCTGCTGATCCTCCTGACAGCCTTGCTGGTGATGGGTTTGGGTGGCTTCCACTGGGAGCGCACCGCGAACATCGGGCCCCGCCAGCTCCTCACCGCCGCCTTGATGTTCCTGGGGGTGGCCTTCAATGAAGAGATCATGGCCCGGGGCTACCCCTTCCAGCGGCTGGCGGAGGGCGCAGGTCCCTGGGTGGGCCAGCTGGTCTTCGCCGCCCTCTTCGCCCTGGCGCACTGGGGCAACCCCGGCATGCACGGCGCAACCCGGGCCTGGGCCACGGTGAACATCGCCCTCGCCGCCCTCCTCCTGGGCTTCTGCTACCTGCGCACCCGGAGCCTCGCCCTCCCCATCGGCGTCCATCTCGGCTGGAATTGGGCCCAGGGCAGCCTACTGGGCTTCGGTGTGAGCGGTACCGCTATCACCAAGGGAGCCTGGACGCCGGTCTTCCACGGCCGCCCGGAGTGGCTCACGGGTGGAGCCTTCGGCCTGGAGGCCAGCGTCATCTGCTCCCTGGTCTGCGGCGCGACCGTCCTTGGGCTGTGGCGCTGGCGCGGTCGCGAGCTGCACTTGGCGGTGGAGCTACCTAGCGTCGATGCTTCCACTGCTTCGGTGTCTTGACGCCTGAGCCCATCACCAGCCGCATCTCGCTGGTGGGTGAGAAGCCCAGCCGCTGATAAAGACCCTCAGCCTCGAGGCTGGCGTGCAGTTCCATGATCTCAATACCGATCTCCCGGGCCAGTTCCAGGGCCGCGTCCGTGAGGCGGGCCGCCAGCCCCTGGCGCCGGTAGGCTGGGGCCGTGTAGACGTTGAAGAGATAGCCCCGGACCGAGAGGGGCGTCACCGGCGTGGGCACGGTCTCCTTCATGAGCATCAGCACGCTGGCCACGACCTGGCCGTTTTCTTCCAGCACGAGGCCCCGGCACTGCCCCGTCACCAGCCAGCCGCGCAGCTGGTGCCGGAAGGCCTCCGCCATGCGCTTCAGTCCTTCCTCCGAACCCATCTCCATGTCCCGGAACATGGCAATGCGATGGGCCACGTGGGTCTCCAGGTCGGCGGGGGTGGAGAGGCGCAGGGTCGGAGTCATTCAGACAGTGTACGAGCTATCCTGATCCATGCACTATGCAGCGCTTGCCTCGGGTTCCAAGGGGAACTGCCACGCCCTGTCGGACGGAGAGCGGACCCTCCTCATCGACGCGGGGGTTTCGCTCCGCCAGATCCGCCAGCGCATGGAAGCCATCGGCTGGCAGTCGGGCGAAATCCGGGCCCTGGCCCTGACGCACGAGCATTCCGATCATGTCGGGGCCCTGGGCGTCATCCTGCGTCGCACCAACTGGGCGATCCTGGCCACGGCGGACACGCGGCGGGCCGCCGAGCGGGCCCAGGGTGTCGAGATTCCCGCGGATCGGTGGATGGAGCTGGAGGCTGGCCGGCCCTGCGACTGGGAGGGCTGGCGCATCCTGCCCTTCGCTCTGCCCCACGATGCTGCCGATCCCGTGGCCTACCGCGTGGAATTCGAGAGCCACGCCTGCGCCGTGGTTACCGATCTGGGCATCCCCACGGCGCTGGTGGCGGACCACCTGCAGGACCTCGATCTGCTGGTGCTGGAGGCGAACCATGACGTGGAGATGCTGCGGGAAGGCGACTATCCGCCCCAGCTCAAGGCCCGCATCCTGAGCCGCGTGGGCCATCTCAGCAACGCGGCCATGGCGGAGCTGCTCGGCCGCGCCTGCGGCCCACGCTTGCAGCAGCTGGTTCTCGCCCACCTCAGCGAATCCAACAACCACCCCGATCTGGCCCGTTTCGCCGCGGAAGAAGTGCTGCGGGGAAGCACCGTGACGCTGCACCTCGCCCATCAGCGGCATCCCATCACCCTTGCCGTTCCTGCCGATCAAGAGGCCTGATGCTCCGACGCGCCGCCGCCGTTCTCCTTCTCGCGCTGCCCCTCGCAGGCCAGGCGCCACCGCCCCTGCGCGACGTGGTCGAGCGCTTTGACGGGGCCCAGGCCCAGGCCCAGACCCTGCAATGCCCCTTCACCCTCACCCTGCGCCGCGCCCTCCTGAAGACGCCCTCGGTGACCCGGGGCACCCTGTACCTCCAGGGCTCCGACTTCGCGCATTTCTCTTTCCAGCCCCCAGAGGACCTGATCCTCCACCTCACCCCCAAGGCCCTCATCTCGTACAGTCCCGAGGCGAAGGAGGGAGAGATGATGAAGATCGGATTCCTCAAGAATTCTGACCGGAAATTTCTGGGCCTCGGGCAGAAGCTGAGCTACCTTTCCGACTACTTTCAGATCGCCCTGGGTGAAGGCAAGGAGCTCCCGAATACCTGGTTCCTGGCGCTCACGCCGCGCACCTTGTCCCTGCGGAAACGCTTCCAGGCCCTGAATCTGTGGGTGGACCGCGAGACCTGGCTGCCGCGCCAGGTGCAGTGGATCGAACGCAGCGGGGATTCCTGGCAGCTGGATCTCGGCCCCCTGCGGATCAACCAGCCGCTGCCAGCCGCTGTGACCGGCTTCAAGCTGCCCGAAGGCATTCCGCTGCGCAGTGAGTTCAGCTTCTTCGCCACCCGCAAGAAGTAAGGATACACTTCGAGAATCGTGAAGAGGAACCCATGATCGTGGTGTGCCCGGCCTGCCAGGCCCGCTTCCAGTATGACGACTCCCGCTTTGGCGAGCTCCGGATCAAGCGGTTCAAGTGCCCAAAATGCGAGCATGTCTTCGAAGTGGTGAATCCCGCCTTCGCCGGCCTGCCTCCCGGTGGGCCCCAGGGCCCTTTCCTTCCTGGCCCCACGCCCCCTGGGCCCATACCCACGGACCCGCCCACGCCCCCCCCCCCCATGACGACCGCCCGCACCACCGCCAAGCGCGATCGCGAATCCATGCTGGTGGCAGCCGGGTTGCAGGTGGCGGGGATGCCGCCAGGCCTGAAATTCAGCCTGGCTTTCTTGAGTGGTCCCCAGGCCTCTACAGTACATGTGCTCCAACAACCCCTGACGGTCATCGGGAGGGAGGAAGGCGACGTCATCACGCGGGATCCCGAGACCTCGCGCCGCCACGCCCAGCTGGAGATCCGGCGCGATGGGACCGTGTGGATCACCGACCTGGAGTCCACCAACGGCACCCTGGTCGATGGCGTGCGCATCAACAACCGGGTCCAGCTGAGCAGCCAGCAGGAATTCACCTGCGGGAACAGCACGTTCATGCTGCTGGTTCGCAATACCGACGAATTCTCCTTCAGCTGAGACCCGAGCCATGACCCCTGATCCCTACGCTCCCCATCTCCGCCAGGCGGACCTGTTCTTCGCCGAGGGGGAGATCGTCAAGGCCGGCCAGATCTGGCAGGCCATCCTCAAGCAGCAACCCACCCATGCCAAGGCCCGCGAAGGCCTCCTGGCCGTGAAACAGCGCCTGCTGGCCCTCCGGGAAGATTTATCCAGGTCGGCTCAGGCCCTTCCAGAGCCACCATTCGTCGCGCCGCCGAAACCGTCTGAGCGGCTTGCGCCAGCCGCCCCGCGCGTCGAACAAGCACCCCCCCCACCCGAGCCGGAACCCGCCCCGAGTCCGGTGATTCCCCCGACCTCGCTGCCACCAGTGGCCCACTTCCTGGTCCCGTCGCTGGAGGGTCCGTTGCTTCCGGCTCCCCGACGGGTGGTCACCGGCTCCCTGGATCCCGACCGCCTGGTGGCCGAGGGTTGCACCCTCTATGACATGGGCCAGAGCGAGGATGCCCTCCGCAAGTGGGAACAGGCGCTCGCCATGGACCCCGCCCACACCCTTGCAAGGAATTATGCCAACGGGATCCGGCGCGAGCTGGGCCTGGACCTGGTTCTGGCCGCCGCCGTGGCCGCTCCGGCCCAAGGAGAGGCCTTCCCGGCCGATGTGGACGTGGACAAGCTGCTTCGGGAAGCCGTTCAACTCTACGACATGGGGCTCGTGGAGGAGGCTGTTCCCAAGTGGGAGCGAGTCCTCGTGCTGGAACCCCATCGCCACGAAGTAGAGGGTTACCTGAAGATGGCCCGGGGCGAATTGGGCGGTGGCCAGGCCTACGCGCCCGAGCCAGCTTCCCCCGGCGAGGCCGTCCCGGAAGTCGAGTCCCTGGAGCTCAAGCTGAAGCAGGCCGAGCACCTGCTGAACCTCCAGCGGCACGAGGAGGCCGCCTTCACCTTCCAACAAGCCCTGCGGCTGTCCCCAGGCGATGCCCGCGCCCTCCTGGGCCTGGAGCGCTGCCGCAAACCCAGTCCAGCCAGGGACACCGGTAGCGCCCTCCACTCCTTCACGCCGGTCATGGCCCTGGACGCCCAGGGGCGCATCGCCATGGCGGACGAGGAAACCCATTCCCCCTTGTCCACCGAAGGCCCTGGCATCCAGCCCCCCGCGGCCCTGCTCAAGACCGCGCCCGCGCCCCGGGTCGGCCTCTCGGTCCCCGACCGTCTTCGCCAGGCCACCGTCCGCATGCCCTGGCTGAAGGAAACCAAGGTGCTTGCCCTTCTGGGTGGCGGCCTCGTGACGCTGCTCGTGGCTTTCGCCTTTCTCCAGGGGTACCGTCGGGACCAGGCCCTGAAGGAGGATGTCCGCGCGGCTCACGAGGCCGCCGTGGCACCCCTGAGCCAGCAGATGCAGGCCCCGGACCTCGCAGAGTCCGCGGATGCCCTGCGGGAGGAAGCCGAGGCCGCCATTCTGGCCGACCCCCTGCGCGCCTACCTTCGGGCCGAGACCCTTGTGAACTTGAATCCCAAGGACGCCTCCGGTGCCCAGCTGCTGGAAAAGACCCGGGCCGGGCTACCGGGTGGCGTCACCGGGTCCAGCCTGCCTGAATTCCAGAAACACCTCCAGAACGGCGACCTCGAGGCCGCCTACAAGGTCATCGATGCGCTGCTGCGAGCCAAGCCCGACAGCGCCGAGCTGCGGACACGGGCGGCCCGCCTGCACCTGGCCCTTTGCACCGCCCACGCCGGCCAGGCCAAATGGGACGAGGCCCGCGAAGACCTCCTGCGCGGCCGGGCCCTCTTTCCGGGCGACAAGACCTGGCAGATCCGCCTGAAGCTCCTGGACCACGTGAAGACCCTGCCCAGGGACCAGCAGGGCCTGTGGGTCTCTCTGCTGGGTTAGCCCTTCCGGCGCTTCACGCCACCCAGATCTCCGGCGGCACGGGATGGCTCAGGAAGTGGGTCATGCCTTCGTTGAGGCCATAGGCACCCGTGGTGCCGAAGGCCAGCAGGTCCCCGGGTTCCAGTGCAGGCAGCAGGACCTCGCCCAGGCGATCGAGGCTGGTGCAGAGGGGCCCCGCCAGCGTGTAGTCCACCGTGCCTGCGCCTCTGCCCACGGCCTTCACCGGGAAGGACTCTCCAGTAAGGAGCGGGCGGAGCAGGTGGTTGATGCCCCCCTCCAGGATGGCGAAGCGGGTGCCGCGACTTTCCTTGATCCGGATCACCTGAGCCAGATAGACACCACAGGGACCCGCCAGGAAGCGGCCCGGCTCCAGGATCAGCTCACCGGTGAACCAGGAGTGCCTCGCCAAGAGATCCGACAATCCCTGTCCAAAAGCTGCCAAGCCAAGGGGTGCTTCGCTGGGCGCGTAGGGGATGCCGAGGCCGCCGCCCAGGTCGATCTGCTCGAAGGTGAGGCCATGGGCCTCGTGCAAGCGTTTGGCCAGGTCCAGTACGGCGCCGTGGATGGCCAGGAGCTTGGTGGCCTCCCGCTGGTTGCTGGCGGCAAACACGTGCAGGCCGCGGATGCGGACGTGCTTCAGCGGCGCGGCCCGGGCCAGCAGGGCGGGCACTTCCTCTTCATCCACGCCAAACGCCGAGGGCCCGCTGCCACCGATGATGCGATTGCCCTCGTCGACCTCGAAGGCCGGGTGTACCCGCAGATTCACGGCGGTCTCGCGGTCCACCAGGGCGTCGATGCGCGCCAGATCCTCCCAGCCCTCCGCCTGCATGCGCACGCCCATGGCCAGGGCCTTGCTCAGTTCCGCCTCCCGCTTGCCGGGACCAGCGAAGAAAGTGCGTCCTGGGGGCAACTTCAGAGCTTCCACCCGTTCGAGCTCCCCAATGGAGGCGCAGTCGAAGCTGGCGCCCAGGGACGCGAAGCGGATCAGCAACTCGGGATGAGGGTTGGCCTTCACCGCGTAGGCGAGCCGCATCCGGGATGGCAGCACGTGGCGCAGAGAGGTGTATTGCTCCGTCGCTACCGCGCCGGAGTAGGCAAAGCAAGGCGTGCCATGGGCCTCCGCCAAGTGGCGGCAAGTAGCGTCGTCGAAGGGGAAGAAGGAATTCATGCGTGCCTATGTGAATTTTGACCCGGTTTGGGATGTCAATTGATCCGCCATTTGCCGTGCATTACGCGTGATGTTCTCAGGGTATCCGCTGAGTTCGAGCAACCTGATCGCGTTGCGGCCTTTGGTGGGGCCGGGCTGGATGCAGTAGTTAAAGCTATATCCGCCATCTACGATCTGCTCGCTGAAGTGGTGCATATCATAGTCGGCTGCTAGCAAGTCCTGAAGTTCGAGATCGTGCGTGGTGACGATGGCCAAATGAGCCCGGCCCAAGTGTTGAAGCACTGCAGTTGCGGCTGATATCCGCTCAAGGGTGTTGGTACCGCGAAAAACCTCGTCGAGAAGGAAAAGGTGGAGGGAGCCTCCATTTGCGTCGTGGATCATGTTCAGAATCCGCCCCACCTCCACGGCATAATAACTCTCCCCCCGAACCAACTGATCTTCCCTGTGGATCGAGGAGCGAACAATGGCCCGAGGCATGGCAGCCTTTTCGGCCAGGCACAGATGAAGCGTCTGGGCCAGAATCACGTTAATGCCAACCGTGCGAAGAAAGGTCGTTTTCCCAGCCATGTTAGATCCGGTTATGAGGATGGATCGGCCATCACTGCGGATCGTATTGCCGACAGGAGCAACCAGCCGGGGATGGTAAAGCCCCGCGGCTTCGATACGTCGCTCATCGACCAGGGAAGGGGTCGCAACGACTGGAAGGCCGTCCGCGAAGGAAGCCACAGAAATGGCGGCGTCGATCGTACCTACTGCCTCCAACATCTTCACCAGGGCTGTTTGATGTCGGCGCAGCAACGTGAGAGACCCAAGGTAGACCTGAATATCCAGGAGCAAGGCCAGATTGATGTAACCGATCACGGCCTGGGCGATATCGCCCATGTTTTCCCGATCCATGGCCAGCCACCCGAGGCGCCTTCGTAGCTGTAACCTGACCGGTGCGGTTTCCCGCAAGTCCTTTATCGGGGGCATTGTGTGGGAATCAGGAAGGGCGGACAACCCATCGGCCACCCAAAGAAGTCGTGAAATCCCAGAAAAGCCTTCGAAGAATGGGGTGATCTTCCGGCCATAGGTCTCGATGATCACCAGGTTAAGAAGAGCGAGGATGGCACCCGGAATCAGCAATATAGGCCACAGCGCCATTCCAAGGAAACAGGCCAGGGGCATGGCGCCGCCAAGGTGAAGTAGCCAAGCCCACTTCGGCTTCTCGGGAAAGTTGTTTAGCAGGAGCGATGAAAGCCAAGCCGCATCAGGGCCATCTAGATGCGAGAGATGCAATTGTGCTTCTTCCCGGAGTTCCGGATCAGAACGAAAAACGCCGTGTTGGCGAGTTCGCTCCGCAAGGACCGCTCCATCGCTCTCGTAGGTTCTCATCTGGTGGTAGAGGATCTGGCGACCAGGAAAGCTGGAGGTCCGGTCGACCATGGCGAATACCTCATCCATGCCGAGATCCTGCCAGGTGGTCTCGTCTACAGTGGTTCGGCCTACCGCTATGAGTTCATGGTACTTGGAGATTTGGAAGGAATATCGGTCTCGAATCACTTCCTGACCCCACGACTGCCGCAGGGTCAGCCGTGGATCCTCCCGCCGCTTTCGAAGCACAGCGAGAACTTCTGTTAGTCGGAACTGGAGCGCTGCGAGCAGATTCAGATTGGCCTCTGGTTTGGTGGGCATCTAACAAGAATTAAACAGCGTTGCGAACTTCCGGGGTGCGGTCAGGCGTTCCAATACGGTGCCAACCGCCGCACGCATTCCCGAAACTGCCCGGGCTCGGCAGCGAAGCTGGGGGAGATCCGGTGGCCGCCTTCGCTGAAGGAGGAGGACATGGTGAATATTTGTCGGCGAATCATGGTTTTCGTTTTCCCCGCGGTAATTTAGGAACGGACAGTTCTGGTGGCTTCAGGCGGGCTTCGATGGCCTTGACACCTTCCGTGGATGGCAGATCTTCGGGCATCGTTCCACCAAGTTCCTGAATGGTCTGCCGCACCTTAGCCCCGACTTCATGGTGGGTCTGGTTGGCCCTATCTTTGCCGATGATCTTCTCCCGCCTGAGCTTTTCTTCGGTCTGTGTGGCACGAAAGAGGTTCGCTGCCAATTCTGTGCTGCCCATGTGATCCAGGATTTGCTGGCCTTTCTTGAGCTGCTTTCGCACGTGGAGGTCCTTGGCGGTCAGGCCGCCATACAGGCCCATGTAGCCATGGTTCTGAAAAATGGCGTAGTCAACGGGCTCCACCACCCCTGCCGACTTCGCCGCATCCGCGAGCTGCACATTGTGCTGTTTCATCTCATCACGGAGAAGCAGGCGTCGCTGATCTTCCAGGGCCCGTTCAGATAGCTCTTGCTTGCGGGTTTGAACCGCAAAGTAGGTTTGTCCGAGGGCGACTATATCTTTGGCGGGATCAGCGTTCTGGATGACGAGGTAACACGCGTAGCGCGACATCAACACTGTTCTGATGGCCCGTTGTGCCCCACTCCCAATCTCGACCATTTCGGTGATCTCAACGAAATGGTCCTCGATCCGATAACCGCTGTTGAAGCAAGCTGTTCGTGCTTTCTCGATGACCTGTTCAAGGTTCCGGTAGTCCGTGTAATCAAGGACTCGGGCGAAATCCCGGCTGGACCAGAATTCGTGGCCGGCTTCATTCACGCGCCGGATCGCTTCGAAAGGCGAGACGTGGGATAGGGTGGCAACCTTCTTCACAGGGTTTTCCTCTGCGCTCTCTGTGTTCTCTGCGGTTGATCAGTCTTTCCAGTACGGCGCCAACCGCCGCACACCTTCGCGCAGCTGCTCGGGGGTGGCGGCGAAGCTGAGGCGAACATGGCCGCGACCGCCTTCGCCGAAGGCGAGGCCGGGGATGAGCACCACTTTGGCCTCGTCGCGCAATTTCAGGCAGAAGGCCAGGGGGTCAGCTTGGGCCAAACGGGGCAGGGGCATGAAATGGTAGAAGGTACCATCGGGAGGGGTCACCACCTGGCCCAACTCCTCGCGCAGGGCCGCGGCCAGGGCTTCCCAGCGCAGCAGCACGGCGGCGCGGGCCTCGGCCAGTACCGTGGCGGAGTGCTCGATGAGGGCCAGCGCGGCCCACTGGGCGGGGGTGGCCGTACCGGTGACGGCGTAGCCGTGCACGGTGCGGGCGGGCACCAGCCAGGCGGGATCGCCCACGGCCCAGCCCACGCGCAGGCCCGGCGCGCCCCAGCCCTTGCTCACGGAACTGGTCACGACGCCGCGATCGGTGACGTCGCGCAGGCTGGGGGCCCGCACGCCGAAGTGCAGGTCGCGGTAAACCTCGTCGGAGATGAGCAGGATTCCGCGGGCCGTGCAGGCTTCGGCCACGCGCTGGAGCGAAGCAAGATCACCGCCTCCCCCCGTGGGGTTCGAGGGCAGGTTGAGGATTACGGCGGAAGCGTCCGGCGTGGCCGCCAGCACCTTCAGGAGCGCCTCGGCATCCAGGCGGAAGTGGTCCAGCGAGAGGCGGTAGGGCACCGGTTCGGCGCCCGCCATGCGGGCCAGGGCCGGGTAGGCCACGAAGCCGGGATCGGGCACCAGCACCTTGGTGCCTGGGTTCACCCAGGCCTGGAACAGTGCGAAGAGTGCCCCCTGAGAGCCGGTGGTGATGAGCACCTCGTCGAGGTGGGCCTTGTGGAAGCAGGCCACGGCCCGGCGCAGCTCCGTGAGCCCCGCGTGGGGCACGTAGGCACAGGGCCCGGGCTCGCGCAGCAGGGCCTTCCGGGCCACCTCGGGCAGGTCCCAGGTGGGCTCACCCAGGCCCAGCGGAATGGCCCCGGGCGGCGTGCCGTCCGTGATGGCGCGAATCGGCGACGGCTTTAACAGGGAGAGGCGATCAGCAATCTTCATCGAAGGGCCTGTTCCAGAGCGGTGGCAGCATCGGTCTTCTCGTCGCGGTACTTCACGATGCAGGGGGCCGAGAGCTGGATGCCCTGGGCCCGGGCGTAGTCGCCTGAAGCGGGACGCGAACCAGGCACCACCACGGCGCCCTCGGGCACTTCCTGGCGCAACTCACGACCATGCACCAGGTCGTAGATCACGGTGCTGCCCGTGATGACCACGCCCGAAGCCAGCACGGCGCGGCGGCGCACGACAATGCCTTCAAACAAACCGACGAGGCCGCCCACGAAGGCGTCGTCCTCGACGATCACGGGCCGGGCCCCCGCGGGCTCCAGCACGCCGCCGATCTGGGCCGCGGCGGACAAGTGCACGCGTTTGCCGATCTGGGCGCAGCTGCCCACCAGGGCATGGCTGTCCACCATGGTGCCCTCGTCCACGAAGGCGCCCACGTTCACATAGGCCGGCGGCATGAGCACCACGCTGCGGGCGATGTGCGCCCCGCGCCGCACGGCGGAGCCGCCGGGAACCAGGCGCACGGCGTCCTCAATCCCAAAGTGTCGGGGCGGGTAGGCGGTCTTGTCGAACATGGGGAAGCCGGGGCCCGCCATCTCCACCAGGTTCGTGCGCCGGAAGCCGCAGAGGATGGCCTGCTTCACCCAGGTGTTGGCGTGCCAGTTGCCGTCCTCATGGCGCTCGGCGGCGCGGATGCTGCCCGTCTCCAGGGCCACCAGCAGCACCTGGTGCATGGCGGGCGCCGCGGGATCAAGGGCCAGGACCTCGGGCGGTCGGCTGAAAAAAGTGCGGATGGAATCCAGGTCGACGACCATCAGTTCACTCCAGGAATGGTGCCCTCGGCGGACAGGCACAGGGCCTCGGCCACGCGGGTGCGCGTGGCGACCGAAGCGGTGACCAGCGGCAGGCGGACGACGTCTTCGCCGAGGCCCAGCAGCTTGAGGGCCGCCTTCAGGGGGATGGGGTTGCTCTCCACGAACAGTGCGTCCATGAGGGGCAGCAACTGCTGGTGCAGGCGCAGGGCCTCGGCGCCATTCCCCTGCAAAGCCGCGCCGATCATGGTGGCGGTTTCCTGGGGCAGCACGTTGCCCAGCACCGAGACCAGGCCTGAGGCGCCTACGGCGATGGCGGCCAGGGCCAGGTTGTCGTCCCCGGACAGCAGGGTCTTGCCATGCGGCAGCAGCCGAGCCACTTCGGCGATCTGAGCGAGACTGCCACTGCTCTCCTTCACGGCCACCACCTGCGGGTTCTCCCAGAGCCGCGCCAGCATCGCTGGCGTCACGTTCAGCCCGGTGCGGCCCGGCACGTTGTAGGCGATGAGCGGCAGGCCTGGCGCCGCCTCGGCGATGGCGGCGTAGTGGGCCACCAGGCCTTCGGTGTTCGGCTTGTTGTAGTAGGGCGTCACCACCAGGGCCCCCGCAGCGCCCAGTTGCTGCGCGCGCTTCGTCATGGCCGCGGCCTGCCTGGTGGCGTTGTGGCCCGTGCCCACCACCACCGGATGGCCGCTGCACTCTTCCAGGCAGGCTTCGATGATGGCGTCTCGCTCCGCATCCAGCAGGGTGGAGGCCTCACCGGTGGTGCCCAGAGGCACCAGGGTGTTCACCCCACCGGCCACCACGTGGCGCACCAGCCTCCGGAAGGCGGGGAGATCCACCTCGCCTGCAGTGGTGAAGGGGGTGGCCAGCGCAACGGCGAGGCCCGAAAGATCCAGGGTCATGGCTTGCCTCCAGAAGACGTTGGGAGCACGAGGGGGGACGCAGAGCGAGCACCGCGAGCAGGCGGTCCCCCCTCGTTGAAGTTAACGAACAGGGGATCGAGCAGGTCCGTGGCCAGATCATCCATGTTGAAGACGCCCTTGCGGCCCTGCAACCACCGGGCCGCCGCGAGAGCGCCCTGGGCGAAGGGGGCCCGGGAGCGGGCGGTGTGGGTGAGTTCCAGCACTTCCGCAGGGGCGTCGAGGCCCACCGTGTGGGTGCCGAATTCGGCTCCGGCCCGCACCACTCCGATGCTGAGTTGGTGGGGTCCCGGTGTGCCCAGGGTCCACTCCGTCTTGCGGGGACAGCCACGCAGGACCGCCGCCGCCAGGGTCTTGGCGGTGCCCGAGGGGGCGTCGGCCTTCAGGCGATGGTGGTGCTCGAAGAGGTAGGGATCCCGGTCTGGATCCAGGGCCGCGAAGCGCCCCATGACAGTAGCAAGACGGGCCATCAACGCCACCGTCAGCGAGAAGTTCGTGGAGACCAGCACGCCGATGCGCCCAGCCACCCTCGCTTCCAGGTCGGGTTGCAGCCACCCCGTGACCCCGATCACCAGGTCCGTGCCCGTGGCCAAAGCCCAGTCCAGGTGTTCCTCCACGGCTTCCGCCACGCTGGCATCGATGGCCACGTCCACCGGTCCCGTCGGCGCTTCGCCCTTGTCGACGTGCCAGGCCAGGGCGCTGCCCGCCTCCACCGCGATGGCGGAACCCAGGCGGCCCCGCCCGAAGAGGCCCAGGCGGATGGGTTGTCGCGCGGTCACGCAGCCCCTCCCACCAGCACGCGGTGCATGCGGCGCAGGGCGTCGGCGGTGCTCTCCTGCTTCACCACGAGGCTCAGGTTGATCTCGTTGGCGCCCATGCTGATCATCTCCACGTTGATGTCGCCCAGGGCCGTGAGCAGCTGCGCTCCCAGGCCCGGCGTGGACTTCAGGCGCTCGCCCACCGCGGCGATGATGGCCCGACCTTCGTGGATTTCCACCGTGGCAAAGGCCGCCAGATCCTGCAGCAGCGATTGCAGGGGCACATCGGCCTCCACCGTGAGGGACACGCTCACCTCCGCGGTGGCCACCAGGTCCACGCTCACGCCTCGGCGTCCGAACACCTCGAAGAGGCGCGCCAGGAAGCCGCTCTGGGCCAGCATCCGGGTGCTGCTCACGGTGAGTACGGTGACGGGCCCACGGCTGGCCAGGGCCGTGATGGGCCGCCCCGTCCGCACCTCAGCCGAGATCGTGGTGAAGCGGCCCTCGGGTTTATGGGTGTGGCGCACGGTGACGGGGATGCCGGCCTCCACCGCCGGTTGGATGGTGGCGGGATGGAGCACCTTGGCGCCAAAGGCGGCCAGTTCCGCCGCCTCCGCGAAACTCAGCTCCGGGATGGGCAGGGCGTCGGGGACGATGCGGGGATCCGAGGTGAGCACACCCTCCACGTCGGTCCAGATCTGCACTTCCTTCGCGCCCAGGGCCGCGCCGAAGAGGGCCGCAGAGTAGTCGCTGCCGCCCCGGCCCAGCGTGGTGGTGAGACCTTCCCCGGTGGCCCCGATATAGCCCTGGGTGACCACCACGCGCCCCGCGCCCAGCAAGGGCTGCAGGTGTTCCAGGGCCAGCTTCCGGATGCTGTTCTGGTCGGGCACCGCTTCGCCGAAGACGGCATCCGTGCGGAGGACCGTGCGGGCGTCCACCCAGGCCCCGCCCACGAAGGCCGCGAAGATGCGCGTCGACAGCCGCTCGCCCAGGGAGGCGATGGCGTCCATGCTGCGTGGACTCAGTTCCCGCAGCAGCGCCACCCCCCGCAGCAGCAGTTCCAATTCGCCGAAAAGCTCCGTAAGGGCCACGTCCAGGCCCTCCGGCACGGCCCCGTTGAACAAGTCCCCGGCGGCCTGGCGATGGGCCGCCATGAGGGCGCGCTGGCGCTCCATGGCCGCGGCCAGGTCGCCCGCCTCCGCGGCCTTGGCCGCGTCGAAGAGGCCATTGGTGGTCTTGCCCATGGCCGAGAGCACCACCAGGGGCGCCTTGGGCAAGGCTGCTTTCACCAATCCCGCCACCTGCCGCATGCAGGTGGCATCCGCCACGCTGCTGCCGCCGAACTTGAGGACGATCATCGGAGGTACCCCTTCGCGTGGGCCAGTTCGGCATTCAGGATGCTGCCGCCCGCCGCGCCTCTTTCCGTGTTGTGCCCCAGCAGGACGAACTTGAGGCCGAGGATTGGGCAGGGGCGCAGACGCCCCACGTGAACGCTCATGCCCTCGTCCCGCTCCACGTCCCGGCGCACCTGGGGACGATCCTCCAGGGTGTGGACGTGCACGGGCACGGCGGGAGCCGAGAACAGGCCCAGGCGTTGGGGCTCGGGCCTCCAGTTCAGGAAGGCCTCCCGCACGGCATCGACGGAGGGGTTTCCCTTCAGCTTCACGCTGACGGTTTCCGTGTGGCCCTCAATGACGGGCACGCGGTTGCATAGCGCACTCACCAGCATGGGGGCCAGCTCGACGCCCTGGCCCGTGAAGCGGCCCAGCAGCTTGGGTGTCTCCTCTTCCACCTTGGCTTCTTCGTTGCGAATGAAAGGAATCACGTTGCCCAGGATGTCCAGGCTGGCCACGCCGGGGTAACCCGCGCCACTGATGGCCTGCATGGAGGTCATCAGCACGGCCTCCAGGCCGAAGGCCTCATGCAGGGGGGCCAACGCCATGACCAGCACCGTGGCCGTGCAGTTCGCGTTGGTGACGATGCCCCCGGTCCAGCCGTGGTGGTGACGCTGCAGCTCCAAGAGGCCGAGGTGAGCGGCATTCACTTCGGGCACCAGCAGGGGCACCTCCGGCGACATGCGGAAGGCGGCGGCGTTGGAGAACACCAGGGCGCCGGCCTTGGCGAAGGCGGGCTCCAGTTCCGAAGCTGGCGCCGTATCCAGGGCGCTGAACACCACGGGCGAGAGTGCGAATTCCGGCGTGCCCTCGGCCATGACCTGATCGCCCAGGCCACCATAGGGTTCGCCATCCAGGCGCCAGGCACAGGCATCGCGGTAGCGCTTGCCGGCGCTGCGCTCGCTGGCCGCGAGGTGCTCCACGCGGAAGAGGGGATGGTTGGCGAGGCGGCGCACGAAGCGCTGGCCCACGACGCCAGTGGCACCCAGGACGGTAACTGGAATTTTCGCGGTCATGGTTCAGTCTCCCAGGAAATGCAGGGCCAGGCGCCGGTTGAGCTGCACCCCGGCTTCGAGGTCGGGCAGCGTCAGGTGCTCGTCCAGCGCATGGGCCACGGTGATGCTGCCGGGGCCTGCCAGCACCACGGTGCGGTCCGGCACCAGGGCCCGCAGGGCCGGGGCGTCCGACCCGAAGGGCATGGGGGCATGGTCGAAGCCGGAGAGGATGGGATACAGGTCCGCGGGCTCGTCCAGCCGGAGGTCCACGGTGCCCTCCACGGGCGCCAGGCGGCGAACGTCTTCGAGCAGGGTGCTGCCGGGCACCACGCGGGCCAGCAGGTGAGCTTCCGCCTGGGCGGGCACGGAATTGAGGGCTTCGCCGCCGTGGAGCAGGCCCAGGTTCCAGAGTTCGGGCCCGAGGGTGGGATCCATGGGGCGGGCCAGGTCCCGTAGCCGCTGCAGCCAGTCCACCAGGGGCCAGGTGGCGTTGTGCCCCAGCTCGGGACTGCCGCTGTGGGCCGCCT
Source organism: Holophagales bacterium (assembly GCA_038236735.1). Lineage (GTDB taxonomy): Bacteria > Acidobacteriota > Holophagae > Holophagales > Holophagaceae > Geothrix. The sequence goes on along the minus strand of JBBRZL010000010.1, from coordinate 5,330 downwards.
TGCCGTGGCAACGGAGGCAGATGTGCTGCACGCCGCGCTGGCCGGTGGCCAGTTTCAGTTCCGTGGGTTCGCCATTGATGAGGGCCTTCAGATCCTTGAAGTGCTGCGCCAAACCATGGGCTGCCGCAGCCCCGGCACTGTCGGTTTCTTCGCCCACCACACCCAGCCAGGCCAGGCCCGTGCGGCCTGCTTCCAGCAACGACTTCACGGCTGCCAGCTGGGCCACGATCTGGCCCTTGGCATCACAGGTGCCGCGACCATGGAGCACGTCACCCTCCCGGCGCGGCGGCAGGTAGGGCGGCACCGTGTCCAGGTGGGTGGAAAAGAGCACCCGAGGTTGTCCCCACAGGGCCAGCACGTTGGTGCGGCCGGCCGCCACGGGCTGCTCCACGAGGGTCGCGCCCAGTTCCTGCAGGAGCGCCCGCAGGTCGGGCAGGCCCGCGTCTTCGCGGCCAGAGGTGGTCTCCTGGGCACACAGGCGCAGGAGCCAGTGGGCGCCCCAGTCGCGGGGATCTGCGGGGGATGCGTTCATGGAAACCTCGGCGTGCCGACGGTGCCCTCAGGAACGTGGTGGGAAGTCTCCCGCCGCTGCGCCTCAGGCCCTCCGCGCCGGGTAACCGGCACGACAGCCGCCGGGCTTTCGCCTCGTCGTCCAGGGGGCGCGTCGATGATCCGCGATCCCTTCGGCGATCCGCCCCTTTCACGCCAGGTCATCGGGCTCATCACCCTCGCCACCGCTACTGATGGGAACCGCTCCTCCATCGGAAGCTCCACCTTCCCACGGCCGGGGGTCCTAGCGCAACTCCGCCAGCAGGGCCTCGCCCCGGGGCCAGGGGCCATGCCCCGACGCCTGGTCGATCTGTCCGCAAGCGCCCAGGGCCACGAAGCGTGCTCCCCATTCCGCCGCCAGGCCCCGGGCCCGGTCCAGCCGCATGTACGGATCGTCGCTGGAGGCGACCACGATAGCCGGGAAGGCGAGGGTCTGCCGAGGGATGGGGGCGAAGGTCCGCCACTGTTCCTGGCCCTTGGCGCGGGCCACGTCGACCGGGGCCACCAGCAGGGCACCCCGGATCTCCCGCTCGTACTCGGCTGCCCAGTGGAGAATGGCGATGCAACCCAGGGCATGTCCCACGAGAAGGGGCGGCCCATCACAGTCCGCGATGGCATCGTCCAGGGCCTCGACCCACTCGCCCTTGTTGGGATGCTTCCAGCCGGACAATTCGACCCGGTGGGCATCGGGCATGGCGCCCAGCCAGAGGGTCTGCCAGTGGCCTTCGCCGAGGGCCAGATGGCCGGGGACGATCAGCAGCTTCGCCATGGAACCTCCCTCGACGGGTCCCTCCATGAAACGCCCGTTCCAGGGTGTGTCAAGGCCGACGGGTTGCCTTCGCGGGGATCAGGGCATCCGCCAGCCGTTTCACATAGCCGCTGAGATCCGTCACCGCTGCCACGGCCTCGGGGGTGGTGCGCAGCAGGTGGAAGTAGCCCGCATAGGCCGCGCAGGCCAGCAGCGCCCGTTCCCGGGCTTCCGCTTCGGCCAGGCCCAGGGCCCTGAAGGCTTCGAAGCCGAAGGCGAGCCGGCGCGCGGTGGCGCGACGCAGGAAGGGCTGGACGCGCGGATCCTGACTGGACACCCCCAGGGCCGCGAAGAACTTGCCGTTCTCCGCGTCCTCGAAGGCGGCGAAGAGCAGTACCCGCAGGCGTCTCAGGGGGTCTGAAATGCCGCCGTAGCGGCTCACCACATCCACGCTCTGGTCCTGCTCCCAGGCTTCCAGGGCCGCGCGGATCAGCTCGTCCCGGTTCTTGAAATGCCAATAGAAGCTGCCCTTGGTGACGCCCAGCGCCAGGGCCAGGGGCTCCACCGCCACCGCAGGCACGCCCTCCTGCGCGATGAGGTTCGAGGCCGCGCGCACCCAGGCTTCCCGGGACAGGGGGAGGGCGGCTTTGGCTTTCTTCTTTGTAGCGGTCATGGTGGCCTTGACGGTTGGCCCGTCCAGCAAACCATACCATACCGTATGGTAAACTCTGTCTGCCGCCCAGTACTTGGGCGCACTGCTGGGCCTGGCGGCTGTGGTTCCGGATTGGTGCCATCGCCGCCTTGCGACCCAACGCGGGACCTGATCTCCTGGCAGAGCTACACTGGGTGTCCGGAGCGCCCCATGTCCCTCGTCATCGCCGGCAAGACTTTCAACAACCGCCTCGTGCTCGGCACCGGGAAGTACAAGGACTTTGCCACCATGCAGGCCTGCTACCGGGCCGCGCGGGTGGAGATGATCACCCTCGCCGTACGCCGCTTCGACCTGGAGGCCAAGGGCGAAGACAACATCCTCAACTGGATCCCCAAGGACATCGCCCTGCTGCCCAACACCGCCGGCTGCTACACCCGCGAGGACGCTCTGCGCGTGGCGCGCCTGGCCCGGGAGGCCCTCGGCACGAACTGGGTGAAGCTCGAGGTCATCGGCGATGCCAAGAGCCTCTACCCCGATAACGAAGAGACCCTGGAAGCCGCCAAGATTCTGGTAAAGGAGGGCTTCGTCGTGCTGCCCTACGTGAATGCCGATCCCATCCTGGCAAAAAAGCTTTGCGACGTGGGTTGCGCCGCTGTCATGCCCCTGGGCAGCGCCATCGGTTCCGGCCTGGGCGTGCAGAATCCCATGACCCTGCTGCTCATCAAGGAAGTGGTGGCAGCCTATGGCCTGCCCATGATCGTGGATGCCGGCGTGGGTACGGCCTCCGACGCCGCCCTGGCCATGGAGCTGGGCGCCGACGGCGTGCTGCTCAACACCGCCGTGGCCGAGGCCGGCGAGCCCACCAAGATGGCCCAGGCCATGGATCACGCGGTGATTGCGGGTCGCCTGGCCTTCGAGGGCGGCCGCATGGCCCGGCGCCTCTATGCCAGCGCCAGCAGCCCCCTCGCCGGCGTCATCGGCAAGTAGGGCTCGCCGTAGAGCCACAAAGGAAGCGCCCGGCAAGGGCCGGGCGCTTCGCCATCAAGGTGTCTGGTTCTAGCGCGTCAGGGTCCCTTCGCGCAGCCCGATTTCGGCCAGGGCGGTGGCCAGGAAGGCCACGGTGCGGTCCACGTTATGCAGCTTGTCCAGGCCGAACAGGCCGATCCGGAAGGTCATGAAATCCGCCGGTTCGTCACACTGCAGCGGCACGCCCGAGGCCACCTGCAGGCCCGCGGCGAGGAATTTCTTCCCGGACTGGATGTCGGGATCCGTGGTGTAGCTCACCACCACGCCCGGGGCCTTGAAACCCTCGGCGGCCACGCTGGGCAGGCCGAGGCCTTCCAGCAGGGCGCGGGCCTTGACGCCCAGTTCCGCCTGCTCGGCTCGCAGCTTCTCGAAGCCGTAGGCCTCCATCTCCTGCATCACCGCACAGTCCTTGGCCAGGGCATCGGTGGGCATGGTGGCGTGATAGGCGTGGCCGCCCTTGAGGAAGGCGTCCATGATCTGGGACCATTTCTTGAGGTCACAGGCGAAGCTGGTGCTGGTGGTGCCTTCCATGACGCCCTTGGCCTTCTCGGAGAGCATGACCATGGCGCAGCAGGGGCTGCCGCTCCAGCCCTTCTGGGGCGCGGTCACGATCACGTCAACGCCGATGGCCTCCATGTCCACCCACATGCAGCCCGAGGCGACGCAGTCCAGCACGAACAGGCCGCCAACTGCGTGGGTCGCCTTGGCCACCGCCTTCATGTAGTCATCCGGGAGCATGATGCCGGAGGCGGTCTCCACGTGGGGGGCGATCACCAGGTTGGGTTTCTCGCTGGCGATGGCGGCCACCACTTCGGCGATGGGCGTGGGCACCCAGGGCGACTGGGAGCCGGTGCCAGTGCGACTGGCCTTGAGCACCGTATGGGAGGCGGGAATGCCCCCCATGTCGAAGATCTGCGACCAGCGGTAGCTGAAGAAGCCATCGCGGATCACCAGTGCCTTCTTGCCCGTGGCGAACTGCCGGGCCACGGCCTCCATGCCGAAGGTGCCGCTGCCGGGTACCAGCACGGCGGCCTCGGCGTGGTAGACCTGCTTGAGGATGCGGTTCATTTCCCGCATCACCTGCTGGAAGCGCTTGGACATGTGGTTCAGGGCGCGGTCCGTGTAGACCACGGAGAATTCCAGCAGTCCATCGGGGTCGATATTGGGAAGCAGTGCAGTCATGGTGGTGCTCCTTTAGAAGTGCCTAGAGCCAATTGATATCGGTGCCGACGGGGAGATGCGGGGTGAAGATCGACAGGTACTGGAGGTTCTCCTCCAGAGCCCGGGTGTCATGGGCGATGCCCCGGGGGCACACATGGACGTCGCCCACCTTCACGGGCTTCCACTCGCCGTTCACCAGGATCTCGCCCTTGCCACCCACCACGATCACGTATTCGTCACAGACCGTATGGAAATGCGTGCCGATGGTGGTGCCCTTGACGGCGGTGCGGATCATCATCTGCGTGCGCGGGGCTTCGAAGACCACCTCGCTGTCCACGCCTTTCGCGGGCAGGGCGCGCTGTACATAGTAGTCGGGCAGGTTGAGCAGGACTGCCACGTTGGGGGTTGAGTCGATGAGGCCTTTCAGGGTCTCCAGAGCCAGGGTCGTCATATGGTATTCCTCCATGTTCGTGCGGGTTTGAGGGGTGCGATCAGCTGACGGCTGGTGCGGTCGGCAGAATCCAGGGGATGACGAAGGCCTGCAGCAGCACCACGGCGATGACGAGGACCAGGAGAATCATCGAATACTTCAAGGTCTTCCTGAAGATATCTGTCTCCTTGCCCACGAGTCCCACGGCAGCGCAGGCCACGGCGATGGATTGGGGGGAGATCAGCTTGCCCATGACGCCGCCGAAGAGGTTGGCCGAAGTGGTCAGGACCGGGTTCAAGCCCAAGTGTACGGCCGTGACCTGCTGAAGCTTGCCAAACAGGGCCGCCGAGGAGGTGACCGAGCCAGTGAGGAACACGCCCACCAGGCCGATGACGGGGGAGAAGATGGGGAAGGCCATGCCCGTGAGGACGGCGAAAGCCAGGCCCAGCGTGAAGGACATGCCCGAGTAGTTGGCCAGGAAGCCCAGACCGATCACCGAAGCCAGCGTGATGAGGGCGAAGCGGAGCTGCTTGAAGGTCTTCAGGAACACCCGGCCGCCGGTGGCGGGGCTGATGCCCAGGATGGCCATGGAGATCAGGGAAGTGATGAACATGGCGGTGCCCGGGGCGGTGAACCATTGCCACTTGTAGCTGGCGGCATAAAGGGTGGGCTTGGCCACGATGGGCGCAGTCTTGAACACGACACCGTCCAGTCCCGGCCACTTGGGCACCGCCAGGAACCAATGGTGAGTCTTTTCGGCGTAG
>JBBRZL010000009.1:0-38912 GCA_038236735.1 Holophagales bacterium | reverse complement strand
GCCCAGGAAGGCATCGAAGGTCTCGAAGAGGGCGCCGCCTTCCACTTCGGTGTGCAGGGCGTAGACGTTGAGGGCATCTTCGCGCACCAGGTCCCAGACTTCGCGGTTCACCTGCTCCGGCGTGCGGCCGTCCAGGCCTAGCAGTTCATCCAGGGTGGGCAGGGTGGTGGGGATCTGCAGGGTCGTCAGGGCCTGTCCCTTCACGATGGGGTAGAAGGGCGCGAGGCCCCGGCAGTCGCCAGCGTAGGCGAGGCCGTAGGCCTCCTGCAGTTCCAGCGTGGTGTCGTTGCAGCGCCAGGCGGGGCTCACGGCGCCCAGGGGCTTTTCCCCGAAGACGGTGCCGAAGGCCTCATGGGCGTTCGCGTACCAGTCCGAGAGCCAAGCCCTGGATTTCCGGTCCAGCAGATCGTGGTACTGCACGTGGTCCCAGGCGTGGATGCCTACCTCATGGCCCGCGGCAAGCGCGGCCCGCATCTCGGTCGCGGCCCGCTTCCAGATGATGGGGGCCGGCAGCAGTACGCCGTACATCATGGTCTTGAAGCCGTAGAGCTTCGTGGCGTTGGTACGGCGCATCTTGGCCAGGAAGCCCTTGCGGAAGATGCGGCGGATGGCCTTGCCGCTGCTGTCGGGGCCGAAGCTGAAGTAGAAGCTGGCCCGCATCTGGTGCTTGTCCAGCAGGCGCAGCAGGGTGGGAATGCCCGTGAGGGAGCCTTCCAGTGTGTCGACGTCGACGCGGAGGGAGATGGTCTTCAATTGGATCCTCGCTCAACCATTGCACCCGCGAAACGGAGGCTCTGCAAGCGGGGGTGAAGGCTCCTGAAGAGAAAGAACTTTATAAGCGGAGGAAAGCAGAGGATTGGAGGAGAGCGGAGAACGAAACCAATGTTGGCACCTGTTCTTTTTCTCCGCTTTCCTCAGCCCCTCCGCTTATCGACATCCCTTTCTCATTCAAACCGTTGGAACCATAATCAAGGAATGCCTACTCAGCGCCCCGCCAGCACCCTCCGCTCCTTTCCGCCAGTCTTCTGGCTGGCCAACGTCATGGAGCTCTTCGAGCGGGCCGCCTACTATGGCCTCAACTCCGTGCTCGCGGTCTACCTCACCAACAAGATCTCGGAAGGGGGCCTGGGCTTCACGGAGCAGTCCGTGGGCTTCCTCCAGAGCCTGATCTACGCCTTCACCTACGTGATCCCCATCGCCGGTGGCGCCCTGGCGGAACGCTACGGCTACCGGCGGATGCTGCTCTTCTCCTTCTCCATCCTGTCGGCGGGCTACTTCATCGCGGGCAACGTCACCACCTATGGGGCCATCTTCGCTGCTCTGCTGCTGATGGCCACTGGCGCCGGCCTGTTCAAGCCAATCATTTCCGGAACGCTCGCGCGCACCACTACCGAGGAGAACTCGGGCTTCGGCTTCGGCATCTACTACTGGATGATCAACATTGGCGCCTTCCTGGCGCCCCTGCTGGTGAGCGTGCTGAAAGGCTTCTCCTGGCGCTACGTGTTCATCGCCTCGGCCCTCTATTGCGCCGCCATGCTGTTGCCCACGGTGTTTCTCTTCAAGGACCCGCCCAGGCCCGTGAACACCAAGAGCTTCCGGGAAGTGGTCCACGGCGCCGCCCTGGTGCTGGGTGACGCCCGTTTCATGCTCATGATCGTCGTCTACTCCGGGTTCTGGATCCTCTATTTCCAGAATTTCGGGTCCGTGCTCTGGTACCTCCGCGACTTCGTGGACGCTGCGCCCGTGAACCGGTTCTTCGCGACCTTCGGCATCCCGCTCAAGTTCGACGCGGAGCACGTCACGGTAGTCAATGGGGGGACCATCATCCTGCTGCAGGTCCTCGTGAGCCGGATCGTGAAGAACATCCGGCCCCTGCCCACCATGGTCGCGGGCATCGTCATCGGAACTCTGGGCTTCCTGTGCCTGGCCGCTTCCACCAATGTCTGGGTGTTCATCCTCGGCATTTCGGTCTTCTCCATCGGGGAGATGACGGCCCATCCGAAGTACTACAGCTACGTGGGGCTGGTGGCCCCGGCGGACAAGAAAGCCGTCTACATGGGCTATGCCTTCCTCTACGGCGTCATCGGCAGCCTCATCGGCTCCAGCGTCGGCGGGATCCTCTACGGCACCATGTTGAAGCCCGTCATCGGCCTGCCCGGCGCCGCGGCTGCCGCCCGGAACTTCTGGCTGCTCTTCGTGGCCCTCAACATCGCCGCGGCCATCGGCCTGGTTTTCTACGACCGGATTTTCGCCGCCGACACCCCGGCCACCAACGAGAAGGCCCGGAAGGTGATGCTAGTGATCTACCTCCTGCTGCTGCTTCTGGGCCTGCTCTTCCTCCGCTCTGCGGTCTTCGGCAGCGCAGAGATCTCGTACAAGACCATGGTCCAGGCCGTGATCATGCTGCTCCTGGGCGCCAGCGGCACGGTGGTGAGTCTCAGGAAGAAGTGATCAGCTCTGCCGGAAACTCTGGGACCGGTCCGTGCGCCGGGCCTGGATGAACCGATGGATGGGCTCCAGGTCCGAAGCGGCGCTGGGGCTGAGCACGACGCCCAGCCGGGTGGGATAGTCCTGGCCCTCCAGGTAGGTCAGGTGGCGCACCTCGCCGGGGCAGCAGAGCACGGTGCCATCGGGCAGCCTAGCATCAATGTCGACCGCGGCATGGAGCTCCACCAGCAACCTTTCCTGAAAGGCAAGGCCCACGCCGGTTTCGGTCAGGTTCACCAGCAGGGCGTCGAAGTGGCGGCCAGCCAGCTCCACGCGGGCCTTCAGGGGCGACTGTTCCGGCGCAGCCACGCGCACGTCACGGCGGCGGTGCAGGCGGGCGGGTTCCAGGGGCCAGTCCAGGCGCAGGAGAAGGCTCCCGGCTTCATCAGGAAGCGGGGGCAGCAGGATGGATTCCAGGGTGAGTACCTCCTCGCCCAGCAGGACGGTGAGGGTTACGGGCGTGCCCACGGTGGGCACCGCGTCCCGTACATGCAGGCCGGCCAGTTCCAGCACCGCGCTGGGGTGGAAGCCGTGGATCCGCAGATCCCCCAGCAGGCGGGAATGGAGGCCCTGCAGCCGCAGGCTCGCCACGGCCTGGGTGAGGTGCGCCTGGATGAGGAACTGCTCCAGGACCGGGGCCGAGAGGAAGGATGCGATGCCCATGGTGTGCCGCCTTTCAAATGCCCTGGCTCAACCGGTCCGCCAGGTTGCGGTGCAACCCCGCCGCCAGGATGGCCTTGGCCGCGCCCCTCACGTCGTACTCGAGGCGGTGCAGCCGCAGGCGCCGGTGCTTGGGGTCGAAGGTCATGAACGAAACGCGCGGATCCCGGTCCCGGGGCTGGCCCACGGAGCCGGGATTGGCCAGGTACCGGCAGTGGGGCTGCAGGTTGAACCACTCGCCGGGGTGGAGGTTGATCCAGTTCAGCTGCCCCTTGGCTTCATCCAGCTCGAAGCAGCCGGGCAGGTGCGTATGGCCGAAGAAGCACAGTTGGCCCTCGAAGGCGTCGAAGGCCTGGCTGATCTCGCGCATGTGGAGCAGGTAGGCGTCCTCGTCCACCGGAGAGCCATGGGCGATCTGGTAGTCCTCGCCTACCTGCACCGGGCCCACTGGCAGGTCCGCCAGGAAGCGCCAGTTGTCCTGCCGCAGTTTTTCCCGAGTCCAGTCGGCGGCCTGCCGGGCCGGCAGGCTGAAAGCGCCGTCCGGTTCCAGGCCCGCGCAGACCTTGTCGTGGTTGCCGCGCACCATGAAGCGGGGCCGCAGCTCCCGCACCTTATCCAGCAACTGGTTGGGGTTGGCGCCGTAGCCCACCAGGTCGCCCAGCAGCACAAAGCGGTGGATGGCCCTTCGCCGCGCAAAGCGCAGCACGGCCCGGAGGGCGTGCAGGTTCGAATGCAGATCGGAAAGGATCAGGTCCACGGGAGCTCATGGCAATGCTGGGGAGATGGGGATGCCCCTCAGTCTAACAAGGCGGCGACCAGTTCCCCGGAACTGTGACCAAAGGGGAGTACCATCGGCGCCAGGGACCAGGCGGGCAGGCGGGCCGCCCAGCGGGCCAGGAAGGCGGCCCGATCCTGGGCCAGAGGCCGTCTGGGATCCCGCCCCGCCCGGTCCCAGGCCCGGGTGGGCGTCTCGGCCAGCCAGAGCGGGGCGAAGCCCGCAGCCGCCACGGCCAGCCGGTTGGCCTCTGCTTCCCAGGCACCGCCGCCCAGGGTTACCACGGCGGGGGCGGTCAGCAGGCTGGGCAGGAGCGTGGCTTCGAGGCTCCGGAAGGCCGCTTCGCCGCCCTCCGCGAAGATCGCCGCCACCGGCCTTGCCTCCCGGGCCTCGATGACCTCATCCAGGTCGTGGAAGGGCAGGGCGAGCCGGAAGGCGAGTTTGCGGCCCAGGGTGGTCTTGCCGGCCCCGCTGCCGCCCAGGATCACGAGGCCCTGGCCGGGCCGGAAGGGTGGACGAGCGCGCCAGCGCTGGATCTGGGCCGCCCAGCCCAGGGCCGACGGATCCGGGGCCCGGTGGAGCTCCCCCACCATGGCCAGGGCCTCGGCGCCGGCTTCGAAGCAGGCCTGGGCATCGGCGAGGGTGAGTCCCCCGATGGCGATGGGCGCGAGCCCCTGGGCCCGCAGCGCCGCGCAGCCCGCCCGCAGGCCCTCCAGCCCGATGGGCGCCACATGGTCGGCCTTGGTGGCCGTGCCGCGGAAGGGGCCGACCCCGGCATGGTCGCAGGCCGCATCCACACCTTCCCATTCCGATGGCGCATGAGTAGAGGCGCCGACATGCAGCTGGGCCAGGTTCGGCAACTGCCTCGCTTCGGAGGCGGGCAAGTCCTCCTGGCCCAGGTGCAGGCCCCAGGGGGTGAGGCCCTCGCGGGCCGCGAGCAGCGCCAGGTCTGCCCGGTCATTCACGCAAATGAAGGGCCAGCCGCCATTGGCAGCACCCTCGGCCAGGGCCGTGCGCAGTTCGAGCCACTGGGTGTTCGCAACCAAGGGCTTGCCCCGGAACTGCACCAGGGGAAAACCCGCCTCGCCCAGGCGCCGGATCTGCGCGGAGAGGGTCTCGGGTAGCCTGGCGTCGGTGATGGGGTAGAGTGGTGGCAAACTGAGCATGGGGACAGTTTACAGAAGCTGTGGGCAGTGGGTGGTGGGTCGGGGGAACAGATCCCTGAGGCGCGCCGGCGAAGTGCGCCAGTTCTGCACCTGGGCGGTTCATCGACGCGTGGGGTGGGCCGCCACCCAAGTGAAAAATGGGGCGCAAGGGGCCACCGTGGGCACGCCTTCACCACAACCCACAGTCTGAGCAGCCACACCGTCGGCGAACTGGTGCAGTCTCAGCCAAGGCGCTCGTAGCGCCAGCTGTCTACTGCCTTGCCTTTCCATTGCAGGAGGGGACTAGACTTCAGGCATGATCCGAAACCGTCCAGCTTGGCCAGGTGTGGGCCCCGCAATGGGATTCCCTGCATTGGGATCGCCCGCGTTGGGATTGCTGGTGCTCTTCGTGCTGGGGGGGTGCGGCGGCTCGCATTCGCCGTCGGGTTCCTCGCCGAGTCCACCGTCGCTGCCCGTGTTCCTGGACCCGAAGGCGGGTCTCCAGCCTGAGGACCTGGCCGTCATCGTCAATCAGGACGATCCCCAGTCGGTGCAGGTCGGTGCCTACTACCAGACCGCGCGCCACATTCCCGCCACAAACATGATCTACATCCACATGACGGCGGGTGTGCCGACGATCACGAGCACCGAGTTCAACACCATCAAGGCCCAGGTCGACGCGGTGACGCCCGCGAACATCCAAGCCTATGCGCTGACCTGGGCAGCCCCCTACCAGGTCCAGTGCATGTCGATCACGACCGCCTTTGCGCTGGGTTTCAGCACCACCTACTGCATGACCGGCGGATGTGCCGCCACGGCTCCCAGCCCTTATTACAACTCCACCTCCACCCGGCCCTATGACGATTTCCACCTGCGCCCGGCCATGGCCTTGGCGGGCACCAGTTTCGCGAACGTCAAGGCACTGATCGATCGCGGCGTGAATGCCGATGGCAAGGCCCCCACCGGGACGGCCTATCTTGTGACCAGCAAAGACGCCGCGAGAAGCGTGCGGGGCTACGACTTTTCGTACCTCGCGGGTTTCTGGAAGGCCAGTTCCGGACTCACTGCCAAGTATCTCGATCAGACCATCACCGGTCCGGGCTATATCACCGGAGCCACCGACGTGATGACCTATCTGGCCTCGCTCGCCAGCGTTCCGAGCATTGCCACCAACACCTACCTGCCCGGGGCGATCGCCGATCACCTGACCTCCTACGGCGGCCAACTGACCAACAGCGGTCAGATGAGCGCCCTGCGCTGGCTCGAAGCGGGTGCGACGGGCAGCTACGGCACGGTCAGCGAGCCCTGCAACTACACCCAGAAATTCCCCCAGGCGAGTGTGTTGATTCCCCACTATTTCGGTGGAGAGACCTTGATCGAAGCCTATTGGAAATCCGTGCAGTGGCCGGGCCAGGGCATTTTCGTCGGGGAACCCCTGGCGAATCCCTACAAGGATTCCATGACGATGGTGGGCGATGAGATGGACATCACCGTCCGCTGGCTGACTGCGGGCAAGACCTACCAGGTGGAAAGCTCCGCTGCTGTTTCGGGTCCCTTCATGGTGGCCCTGGGGGGTATTTCCCCCAACCCCACCGGGGTCACCCACATTGCCATCCCGCACACTACCGCCGGCTACTATCGACTCGTGCCAAGCCCCTGACCACCCCGCGCCTTTCGCATCCGTTCCAGGGAATCCAGTCTCCAGCTTCTACTAGGCCGCTTCCCCATCGGCGAACTGAAGGCGCACCAGCCTGGCGTAGACGCCATCCTGGGCGATGAGGTCGTCGTGGGTACCGCGCTCTACCAAAACGCCCATGTCCATGACCCAGATCTCATCGGCGTCGCGGATGGTCGATAGCCGGTGGGCGATGGTGAAGGTGGTGAGGCGGTGGCTCACGCGCTCGATGACGGTCTGGATCTTGGCCTCTGTTTCGGAGTCGATATTGGCAGTGGCTTCATCCAGCAGCAGCACGGCGGGTTCGAGATAGAGCATGCGGGCGAAGGCCAGCAGCTGCCGTTCGCCGGCGCTGAGCTTCTGACCGCGTTCGCCCACCTGCGTTGCCAGGCCCTCGGGCAGGCGGTCCACCAGATCCTTCAGCTGGCTCTGGTCGAGCACCGAGGCCAGCCGCGCCTCGTCCAGGGGGCGGTCCATGACGATGTTTTCGCGCAGGCTGCCGGAAAACACGAAGACGTCCTGCAGCACCAGGCCGAAGAGGGCGCGCAGACTGCGGAGCTTGAGTTGCCGAAGGTCCACGCCATCCAGCGTGATGCGGCCTTCATGGACATCATAGAAGCGCATGAGCAGGTTGATGAGGGTGCTCTTGCCCGCGCCCGTGTGGCCCACCACGGCCACGCGCCGGCCCTTGGGGATGACACCACTGAGGCCGCTGACGACTTTGCGGCCACCCGTCTCATAGGCGAAGGTGACGTCCTCGAAGCGGATCTCGCCGCCGAAGGCCGCGGACCTGGCCCGAGGTGCTTCGGGGATCTCCTCCTGGTTGTCCAGCAGCCGGAAGATGCGCTCACTGGAGGCCAGGGCGGTCTGCATCACGTTATAGCGATCCGCCAGTTCGCGGATGGGCCGGAAGAAGCGCCCGGTTTGCTGGATGAAGGCCAACAGCAGGCCCCAGGTGATGGCTCCGGCCTTCAGCTTGAAACCCGCATAGAAGATCAGCGCCGCCAGGGTGCCCGAAGTGATGAACTCCACCACCGGGAAGAACACCGCGTAAGCGAAGATCGTGCGGAGGAAGGCCTGAACATAGTCCTCGTTGAGGACGCGGAACTGCTCGTCGCTGCGGCGCTCCTGGCCGTTCACCTGCACCAGGCCCATGCCGGAGATCTGCTCCTGGAGGAAGGCGTTGATGCTCGCATAGCGGCGCTGCGTTTCGCGAAAGGCCTCGCCGGCGTGGCGTCGGAAAATTTCGGTGGCCACCAGCAGGAAGGGCAGGATGCCCAGGGCCACCAGGGCCATGTGGGGATTGGTCCAGAACATCCAGGCCACGATGGCCAGCAGGGAGAGCGCGTCCCCCACGATGGCCACGAACCCAGAGGCGAACATCTCGTTGAGGTTCTGCACGTCGCTGGTGACGCGGGTCATGAGGCGGCCCACGGGATTGCGGTGGAAGAAGTCCGTGCTGCGGCCCATGAGGTGGGCGAAGAGCTGCACACGCAGATCGAGCATGGCCCGCTGACCCACCTTGGCGAGCATGAAATAGCGGGCGGAACTGACGATGAAGCCCGCGACGAGCACGCCGGCGAAACCCGCCACCAGGGGCGCGGCGCCCTGCAGACTGCCCTGGCCCATGAAACGGTTGATGAGCCGCAGGGTCAGTTCCGAAGGCATGACCTCCAGGAAGGCGCCCAGTACCATGAGGGCCAGCAAGGCCAGCAGGGCCGCCCACTGGGGACGCAGGTAGCTGGCCAGGCGCCAGAGCAGGGCGTGGCGCTGGGGGGGCTGATCCAGTCGATCAGACTTGAAGAAGGCTCCCTGTTCGGACATGGGGTCATTGTCCCACATCTGGGGCCCGATTCCCGGGGTGCGGGCCGGTGGATCGCGACCGGAAGTCGCCCGCGGCCCATGTAAACTGGGAGATTCCCCCTGGAGACTCCATGCGTTTATGGATGCCCGTCCTCGCCACCGCCACCGTCATGGTTCAGGCCCTGGCGCCGGCCCCGAAAGCCCAGGCGCCCGCGCCCAAGGAGCTGTCGGCCGTGGAGCAGAGGCTGAAGCGGGACGTGACCTTCCTGGCTGCCCCTGCCTTGAAGGGTCGCGGCAACGGCTACCCCGAGCTGGATCAGGCTGCCCGGCGCATCGAGGGCGAACTGAAGGCGCTGGGGCTGAAGACCCAGGTCCAGCGGTTCCCCTTCATCGCCAAGGTGGTGAGAGAAGGCCAGGGGGCCACCATCGTCCAGGGGGAGAACACGCGAGAGCTCGTGTGGGGCAAGGATATCGAAGCCCTGGGCCTGAGCGGAAATGCCACCTTCCAGGCCAAGTCCCTCGCCTTCCTGGGCTATGGCATCCAGGTCCCCGGCGGCTATGACGATCTGGCGGGCATCGAGCTGAAGGATCGGGTGGCGGTGATCGCCCGGGTTGTGCCCGACCTCGATGCCTTCACCCACCTGCCCCGCGGGGAACGGAGCCTGCTGGCCCGCCTGAAGCGGCTCGAAGCCGCCCAGGTGGCGGGCGTCATCGTCCTGGAAAATGGAAGTCTCCGCCCCGTTCAGCGGGAGGAGGGTCCCGTGAAGATGGAGCTAGCCGTCGTCGCCATGACGGCGGAAGGGCTGGCGGGCGCCTGTGGTGATCTGGCGGCAAGGTTCCAGTCGATCAAGGAGTCCGGCAAACCCGACAGCCAGGTGCATGGGGCTGCGTTGTCCCTGGAACTCAGCCTGCGGCGCGAGGAAGCCCAGGTGCCCAACGTGATCGCAGTCATTCCCGGCCGGGACCCGAAGCTCCGCAAGGAATTCATCGTCCTTGGCGCCCACATGGATCACCTGGGCCTGGGCGAGCGCCACAGCATGGGCGGCGCCGAGGCCCGCGGCCAGATTCATCCCGGGGCCGATGACAATGCCTCCGGCACCGCCCTGGTGGTGGAGCTGGCCAGGGAGCTCAAAAAAGCCCGGCCGAAACGCTCCATTCTGCTGCTCCACTTCAGCGGCGAGGAGGAGGGCCTGCTGGGTTCTCAGTACTGGGTACAGCACCCGACCGAGCCTTTGGAGTCGGTGAAGTTCATGCTCAACTTCGACATGGTGGGCCGCCTGGATCCCAAGGCCCCCAGGCTGATGATGGGCGGGCTGGGCGCCTCGAAGGCTACTGTGGCAGCTGCCCAGAAACTGGCGCCCAAGGATTTCTCCGTCAGCGCCGACATCGGCGCCAGCGTGGGCGGCTCGGACCATATGAGTTTCTCCCAGGCGAAGATCCCCACCTTGTTCTTCTTCACGGGTATCCATGGCGAGTACCACCGCCCCACCGACACCGCGGACCGCATCAACTACGCGGGCATGGCGCGGGTCGCCGCCTTCAGCAGGAGCGTGATCCTCGATCTCGCCAACGGGGAGACCGTTCCCGCCTTCGATCCCGAGACTGCCAAGCTCCCGATGCGGGGCGATGGCAGCCCCATGCGCATCGCCTTCGGCACGATCCCCGACTATGCCGACAACCCAAAGGGCCTCCGCATCAATGGCGTATCCAAGGGCTCCACGGCGGAAGCCATCGGCCTGCAAGCCGGGGATATCCTCATCCAGTTTGAGGACAAGCCCATCAAGAGCATCTACGACTTCATGGGCGCCCTGGGCGCCTTCAAGCCCGGCGACAAGGCGGTCATCCAGTGGCTGCGGGGCGACCAGGTCTTGCGGGCCGAGGCCACCCTGAAGGGCCGCCCATGAGGCTGGGGACGCCAACCGGCTTCGCCACGGAGGTCTTCCTCCTGGAACAACCCGATCGGGCCCTGCTGCCGGAGGGACCCTGGACTCTCGTGGGCGATCTGCACCTGCGCGAGGCCTGGGCCCAGGCCGGTCTGCCCGTGCCCAGCCACGCGCTGTGGGTGGCGGTGCCAGAGGAGGCGAAGCAGCTGGCCACGGTGATCCCCTGGCTGGAGCACTGGGCCGAAGTGCCGCTCCATCGGGACACCACGGTGGTGGCCCTGGGCGGGGGCGTCCTCACCGATCTGACGGGCCTGGCGGCCGCACTGTTCCTGCGGGGTGTGGCCTGGCAGGCCTGGCCGACCACGCTGCTGGCCATGGCCGATGCGGCCTTGGGCGGCAAGACCGGTGCGGATCTCACGGCGGGGAAAAACCTCGTGGGGGCCTTTCATCCGCCCCGCCGCTTCGTGGCCTGCACCACCTTCCTGGCGAGTCTGCCCGAGCGCCACCTGGACAACGGTCGCTGGGAACTGGTCAAGACCGCGCTGATCCAGGGCGACCTGGGCTGGGCCACGGACATGTTGCAGGATGGCCCCGTGAAGGTCGCCTGGGTGGAGCGGGCCCTGGCCTTCAAGGCCGGCGTGGTGCATCGGGATCCCCGGGAAGCTGGGGAGCGGCGCCTGCTGAACCTGGGTCATACCTTGGGGCACGCCCTGGAGGCCGCCTCCGGTTACCAACTGCTGCATGGTGAGGCGGTGGGGCTGGGGCTGCTGGCCGCCTGCCTGCTCGCCGTGGAACAGGGCCTGAAGCCGTTGCCCGCCAGCCTCCTGAAAGCCCTCGTGCGCCGTCTGGCGCCCTTGGCGCCGCTGGTGGCCCCCTGGTCGGCCTGCCTGCCGCTGCTGACGCGGGACAAGAAGGCCCAGCGCACTTCTGGCGCTGCCGGGGATGGGCTGAGCATTGAAATTCGCTGCATCCTCCCCCGCCCCGGCGAATCCGCCGTGCAGCGGGTGCTGGCTCCCCAGGCCTGGGCCTCGCCCCATGCGAGACTGCTATCGCTGCTTCAAGCGGAGGCCACCCGTGCCTGAATTCCGACGTCCCCTGCTCGCGCTCCTCCTGACGGTCTCGCTTGGCGCTGCCGAGGATGCCCGCGCCCTGATGCTCCAGGCCCGCGCTCTGCAGCTGAGGAGTGGCGGCACCGATCCCGCTGCAGCCGCAGCCATCTACCGCAGGGTGCTGGTTCGTTTCCCGGGGAGCGCCGAGGCGAACCTCCGGCTCTCCGAGGCCCTGCAGGAGGCCCAGGATCCCGATGGCGCCGTGGCCCCGGCCCGGAAGGCGGTGGAACTCGCCCCCCAGAACGCTGAAGCCCGGGCCCACCTTGCGCTGCTGCAGGTGCAGCGGGCCCAGAACAATGCCGCCCTGGCGCCCGAAGCCGCCAAGGAACTGCGGGCCGCCACGTTGCTGCTGCCCCAGGATCCGGAACTCTGGGTCCGCCTCGGCGAAGTGTCCGAGCAGCTGAAGGACGGCGAGGGCGCCATGCGGGCCTGGCTTCGGCTGGGCCGCATGCGCCCGGGTTACGGGCCGGCCTGGGAGCGGGCCCTCATCCATGCCCGCGCCGTCCAGAATTACGAAGGCAAACGCGAAGCTCTGCTGGCGCTGAACGCCAGGAATCCGGAGGACCGGCACCTCCGGCTGCTGGAGGAACTGGCGCGGGAGCAGATCCAGGCAGGCTACCTGGCCCACGCCGAGGAGAGTTTCCTGCTGTTGGCCCGCCATCTGCCCCAGGAGGCTGGCCTGTGGGAGAACGTGTCCCTGATCCGGCTGCAGACGGCCCGCTACAACGAAGCCCTGGAGACCCTGGCCAAGGCCGAGGCCCTCAAACCCAGCCCCCTGCTGACTTTCCACACTGCCCGCGCACTCATGAACCTGGGCCGATTCGACGAGGCCGAACGCCGGCTCCAGGTGCTGGTGAACGAGAAGGTGGAGACCGAGTGGATCGCCGATGGCGCCCCGATGCTCTATGCCGAATCCCTGCTGCTCCAGGGCAAAGGCAAGGCGCTCCTGGCCTTTCTCAAGGACCGTCGCCCCCGGCCCCGCACCGATGGGGAGGCGCAGGTCTTCAAGACCCAGGCGCTCATCAGTCTGAACGACTGGAAGAGCGCCTTGATGGCCCTCAAGGAGGGCATTGCAAAATTTCCCGACCTGCCCTTCTTCCACGAGGCGGGCAAACTCCCGCCGAAATACCTGGAGTATCAGTTCTTCTCCCGGAAGGAGACAAGGGACGCGCTGGAGCAGCTGCACCTGGAGGGCATGGCGACCCTCTGGCAGGAATTCCAGCGTTGGGACAAGTGCCTGGAGGCGCTGGAGCGGGCCCGCAAACTCTCGCCCACCCGCAGCGTGGACATGCTCATCCTGCAGAGCCAGGCCTACGATCAGTTGGGCCGGAATGCAGAATCCCTCGCGGTGCTCCGGGAGGCCCAGGCCCTGGAACCCGCCAATCCCCTGGTCCAGAACAACCTCGGCTACCTCCTCCTGGAACAGGACCGGGATCTCGAAGAGGCCGCCGCGCTCATCCAAGCCAGCGCCAAGGCCACGCCGGACAACGGCAACGTGGTGGACAGCCTGGGTTGGGCCCAATTCAAGCTGGGCCGCACGGCGGAGGCGGAAACCACCCTGCGACGGGCCGCAGAACTGAGCCCCTTCAGTCCGGAAGTGCGCAAGCACCTGGGTGAGGTCCTGGTGAAGCAGGGCAAGCTGGTGGAGGCCACCGAACAGTGGGACCGGGCCCTGGCCTTCGTGTTCCCCGAGCGTGCCGCCCTCGAGAAGCGCCTGGGGGAACTCCGCATCCGCATCGCCAAGGACCAGGCGGCGAAGCTCGAGGCCCCGGCCGCCACGACCGCCCCGGCCCTGGCGACGCCTGACGACGACGAGGAGGACTAGGTATGGGCATGCAGGTCCCTCCCCCTCCGATGGCGGCCGTTCCTGCGCCCGCCATCAGCGCCCCCGCAACCGTCGCGCCCATCCGCGCGCAGTACGGCTGGGGCTATGCCGGTCCTGATGGCGAAGGCGTGGGCACCCTCAGCCTGCTCATGGAGGCTGCCAGTGGCCGCCTCATCCTCGAACTCCACGCGCCCGGCGAACGCCTCCTCCTGCTGGATGGCGATGCAGCTTCGGGCTACCGGCTGCAGGTGCCCCGTCAGAAAGTCGATCAGCGGGCCACCTACCTGTCCCAGCTGGCGCTGCCCTTCCTGCCCCAGGTGCTTAGCGTCGAAGGGCTGCTGCACCTGCTCCGCACCGGCGAAGGGGCCGGCATCACCGTGCAGAAGAAGGACGCCCAGGGCCCCCTGAAGCTCCATTGGCAGGGCAAGGATCCCAAGGGCAAGGACGAGCAGGTGTGGCTCGATCGCAAGCGGTGGGAGGAAGGGCGCTGATTCTTGCTACCCGCTCCCTGCGGGCTTCGCAGCGAACGCAGCGGAGTTAACCCGCCGGCGGGCGCGGGCTGCCCGCCGCGATCCAGGCGTTGAGGATGGCATCACCGAGATGCTCGCCCGCGAGCTGAAGCTGCTGTTTGACGGTCGGTCCCTGCTTGGCCCAGAAGATCATCCAGTAGGCCTGCGTCCGCTGTTTGCCGTGGCTGCCCACCGGGGTGGTGCGATCGGCCTCCTGGTCGTCCGCGAGCAGCTGGGGTACCAGCGCATGGGCGGCCACCAGCCAGTCCCAGGGGCGCTCGGGGAAGGCCGCATCGGGCCGGGCAGGGCGCACCGTCAAGTCATCGACCGCGATGTAGCGCCCCACCAGCTCGCTCTCCCAGCGGCTGTGGACGCCGCGCTGGCCCGTGAACTGGCCGTCGTGGTTCTCGGTGCTGTGCAGGGGCACGTGGGCGTCGGCGACATAGTGCCCCAGGATGGCGGTGGCCAGGGCCACCTTGGCCGGATCGCCCTCCTTGAAGGCAGCCACGAGGTCGCGCCAGCGATCCTGGATGATCCAGGGCAGCACCCCCTTGCGGTAGTAGTCGCCGCCGATCCTGGCCTGGGCTTCCTCGAGGGTACGGGGCAGGTGGTCAGGCTCCCCGTAGGGCTCCATGTCCAGGAAGTGGCGCGGGCCCTCCTTCCTGTCCTGCTTCCAGTGATCGGGATCGGAGGCGTGGTTGGCCACATTGTCCTCCCGCCCCGCGAACCAGGCGCGGGGAACTGGCGGAAGGGAGCGGAGGGCGAGGGCAGACACTACCCGATGGCCCTTGTCGCCCCAGGCGGAAAGGGGTGTCGCCAAGAACAGCGGCAGCAACAGCAGCAGGATGGATTTCATACGAACTTGCCTCAACCCGACACAAGGTCACCACCCGGACTCATTTGAAACTGGGAATCCGCAACGCGGATTCCCGCTGGGACCGAGGATTGGAATCGACGCCACTATTCTGGAATAGTCCCCGTGCGCTCCCAGCGAGTGCGGGTGAAGAAGTGCCGGGCAGCATCAATGAAATCGCTGGCGACGTCCGTGGGGCCCTCGGGCACGCGGCCGTTGTCGTTGTCGCTGTCACCCTCGCGGAAGCTCCACCAGACGATGAAGGGCCGGCCCCGCAGGTGATCCATGGGCAGGAAACCCCAGTAGCGGCTGTCCTGGCTGTTGTCGCGGTTGTCGCCCATGGCGAAGACGTGGCCGGGGGGCACGGTGATGGGGCCCAGGTTGTCCTTGAAGCCGTCCTGGATGAGGCTGTTCATGGCCTGCATCTGGTTGCGCGCATGGAGGGCCAAGACCTCCGGATCCGCATGGCGCCAAAGACCCACGGGCCGTTCGGCTTCGCCGGCGTAGCGCTGGGGCGGCCAGGGGCCGGGCGTGGGGCCTTCGGGACTGCGGCCGAACATGTGCTCGAAGGATCCCGTGACCTGCTTGCCGTTAATGTACAGCCGCTTGTTGCGCATCTCCAGGGTGTCGCCGGGGAGCGCCACGCAGCGTTTCACGTAGTCCTGGTCGCGGTCGATGGGGTAGCGAAACACGATGATGTCCCCGCGCTTCACGCCGCGCATGGGGAAGAGAGCTTCCTCCCAGGCCCACTGGGGCTGGGCGAAGATGAACTTGTTGGCCAGCAGATGGTCCCCGATCATCAGGGTGTTCCGCATGGAGGCCGAAGGGATCTTGAACTGCTGGCCCACGAAGGCCTTGAAGAACAGGATCAGCACCATGGCGAAGCAGAGCACTTCGAGGTTGTCCCGCACGGTGCCCTTCTCGGCACCCGGCGGCTGGGCGATTTCGGTCTCGGCGGTCTTGTCTGGGGTAGGTTCAGCGGCCATGTCGGCTCCCGGAATGGTCGATCAGGGTCGTGAGGTGATGGGAAGATCCGTGAAGCCCTGGGCCACGAGCCGGTTCACCGTCACCCAGGCCCCGGCACGTTCCACCTGGGCTTCCACCTCGCCCAGATTAGGCAGGTAGAGGGTTCGGCGGCGGCCACCGGGAGCGCCGGCCTCAACCCACACACCGATGGGGTCTGAGGTGGCGGGCAGGAGGGCCGCGCCCTCCCACTTGGCCCGGCCGAGCACTCGGAATTGGGTTTCGTGATCCACCCAGGGGGCGGCCTCCGGAAAATGCACGGGCAGGAGCGTGGCCGTCACCCGAGCGTCCTCACCCAGCAGAGCAATGCCCCCGTCCTGGTGTTTGAGGATCAGGGTCTTCCGACCCCGGTTGCTGGTGAGATCCAGTTGGACCAGGCGCGGTGAGCCGGGAGCGATGGCGGACCGGGTGACTCTCACCTGGATGCGTTCTTCCGTTCGCTGGGGCTGGGGCCGAGAAGGATCCTCGAAGGTCAGCGTCAGCCCTTCTTCCCAGGCGCCGTAAACCGGAGCAGCCGGGCGGGGCTGGCAAGCCAGGCCGAGCAGCAGGATCGCGGGGGCGAGCAGGGCCGCGAGCACCCGCATCAGCGATGGCCCTTGTTGAACTTGGCCATCAGGTCGCTGAGGGAGGTGCCACTGGCTGGCACGGCGGGCTCCTGGTTGGCCTGGACGGGGCGGGCTTCCTGGGGCCGGGGCGGTCGGGGCCCTTCCGGTCGGGGAGGCCGCATCCCTTCCGGCCGGGGCGGTCGTGGCCCTTCCGGTCGGGGGGGCCGTGGTCCCTGGGGACGCAGTCCTTCGGGCCGGGGTGGACGGGGACCTTCGGGCCGGGGCGGGCGCGGGCCGTCGGTTCCTTGCGGGCGCGGGCCGTCGGTTCTTGGCGGGCGTGGGCCCGCCGCGGGCCTGGGCTGGCCACCCTCGGCCCGGTGCTGCGGTGGATTCTGGGGGCGGCGGCGGTGCTGGGACTGGGGTCGCTCCCCGCCTTCGGGGGCCGCGAGCAGGGCCTTGATGGAGAGGGCGATGCGCTTGGCTTCGAGATCCACGGCCAGCACCTTCACCTTTACGGCCTGGCCCACGCTGAGGGCCTCGGCGGGCTTCTTCACGTAGCGGTGCGCGATCTCGGAGAGGTGCACCAGGCCATCCTGGTGAACGCCCACATCCACGAAGGCGCCGAAGTCGGTGACGTTCGTGACGATGCCCTGGAGTTCCATGCCGAGTTCCAGGTCGCTGGGCCGGTTGATCCCTTCGCGGAACTGGACCGCCTCAAAGCGGTGGCGGGGATCCCGGTTGGGCTTCTTCAGTTCGGCGAGGATGTCCTTCACCGTCTCCACACCGAACTGGTCATCCACCAGGAGATTGGGATCGAGGGCATCCAGGACGGCGTCATTGCCGATGAGCTCGGGCACGGTCTTGCCCGCCAGTTGGCAGATGCGCTGCACCACCGGGTAGCTTTCCGGGTGCACGGCGGAGGCATCCAGGGGATCCTCGCCATCGTGGATGCGGAGGAAGCCCGCGGCCTGCTGGAAGGCCTTGGCACCGAAGCGGCTCACTTCCACCAGCTGCTCTCGGCGCTTGAAGGCGCCATGCTCGAAGCGGTGGGCCACGATGCTCTTGGCCAGACCTTCGCCGATGCCCGCCACGTAGGCGAGCAGCTTGTACGAGGCGCTGTTGAGATCCACCCCCACGCGGTTCACGCAACTCTCCACCACGTCGTCCAGGCCCTTCTTGAGGGCGGTCTGGTTCACGTCGTGCTGGTACTGGCCTACACCAATGCTCTTGGGATCCACCTTGACCAGTTCGGCCAGGGGATCCTGGAAGCGCCGCGCGATGCTCACCGCGCCCCGCACGGTGACGTCATGCTCGGGGAACTCCTCCCGGGCGATGTCGCTGGCGGAATAGACCGAGGCGCCCGCCTCGCTCACGCACACGCAGATGAGGCCGGTGCGGTTGGTCTCCTTCAGCCATTCGCGGATGAAGGCCTCCACCTCGCGGCCCCCGGTGCCGTTGCCGATGGCGATGGCCTCGATGGGGTTCTCGCTGCAGAGCTTCTCCAGCAGGGCGCGGCTGCCTTCCAGGTCCCGCTTGGGTTCCAGGGGGTAGATCACGTCGTTCTGGACCAGTTGGCCCAGACGGTTGATGACCACGAGCTTGCAGCCCGTGCGGATGCCGGGGTCCACGCCCAGGGTGCAGCGCTGGCCCGCGGGCGGCGCGAGCAGCAGATGGTCGAGGTTGGTCTGGAAGACCTTGATGGCCTCGCCATCGGCTTTCTTCTTGGCCTCGTAGCGCACTTCGGATTCGATGGCTGGCGCCAGTAGCCGGTCGAAGGCGTCGCCGGTCACGTCATGGAGGAAGCGGCGGTAGCCGCTGCCAGGGTTCACTTGGACCTTGGACACCAGCTGGGTGACGAAGGTCTCCCGGTCCACCAGCAGCTTCACGGTGAGAATGTCCTCCTTCTCGCCCCGGCGCAGGGCCAGCAGGCGGTGGCTGGGGATCTTGCGGATGGGCTCGGAGAAGTCGAAGTAGGGCCTGAAGCGCAGCGCGGCCTGGTCGGCCTTGCGCTCCTCGCGGAGTTCGGAGCGCAGCACGCCGTGCTCGTGGAATTCCAGGCGCAGCCAGGCCCGGATGGCGGCCTCCTCGGCGAGCCGTTCCGCCAGGATGTGGCCGGCGCCCTCCATGCATTCGGAGGGGGACCGCAGGCCGTCTTCATCTTTGATGAAGGGCTCCGCGATGAGGAAGGGATCGGCGCCGCTGTCGTCGGCCAGCAGGGAATCCAGCAGGGGCTCCAGCCCCCGCTCCCGGGCGGTGGTGGCCTTGGTGCGCTTCTTGGGCTTGTAGGGCAGGTAGAGGTCCTCGAGTTCCGCCTTGATCCAGGTGGTCTCGATCTGGGCCTTCAATTCCGGGGTGAGCTTGCCCTGCTCGTTGATGGATTTCAGCACGGTCCTGCGGCGGTCCAGCAGGTCCTTGTAATAGGCGTGGCGGTCCTCCACGGCCCGGATGGCCACTTCGTCCAGGGAGCCGGTTGCCTCTTTGCGGTAGCGGGCGATGAAGGGCACGGTGTTGCCCTCCTCCAGCAGCGACACGATGGCGGCAACGCCAGTACGGGGGAGCTTGAGCTCCTTGGCCATGAGGTCGAGCACCTGATCCACACCTGCTCCTTGCGCTCCCGATTGCGGGGGAAAGGCGATGATACCAAGCTCGCGCGGATCTGGCCCCCTTTGGGCTCGGAGCCCGGTCAAGTAATTGGCCACCAGCCCTCACGCGGCTTGACCACCTGGGCACGGTAGCGCACCTTTTGCTACCTTTTCAAAGGAGATTGCCCATGGCTAGGCGCAGGTTATGCGAAGTGCTCTTCACGATGGTCGTCCTGTGCGGACTGTCACTGGCCGCGCAGATGCCCAACCCCTACGGCGCGCCCATCAGCCTGGACCAGGCCAGGAAGCCGGCCGCAGCCGCGCTGGCCGAGGCGGCGAAGAACCACTGGACCATGGCCGTCGCCATCGTCGATACCGGGGGGAATCTCGTCTACTTCGAAAAAATGGACAACACCCAAATCGCAAGCGCCACCGTCGCCATCGACAAGGCCCGCGCGGCGGCCATCTACAAGCGGCCCACCAAGGCCGGGCAAGAGGTCCTGGCCGCTGGCGGCGCCGGGCTCCGCATCCTCGCCCTCCACGCCGCAACGCCAGTCGAAGGGGGCATCCCGCTCATCGTCGATGGCAAGATCATCGGCGCCATCGGAGTCTCCGGTGATTCCAGCGCCAATGACAACCAGTGCGCCACGGCGGGTGCGGTCCTGCTGAAGTAGGCCGCTACTGGCGGTTCAGGACAACCTTCCGGCGCTGCCCCTCCGGCGGCTGCTCGAGGCTCCGCAAAGCCTTCTTCCATTGGCCGTGATCCAGATCGATGCCAATGACCACCGCGGCGCAGGCTGGCGCGGTACCGTCCGCCCGCAGCGGCAGTGGCGAGATTTCGAGCCGCCCGTCCGCCAGCTGGAAGGCCCAGCGATCGCTGCCGTCATTCCGCGTGGCCCAGCCGGCGAAGGCGCAGACGCCTTTGGCCCGCAGCACCTCGCCGGTGGCGGGCGGCGCCAGAAGCAGAATCTCCAAGGCCGCCGGGTCCACCGGATGATCCCAATGCAGGGTGAGCGAGCGTGCCTCCGCGAAGCTGGGGCCGCCGACGGCCTCCCACCCCTCGGGCAGGGGCCGGACATCGCCCAGCCAGGGATCGGGGCTGCCCGCCGGGGCCTCCCCGTGCCGCGTGGGCACCAACGGAATGTGCCGGAAGGCCGCGCGCAATTCGCTCTCCCAGGCCACGGCGGCCGAAGGGTCCAGGTCCGCCTTGCTGAGGTGGATGAGGCTGGCCAAGGCCGCCTGGCGGTGGACCAGGGGCCTCGTCTGCAGGTGATCTACCGGGCTGAGGCAGGAGATGACCGTGAGGAGCCCCGCCAGCCGCAGGCGGCCCACCAGTTCAGGTGCCTGTTCCAGGTCGAGCAGGTCCGTGGGATCGGCGAGGCCGGTGGTTTCCAGCACCACCCGCTCGGGCCGTTCGCCCGCGGGCCGGTCGCACCACGCCTGGAGCGTGGCGATGACGTCATCGCGCAGGCTGCAGCAGACACAGCCGTTCACCAGGTTCTCGAGGCCGGCCAGTTCGGGGCGTTCGGCGTCCACCAGGGTGCCGTCCACGCTGATGGCGCCGAACTCGTTGATGAGCACGGCCACCCGCCGACCCGCGGCCACCTCGGCCTTCAGGAGCCGGTTGACGAGCGTGGTTTTCCCGGCGCCCAGGGGGCCGGTGACGATGAGGATGTCCAGGGGCGCTCTCAGTTCCATATGGCCATGGTCCACAGATTTCACAGATTCTCACAGATTAAAACAACCCCTGTGCCCGGCACGGGGCCCAAAGCCCGGATGATCCGCATCGGCGCGTCCGGGCCTGCTTCTTGCCCTGTCATTGGCCTTGCTTTATCACCGGGGTAATGACTTACCTGGAACATCGGATCTGTGGCATCTGTGGAATCTGTGGATCCAGCTTTTGATCTTTAAGTCCTTCGGAAATATGAGAGCGTGGATGCGTGGACGCTCTCGATCTCAGCTACCGACTGGCCGTTTCCCTGGCCGGTGCCGCGGCCCGGGCCTGTGCCCGGGGCCTGCCGGAGGGTTGGTGCCTGCGGCTGGAGGCCCAGGCGCCGGACCTGCCCGCCGGCCATTGGATCTGGCTGCACGCGGTGAGTGTGGGCGAATTGCTCCTGGCGGATGGACTCGTGGACCGATTGCGCCAGGCCGGTCACCGTATCCACATGACCACCGGCACCCTCGCCGGCCTGGACCTGCTGGAACGGTGCCTGCCGGACTGGGACGCCGGTTCGGGGCGACTGAGCGGCGGTGCTTTTCCCCTGGATGATCCGGCTGGGTTGGAGTCCTTTCTGGCGCACCCTCCCGGCGCCTTCCTCGCCCTGGAAACGGAACTCTGGCCTGGACTGCTGCTGGCGCTGGAGGAGCGGAGCATTCCGCGGCTGGTGGTGAATGGCCGCTTGACTGGGAAATCACTTGAGCGCGGCGGGGCCTGGCTGCGGCGCGCAGCTTCGCGGCTCAGCCTGGTGGCTGCCCGCGACGAAGCCAGCGCCAAAGCCTTCCGTCGATTGGGCGCGCGCGAGGTGGCGCTGGGCGGCAACCTCAAGGCGGACTTGCCCCCGCCGCGGCCCCTGCACCCTGGCTGGGACGCGTTGCGGGCCGCCTGGGCGGACGCTCCCATCCTGGTGGTGGGCAACACCGTGGCGGGCGAGGAGGAACTACTGCTGGAGGCATGGACCAAGGCCCGGCGGCGCTTTCCGGACCTGCGCCTCATCCTCGCGCCTCGGCAACCGCGGCGCTTCGAAGCCGTGGCGGACCTCTTGACTGGTTGCGGGCTCGCCTTCCGGCGGGCGTCCGCGTCCTGGCCGGATGAAGGAACCTGGAAGGGACTTGATGCTCTGCTCCTCGACACCCTGGGCGAGTTGCCAGCCGCCTACGCGGAAGGCACGGTGGCCCTGGTGGCTGGGGGCTGGGCCGCGTCCGGCGGGCACAATCCCCTGGAGCCCGTCCGCGCCGGCCTGCCCACGCTCATCGGACCCGGGTTCTCGAACTTCGAGGATCTCGTGGCCCCCCTGGTAGCTGCCGGACGCGTCGAGGTGGTGGATCTGTCCGGGTTGGAGGCAAGCCTGCTCGCCACCCTCGCCCGGGCGCCGCGCCGGTCGATGACCTCCACGCCTCTGCCGGAAGCTCTGGTGGGGGCGCTGGATCGCACGTGGGCGCTGGTCGCCCCATATCTGCCGCTGGGATAGAATCTGGCCATCACTGGAGCTTCCATGAACCGACGGGCCGCGCACATTCTGGTGATCGATGACGATCAGAGCGTGCTGGACATGATGCAGTCGGCCCTCGCGCACTACGGCATGGAGGTGCATGCCTACCCGGACGCGGCCCAGGCCATCGAACTTCTCCAGAACCCCTCTTCCCCGGCCTTCGACCTGGTCATCAGCGACATCAACATGAATGGGCTGGACGGCTTCGACGTCATCCACCGGGTGAAGGCCACTCAGCCGCACCTCCCGGTGGTGTTGATGACCGGCCAGGCCTCGGTGGAGTACGCGATCCGCGCCATGCATCTGGGGGCCTCGAACCTGTTCGTGAAGCCCCTCGCCATCCGTGAACTGGTGCAGAGCGTCTTCCATCTGGTGGACATGCACCGGGACTTCCGCCTGGCCGACGACGGGCTGCGGGGGCTGGTCAACGAGCGGCGGCACTTTCTCTTCCGATCCGATGAACTCGACGTCCCCAGCCTCGTGCGACACCTGACGGACCGCCTGGTGCCCATGGGTTTCGCTTCCCCGAACAACGTGGATGTCCTGGCCATGGCCTTCCATGAGGCCCTGGCCAATGCCCTGGAGCACGGCAACCTGGAGCTGGAATCCAGCCTGAAGAGCGACCTCTTCGCGAAGGAGGACCCCTACGCCCTGCTGCGCGCCAGGCGCATGGCGGATCCGGTCTACGCCGGACGCCTCATCGAGGTGCGCCTCGCCCTGGATACTGAGCGGTTCGAACTGGAGATCAGTGACGAGGGCCGGGGCTTCGACGCCAGCCAGATGAAGCCCCTGCCCAAGGACTCCGACATGTCCTCCCACTGCGGCCGGGGCATGCCGCTCATTCTGCTGGTGATGGATGAAGTTCATTTCAACGAAAAGGGCAACCAGATCCGCATGGTACTGCGGAGGAAATGAGGGTTCCGCCAGGCCTCCGTTCCCGGCGCGAGGGCTGCGCCCGCGCGCTAACGAAAAACGCGGCTAAGGCCGCGTTTTTCGTTAGCTAGGGGAATGGACTAGAAGGCACCTTCCACGAAGGCCTTGAGCTGGGGCTTGGGCTGGCCGCCAATGAGCTTGTTCACGGGCTTGCCGTCCTTGAACACGATGAGCGTGGGAATGCTCATGATGCCGAACTGGCCGGCCACCTGAGGATTCTCGTCCACGTTCATCTTCACGAACTTGGCCTTGCCCGCCATCTCGGCGGCGAGTTCGTCGAGGACTGGGGCAATCATCTTGCAGGGGCCGCACCAGGGGGCCCAGAAATCCACGAGGGTGACCCCCTGGGCGACGGCCTGGGGAAATTCGGCGTCGGTGATGTGGGCGACGAGTTCGGACACGGCAACTCCTTTCGAGTTCAAGGGACGGGGATGGGGCCTTCCGGATTGGAACCCCCCCACTGGGCGATGGTGAAGATGCTCATGTAGCGTTCGTTGGTTTCCCGCAGGCGCTGAGCGAGCACTTCACAGAGGGCGTAGAGGATCTTCAACGCAATCTTGTGCTGCACCTCGATCAGCGAGCGCAGGTCCTGAAGGGGGATGAAGAAGAGGTCGGAAGGTTCGTTGGTGATGGCACTGGCGGCCCTGGCCGATAGATCGATGAGAGCCATTTCGCCGAAGAAGGCGGGCGGTTCCAGCACGGCCAGGGCCTCTTCGCCTGTGGTGCTCTGCTTGGAGATGCGGACTGAGCCCTTCACCACCATGTAGAGGCCATCCCCGGCATCCCCTTCCTTGAAGACGACTTCGTCAGCCTGGAAGGACCGCAAACGGCCGATGATGAGGATCTGGGCACGCTCCGTCTCGTCCAGGTTCCTGAACAGGGGCGATTGAGTCAGGAAGAGGGCGTCGATCAACGCTGCTCCGTGGCGGGGTGGTCCGCAGGAGGTTCCAGGGGCACGTGGGCGCAGAGGTCGAGGCCGAAGCCACGGAGGCCAATGTACTTGGTTTCGTGCCGGCTGAGGAGGCGCATTTTTCCAATGCCCAGCTGGCGGAGGATCTGGGCGCCCACGCCGAAATCGCGGTCACTCATGGCTTGGGGCTGAATGGGGCCTTCATCGGCCACGCCAGGTGTGTGGGCATGGCGGCGCAGGTAGACCAGCGCCCCCCGGCCTTCCTTGGCGAGGACGCCCATGGCCTTCTGGAAGAGGCCGGTTTCGAAACCGTGCAGGTCGTCGGGGAGCGTCTCTACGTGGACGCGGACCAGCGGTGGTTCGGCCCCGGTCAGGTCGCCCAGGACAAAGGCCAGGTGGCTGCCTCCGTCCAGCAGGCTCTGGAAGCGGTGGACCCTGAGCTCGCCCCAGATGCTCGGCATCGTCCGGACCTCCAGGACCTTCACCAGGGGCTCCTGGCGGAGACGGTAGGCCACGAGATCCGCTACGGTCACCAGGGGCAGGCCGTGGTGGCGGCAGAAGGGCACCAGGTCGGGCACCCGGGCCATGGTGCCGTCATCTTTCATGATCTCGCAGATCACTCCGCTGGGGTGGAGCCCAGCAAGTCGGGCCAGGTCCACGCTGGCCTCGGTCTGGCCGGTACGGGTGAGCACGCCGCCGGGTCGGGCCCGCAGGGGAAACACGTGTCCGGGCTTTACGAAGTGCTGGGGTTTGGCCTCTGGATCAATGAGGGCCTGGATGGTCCGGGAGCGGTCGTGGGCGCTGATGCCGGTGGTGGTGCCTTCCCGGGCTTCGACGGAGACGCAGAAGGCGGTCTCGAAGGGGCTGGTGTTGTCCCGGACCATGAGCGGGATCTGCAGCCGGTCCAGCAGCGGTCCCTCCAGGGCCGCGCAGATGAGGCCTCGGCCGTGGGTCGCCATGAAGGCGATGACCTCGGGCGTCACATGCTCGGCGGCCAGGGTGAGGTCACCTTCGTTCTCCCGGTCCTCGTCATCCACCACCACGACCATGCGGCCCTGCCGGACGGTCTCGATGGCATCTTCGATGGTGGCGAACGGGGAGTCGGGGCGGTTGCTCATGAGACCACCAGCATCGCGCAGGACTTCTTCCGGGGGAAGGGCGCACTCGCTGGTGTGAGTCCACACCATGGTAAGGTTGGACATCCGATTCACCTTCCCGAGAGAGGAACAGCCCATGTCCCAGGGTGTGATCCAAGGCTCCATGCGCGAGGCGCCGCTGCCCGACATCATCCAACTCGTGAGCCAGGGTGGAAAATCAGGCTGCTTCCACGTGCAGCAGGAAGCTGCCAAGGCGCGGATCTACCTGAAGGAAGGCCGCATCATCCACGCCGTCACCCACTCCGGTGAGGGGCTCGAGGCGCTCATGGAAGTGGCGCTCTGGCTCGAAGGGAGCTACCGGTTCGAGGAAGTGCTGCCGGAGGTACCCATTACCATCACCAAGCCCAATGCCTCCATCCTCATGGAACTGGGCCGGCGCATGGACGAATGGCGCGTCATCAGTCAGAAGGTGCCCTCGGTGGACCTCTATCCGGCCTCGACCCTGCTGCCCGGGGACACGCCCCACGACGTGAACCCCCGCGAGGCGCGCATCTTGGGTCTGGCCACCGGGTACTGCAGCGTGGTGGAACTGGCTGAGCTGCTCCAGAAGCCTGTGCTGACCGTCGCCAAGGACCTCTACGGCCTGGTCATGGCCGGCCACGTGGTGTTGAAGGGCCTCCGTTCGGGCAAGCCCCCTCAATTGGAAGTGCCGGGCGCCGCGCCGGACCGTGTGCTCACTCCCGTTTCGACGCTCCTGGGTATGGGAACCGGTCCGGCCCCAGCCCTGCCGGATTCTGGCTTCCAGGAAGATGACACCGCCATCGTGCGGCGCCAGGCCCCGCCCCCATTAGCCCACCCGCAGCGCTTTCCCGAAAGCGAGGAACCCATTCCCGAGACGGTGGGAGGTGGCTTCACGGGTGGTGAACTCCCGGCGGTGGTGCTGAAGCCCGCACCGCGGGTGGATGATCCCCAGCGCATGGTCAAGCTGATGAACTTCACCCAGCGCATCGCCCAGGTCGCCAAGCTGGTGCTGCCTGAGGCGCACCACGAGATGGTGAACCGGCTGCAATCGCGGGCCACCCAGCAGATCATTTCCGGCGATGGTCCCGAAGCCGTGAAGGGACTCGCACTCGCCATCAGCCGCAGCGCGGTGGACGCTGGCTGTGATGCCGACCTGGTGCGCTCGCTCAATGCTCAACTCAAGGCTCTTTTCGCCGTTAAATAGGCTGCCCCATGACTTCGCGCATCATCCTGGGCCTTGTGGCCTCGCTCCTGCTGCTCTCCACGGCGTGCAAGGAAGCCGAAAAAACCGGTGGCACCGATGGAGCGGCGCTCTACGCCTACGATGCCACCACGACCTCGGTGTTCGTCTGGACGGACCTGAGCGCTCTGTACGGCAGCGCCACCACCACGGTCGCTCCCACCAAAACGATCAGCTCCTCGGTCTTCAGCAGCAAGCTGGCCAGCCTGGCCTGGGGCGGGCTCTGCTTCGACCGGGTGAAGGGAATGCTCTACCTGGTGTCTGACACCGGCGATATCGTCCGGGTGAATAGCATCCGCTCCCAGAGTGGTGTGGTGGCCAGCACGGATGTGGTTTCCTTCAGCCTGTCCAGCACCGGCCGACTGGCCACTTCGACCTTCAGCCAGGTCGCCCT
Source organism: Holophagales bacterium (assembly GCA_038236735.1). Classification (GTDB taxonomy): domain Bacteria; phylum Acidobacteriota; class Holophagae; order Holophagales; family Holophagaceae; genus Geothrix. The sequence goes on along the minus strand of JBBRZL010000009.1, from coordinate 12,234 downwards.
GGATGTCCAGAACGACACGCTCTACATCACCGAGAACGGCACCAGCGGCACCCAGATCTGGGTCGTGAGCGGCGCCAGTACCCAGCTCCAGAGTGCTTCCGTGGCCCTCCAGGCACTGCAGGTAAGCGGCGATTCCGGCGGCACGGGCGTCGCTGCTGCCTCGGGCTCGGTCTATGGCTTCATGCTGGATGGCGACACCGTGGGCGGTGTGGAGATCTACTCCGGACCGCGTCTGCGCAAGGGGACCGCCTCGGGTTTCACCGCCGCCAACACCATCATCGGCAGCGCCACGCTCCTTGGGAAATACGGCTCGCTCGCCCTGGACACGGGCAATGGCTATCTGTTCGTGGCCCGCCACAACACCGATGCCGGGGCCGCCACGGCGCCGATCGAGGTCTTCACCACTGGAGCCTTCGGGGTACACAATCAGGCACCCAGCAAGACTCTCGGTAGTACCACGGGCCAGGCGGACCTTCGGGTCATCGCCCATGCTGGCACCAAGGACTGGCTGGTGGGCCTGCGGGGGAACAGCGCCACAGCCTATGGCACGATCTTCGTCTGGAAGTCGCCCGTCGGGGGCACCGCAGCCGTCGCCATCGCCGCCTCGCCCACCACGTCCGTGTTCAAGGGCGTGGCTGTGGACGGAAATGCCTCGTGACGAGCCTGCGCCTCATCGGCCTGCTGCTCCAGGACGTGCTTCGCGACCTCTACCGGCACCGGGGCCAGTACATCCTCGCAGTCCTCACCCTGGCCTCGGGGTTGCTGCTGGCAGGCGGCGGCCTGCTGCTGGTGGAAAGCCTGGACCGCTTCGTGGGCCGCCTGGAAGGCATGGCTAAAGTGGTGGCCTACGCCGCGGAGGGGCATTCACTGGATGAAGCGGAACTCCGGCTGAAGCGCGACCCCCGATTCCGGGACGTGCGGCGGGTCTCTGCTGAGGAGAACCGCCGGCGGTTCCTGGCCGCCACCCGGGAAGCCGGCATGCTGCTCGAAGGGGCCGGGCAGGATGCCTTGCCCGAAAGCCTCGAGCTGACCCTCCGCCCGGACCTGGCCGTGGGCAGCCGGGCCGTGGAAGTGGGCGAAAGCCTACGGGCGATGCCCGGCGTGGGCGACCTGCTGGTGGATCAGGAACGCCTCGAGAACATCCAGCGCATGGCCCGGATGCTGCGGTCGGCCCTCGGCACGCTGGGCCTGGTGCTGCTGCTCGCCGCGGGCTTCGCCACGGGCAACGTGATCCGCATGAGCATCCTGGCGCGGGAGGAGGAAATCACGATCATGCGCCTGGTTGGCGCCTCCGAAAGCTTCATCCGCACACCGCTGCTGCTGGAAGGTGCCTTCCTGGGCCTGGCCGGGAGCCTGCTGGCCCTGCTGGGACTGTTCAGCCTCTGGCTGCCGCTCTCCCGCGGGCTGGGCGGGCTTTCGCCCATGCTGGTGGAACTGGCCCGGCTGGGCTTCTTCTCCCTGGGCAGCATGTTCCTGCTGGCCTTCGTCGGCGCGGCCACCGGCGCCCTGGGCGCCCTGTGGGCCTTCTGGGCCACCCGCAAGGCCCAGCGGGAAGAGGAAGCACTGATGGAAGGGGCCGGCTGAATGGTGTCAGTGCTTTCGGCTCCGGCCGAAGGCAGCCTCGAATTCGGCCTGGGCGACCGGATCTCCTTCGCGCTGGAGGGGTTCCCAGAACTCATGGGGGTGGCTCTCCGCGAACTCGCTGCCCTGGGCGATGTTGGCAAAGATGTAGGTGATGAACTCCTCCTGGCGCTTCTGGATGTACTTCCGGAAGGGACGGCTCAGGAAACCCAGCAGGGCGCTGTCCAGGGCCGTCCAGGTCTGGAGGTGGCCCTCGAGGCCGTTGGGCCCCTCGTGGTAGCGGTAGGCCGTCACCATCTTCGCGCCCACCGCCATGGGGTTGTTCATGCGTCCCCGCTCCACCCGGCCATCCGCAAGGTAGATCCGATAGCCTGGCCGCTTGTAGATGAGGGTCATGGTGCCATGCAGGCCCCGGAGGTCGTCGACGGTAAAGGCCGTCGGGGGCAGCTCAAAGGTATAGAACCTTGGTACGAACTGGCAGTAGCGCCACATGGCCGCGCAGAGCCGGGGCCGGTCGTAGAGTTTCTCGACCGTCGCCAGCCGCACCTTCCGGGGTGGGGTTCGGATCTGGAAGGTGAAATCCAGGCGCTTAAGGATGTCCTGCACCGCCGCCCGGTGCTGAGGTGCCAGGGCGTCCATGGGCAGCGGCCCCTGAGCTGACAGCCCGGAAGCCAAGAACAGAAGACAGAGAGTGCCTAACAGAACCCCGCGCAGCCCCTTGGGGGTTTTGTCAGGCACTCTTTGGAACGGGGGAACCACCCGACTGCGCATGGCTCCAGAGTATCCCTCAGTAGCTCAGCACGAACGCCATTTCCAGCGTGTTGTAGCTGAGGCTCCGATAGCTGGCGAGCACCGTCCGGGCTTCGAGGCTGAGGTACCGGTTGATGGTGTAGCCGAGTCCCATGGCCACGGCGGGTTCGTTCTTGGAAGTGGTGTCGTCCACGGAATAGCTGCGGGTGGCGTTCAGCGAAGCCTGGGTCGTGTAGGTGCCGAAACCATGTAGCTTCCATACCTTCAGGTAGGCGCCGGCCACGAAGTAGAGGCTGCCCTGCGGCCCGCTCGGGCGATAGAGGCAATCCGCGCCATAGGACCAGGCGCTCCAGCGCGTCTCCTCGTCGCCCCGGTCCGAATAGCGGGAGGATTTGTAGGTGTACTGGTTGTTCAGGGTCGGAAAGGACTGGAAGGACAGGTTGGGCCGAAAAGACAGGGTCGAGGTCAGGGGGATGGTGAGCGAGAGGGTCGCGCCAACCCCGACCTTGTGGCCCATCTCGTCACGAAAATCCCCCTGGGCTGTGGCCAGGCTCAGGTGGAGGCTGGGCACCATGGGCACGGCGGCCGGCAGCAGGGAACAAGAGGCCAGTCCGAGGACGAGGAACTTGGGGTGGGCAGTGGGCATGAGGGCAAGGTCCTGGGAATTTAGGGCGTCAGGAGGGGCATCACGGCTTGAATGACCACGGGCTTGCCGCTGTGACTCTTCAGATACTGCACGATGGTTTCCACATTGGCGACGATCTCTGGAATGGGGGTTCCCGCGTGGAGGTCATTGTTGCCGATCATCAGGAAGTAGCAGTCGATGTCCGGCTGGACCAGGGTATCCAGGCGCCTGATGACGTCCGCGGAAGTCTCGCCGTCCACACCCATGTTGTAGGCCTTGATCCCCAGCAGGTCGTCCCAGGTGGCTTCCTTGGTACCGTGCTGGACCAGGACCACGTAGGTGCGCCGAGTGATGGAATCCCCCACCATGCCGGCACAGTTCACGGCGTTGACCTTGATGTAGGGGGCGAGCCGCGCATCCACCCAGCGCAGATAGCCCAGTTCCGAGAGATGCTCGCCATCCGGCATGTAGAAGAAGACCAGGGGCCGGCCTCCAGTGGTCAGGAGGATGGAGTAGGTATCGAGGTAGGTCAGCTTGAGTTGCTGGGCCTTGGTGGCGAGGGCCATGTTCAGGGCCCGGATCTCGATGTTGCTGGTCTCGCCCACCGGGCCACTGCCGCAACCGGTCAGCAAGGCAAGGGCCGGTGGCACCAGGAAAGAACCGCGTTTCAAGGACAACTCCAGGATTGAATGACAAGTGCTCAGGCTCGCGCGCGGCCCTTGAATGAAAAATTCGCCGATATTAGACCCATGATAGCGGGAGCCAGTTTATTTTTTGAGGACCGGAATTGGATCCATGACAAGATTTCAGGATTAGGTTGTCAGATACATTTAAACTCCTTCATGGAGCCCTCCGTGGTCCGGGTCTACTGGAAAGCTGCGCGCCGCGCCTGGCAGTGGAGTCGGCATGTCTACCGGTTCAACCCGGGCAGCCTGAGCTTGTTCAAGCGCCACCTCCGGTGGGCCACGGCGGCGGCCCTCAGCCCCCAGGAAGCCCTGGACTGGTTCTCCTTCCACGATGAACCCGCCTATATTGGCTTCTCCCACGCCAACCCCAGGCTCGTCTTCCGCGCGCTTACGCGCTACATGTCCGTGCGCTGGAATCTGGCGCGCCGCACGAAGGTCATCCAGGACACCTATCGCTTCATCGTCCACCAGGGGGGCTTCCTGGAACAGGCCATGCACAGCCCTGATGGCATGACCCTGGCCCAGCTGGCTCTCGACCGCGGCCAGCAGGCCCGGATCCGGATCGGCAGCGATCCCCAGTTCCGGAAGGAAGGCGAAATTTCCCTATTTCTCGAACTGGAGGGCGTGGCAGGCCCTGTGACTGGCATCGCCTTCTCCCTGGAGCAGGACCAGGGCTGGACTGCCCTCATCGGTGGCTTCCAGGGGCGCAAGGGCGGAGACGAGGAGACCATCAAGCTCGCGACGAAGGCCATGCACGGGCTCCGACCGAAGAACCTGATGGTGCTGCTGATCCAGGAACTGGCCCGGGCCCTCGGCGTCTCCACGCTGCGGGGGGTGGGCAACCGCGTCCAGGTCTACCGGGCCCGGCTGAACAATCCCCTGATTCCGGCGCGGAACATCCGCTTCGACTTCGACGCCCTGTGGACTGAAATTGGCGGAGACCCGCGGGAGGACGGCTGGTTCGAGCTGCCCCTGGCGACGCCGCGCCGCCGCCCCGACCAGATCAAGCCCAACAAGCGTTCGCTGTACGCCAAGCGGTACTTGTTGCAGGATGACCTGATCCGCCAGATCCGGGAGCAGCTGAACTCCTGATCCGGAGCAGGCAGACTGCTGCATGATGCCAGTATCAGGGCTGCCGGGGGCTCGCAGGCTTTGTGTTTCCAGTTCCGCGGCGGTGATCAATCCCGATGCGGTCCGGTCGCTCTTTGATGAAAGCTTGGATGAGGGGGCGAGGTCCGCGTGGTCGATGTCGGTGCCCGGCAGGAAGACATTCGTGTCCACGCCAGCGCAGCCCAGCACCACCACTTCCGGGGACGGGTTCAGCCCTTCCATCGCCGTTCATCTGGTTCGGAGAGGCCCAGCTGGTCCAGCACGCGCGTGGCGAAGGTGTCGAAGAGATCGTCCAGGGTCTTGGGGCCACTGTAGAAGCCGGGCATGATGGGCATCACCACGGCGCCGGCGTCATGGACGCGCAGCATGTTCTCCAGGTGGATGCGGTTGAGGGGGGTCTCCCGCAGGCAGAGCACCAGGGGCCGCCGTTCCTTGAGGCACACGTCCGCGGCGCGGCTCACCAGGGACTCGCTCACACCCGCGGCGATGCGCCCCAGGGCCCCGGCGCTGCAGGGCAGGATGGCCATGCCATCGTGGCGGTACGAGCCGGAAGAAATATCGGCGCCCAGGTCCCGCTCATCGTGCACCAACACCTTGGGCAGGGCGGCCAGGGCCTTCGGCGTGAGGCCGGTCTCATCGAAGAGGCAGCGCCGCCCCGTGGGTGACAACAACAGAACGACCTGGTCCACCGCGGGGTTGGCCGACAACCGCCTCAGCGCGGCCACGCCGAAGGCCGAGCCCGAAGCTCCAGTGATGGCGAGGGTGAAGCGAAGGCCCATGGTCGCCCCTATTCCGTGGTGGAGTGGTAAGCCCCGAAGTAGAGGGCGTTGAAGAGCAGACGCCGGGTGAAGGGTGTCTGCGCCCGGAACACCGGGTCGCCCGCCAGCAGGATGACCGCGCCCCGCCCGGACCGCTCGCGCAGGGCGTAGGCGGTCTGTTGCAGCTTGGCCTCCATGGCCTTGGGCACCAGGCCGGACACCTTGAGTCCCTCCTTTGCGAAGTAGAGAGGGTTCTCGCCGCCGGCGCTCAGTTCCAGGATCGGATCGTTGGTGTCCAGCACCGCCGCGCCGCGCTCCGCGTGCAGGCCCCAGGCCAGGGGGTGGCTGCCATCCACGCGCACCTTCAAGAAGGCGCCGGGAATGCTCTCTTCGAGGCTGCGTTCCTCGCGCTTGTCCCAGGGCCGCACCAGTTCGGCGGGCTCAGCCTTGGGCGCCTCGTGCTTGGGTTCCTTCTCCTTCAGGCGCGCTTCTTCATCGGCCTTGGCCAGGAGATGGAAACCCGTGGGTGTGAGACCTGCCCGGGAGGCGTAGGCCGCGCCGCCCTGGAAGGCCAGCAGGCTCCCGCCGTCGGCGATCCAGGCCTTCAGCTTCGCCGCGCCACCCTCGCCCAGCACCTGCTGCCAGGCCTTGCCCTGGGCCTCGTCGTCCACGAGCACCACATGGGTGAACCGCTTCAGGGCGGCTCTCCCCAGCCGATCCGCGCGGAGTTGGACAAAGGGCAGACCGGCCTCGATGAGCGTGTGGGCCAGCGCTCCGTAGGCCGTGGGGCTGGCAGGGCGGTCCATGAGTACGGCGATGCGCGGAGCAGTGAGGAGTAACGCGTGGTTGGAGCCCAGATCGGGACCCGAGGTCATCTGGGCGGTGTCCGTGGCCAGCACAGGATGGTGGTTGCGGTGGGACAGGGTCTCGAGCCGGGCCTTCAGCCCAGGAGGATTGGTGTGCGCCGGCAGAATGATCGTGCCGGCACCGAGGCGCTTATCCTTGTGAAGAGCCGGCTCCGCCAGGGCCGTGGCCTTGAAGCCCTCCTGCAGCAGGGTGGCAAGGGTGCGCTCGGTCCCTTCGAAACCGGCGGGCAGCAGGTAACCCCAGGCCGCCTCGGGAAGCTGGGTGGTGGGCGCCTCGGCTGGTGCGGCAGTGCTGACTTTCGGGCGCAGCTTCGCCCGCCAGGCCGGTATGTGGAAGGCAATGGGCAGGCTCCACGCGGTGGTGTCATAGGAGGGCTTGGGGCCCATGCGGGCCTCGGTTTCGAGCAGGGCCTGGGCCAGGGCGCCCCGGGGCTGGTCCAGGGGCACCAGGTAGCTGCCGGCAGGCAGGCTGGCGCCCTGGGTGAGGCCGATGGGCTCGAGCCCCGTGGTGGCAAGCTCGGCGCTGGTCTGCAGCACTTGGATGCCGTTCTGCTTCAGCAGGGCCACCAGGGCGGCGGTGCGCCCGGGATCCTCCCCTTCGGCCAGGAGGAAGGCGCCGGCCCGCTCGCCCAGGGCCAGGCGTTCCCGTCGGGCCCGTTGGAAATCCCAGAGCAGCGCCTGGCGTTCCGCGGCCGCGGTGGTCACGATGGCGAGGCTGGCGGTGGTGTGCCGCTGGAGGCGGGATTCCAGGGTGAGGAGCTCGCCGTCCTGGCGGCGGTAGGCCAGGCCGATGTGGCCGGCCGCTTCGAAGGTCATGCCCACGGCCCCCTGGAAGGTGGGCCAGGAGTCGCCGTAGCCGGGATAGAAGAGGTCGAACACGTCCCGGCTGAAATAGGACCAGCCGCGGCTATCGAAGGCCCGGGCCACGCCCTTGCCGAAGGACACCTGCCAGCGCCCTGAAAAGGCTTCCGGCAGGGCCTCGTGGATGGGCTGCATGGTGGGCGGGAAGTAGTACGAGGTCTCCGATTGCATCTCGTGGAAATCTGCCACCACCTGGGGATTCCAGAGGAAGAACCGGGCGATCTTGGCCCTGGATTCGCCCTGGGTCTGCCAGGTCCAGTCGCGATTCAGGTCGAAGAGCCGGTGGTTGTAGCGGCCGGTGGGCCAGCGCGAGGCATTCTGCGCGTCCAGGGGATCGCTCGAATTGAAGGGCGTGCTGGCCTCGGCCACGGACTGGAGGTGGCGCGTGCGGCCATCGGGGTTCTGGGTGAGGTCCATGAGGATGACCACCCGGTCCAGTTGCTTCAGCACCTCGGGGCTGCGGGCCGCGGCAAAGTGGTAAGCCACCGCCAGCGCCGCCTCGGAGCCCGAGGCCTCGTCACCGTGGACCGAATAGCCCAGCCAGACGAAGGTGGGGCTGGTCTCCGTGATGCGCCGGGCCTCTGCTTCGCTGCAGGTCCTCGGGTCGGCCAGCTTCGCGTTGAGGGCTTGCCAGGTGTCGAGGCGCTTCAGGTTTTCGGGCGAGGTGATCACCAGGAAGGGTTGCTCATGGCCTTCCTCGGTGACATTCAAGGTCGTCAGCCGCACCCGCTCCGGCGCGGCGGCGGCCAGGGCGCGAACATAGGCCAGGAGGGAGGAATGCGGTGTGTAGCGCAGGCCCAGTTCCGGTTGGGGCACCTCCGGCCGGTGGTCCGCGGCGGGCAGCAGGCCCAGAGGCAGGCCGGCGGCCAGGGGGGCGAGGCAGAGCAGGGCGGGCAGGAGGCAACGTAGCGGGCAGCGCAGGCTCATGCCAGCTCCAGGAAGGCCGGACCGGCGTGGGTGATGGAACCGGCGCCGAAGGTGATGAGCAGATCCCCGCTCCGCGAGAGGCGCTTGCAGGCCTCGGGCAGATCCTCCACCCGGCCCACCAGGTGGACGTCCTTCTGGCCGTGGGACCGCAGGGATTCCACCACGGCGGCCCCATCCACACCCTGGATGGGCTGCTCACCGGCGGGGTAGATGTCGGTCACCAGCACGACGTCCGCCTCGAAGAAGGCCGTGCCGAACTCGTCCAGCAGGGCCCGGGTGCGACTATAGCGGTGGGGTTGGAAGGCCGCCACGATCCGGCGCTGGGGAAAACCGGCCCGGGCCGCCGCCAGAGTGGCCGCGATCTCCGTGGGGTGATGGCCATAGTCATCCACTACCAGCACGCCACCCTTCTCGCCCTTCATGTGGAAGCGGCGGTCGGCGCCGGTGAAGCTGGACAGGCTGGCCTGGATCACTTCGTGCTCCACGTCCAGTTCCAGGGCGATGCCGATGGCGGCGAGGGCGTTCAGCACCATGTGGTGGCCCGGCACGCCGAGGCTGAAGGCGCCCAGATCCTCACCATAGGCGGTCACCTTGAAGAAGGTGCGGAAGCCCTCCTGGCGGATCGCCCGGGCGCGGATGTCCACCTGCGGATGGGTGCCGTAGGTGCGGACCTGGCGCTTCAGCCGGGGCCGCACGGCGGCGGCGTTGGGATCGTCCATGCAAAGGAACACCGAGCCGTAGAAGGGCACCTTGTTGGCGAAGGCCACGAAGGCGTCCTGGATCTCGTCGAGATCCTTGTAGTGGTCCAGGTGTTCCCGGTCGATGTTGGTGATGACGGCCAGCGTGGGGTTCAGCATGAGGAAACTGCCATCACTTTCGTCGGCCTCGGCCACCAGGAAGGGCCCCTTGCCCAGCTTCGCATTGCTGCCGATGGTGCCGAGCTTGCCACCGATGACGATGGTGGGGTCGATGCCGCCCTGACTGAGCACTTGGGCCACCATGCTGGTGGTGGTGGTCTTGCCATGGGAGCCCGCCACGGCGATGCCATACTTCATGCGCATCAGCTCCGCCAGCATTTCGCCGCGCGGGATCACTGGCACCTTGGCGGCGTGGGCCGCCACCACCTCGGGGTTGTCACCCTTCACTGCCGACGAGATCACCACCACCTGGGCGCCCTCGATGGCCTGGGCGTGGTGGCCCAGGTGCACCGTGATGCCCATGGCCCGCAGGCTCTGGGTGATCGGGCTCTCCTTAAGATCCGAGCCGGAAACCTGGTAACCGAGGTTGGCGAGCACCTCCGCGATGCCCGACATCCCGATGCCACCGATACCTACGAAATGAATGTGCTGGATCTTGCCAAACACCTAGAAGCCCCCATGCTGGAAACCGTCAGGATAACGCCATGACGATCCCATGCAGGTCCGTGGCATGGGTCTGGCATGATGAAACAGCCCGCCAGCCAAGGGAGGTGCACGATGCGAACGTGGTTTCCGCAATTCCGTGTCATGAGCGTCCTTACTGGTCTTTCACTGGTGTCCGGCCTCTGTGGCGCTTCGCCACAGGAGGGCAGAGTGCCTCGTTCCCAGGCCTCGGCGCCCCGGGAACAGCCGGCCTTCCGTCCGGCCCCAGCCCCGACCCCGGTCGCGCAACCCTCCGGGGACCCAGACAATCGTCTGGCCAGGGTGGCCCCGGGCTACCAGGCTTCGAATCACCAGGGGTCGAATCAACGGGGATCGGACCAGCCGTTGACCCGCGCCCATCGCGTGGGGCTCTACCCCGGCACCCACGTGGTGATTCCGCCCCCCTTCTGGCGCCGCTGCACGATTCGCCCGACGGCGAGATACTGGGGGCTGCGGGACCTCTCAGGCGAACTCCAGTGGTTGTCCCGCACCGGGAACATCCCGGTTTCCCCCATTGGCGATACCGTGGACACCCTTTCCGATTTTGCCTGGTATCCCTCCGGCTGGCGGGCCTACGGCATCGCGGTTCCAGTCGGCGGCACAGTCCAGGTGGAAGTCGAGCACAGCAAACTGGGCTGGTTCCGGCTACTGCTCGTGGACCAGTGGGGAAGGCCGGGGCCCGGCATGCTGGAGGCCTCCGTTGCCCATCAACCGGTCCTGGTGACCTACAAGAATCCGAACAAGGTGGCCACGGCCATCTACGTCATCGTGGATGACCCGGCCTGGTGGTCCGATGCCCAGAATCCCTACACCCTGCTGGTCCGCCGGGACTGGGACGCCGCCAACACCGACCTGTCCCAGGTCAAGATGGTCTCGGGCCTCTGGGGTGCCACCCCCAGCGTCAGCGCCCAGTTCCGTCGGCCCAGCCTGACCGGGCCGGCCGTATATCCTCACTGAAAAATGGTCCTCAGTCCTCAGTTTTCAGTCTTCAGTTGACGCAGAAACGGCCCCGCAGGGGCCGTTTCTGCGCCGGGCTGCGCCTACGACCATGGACACGCCGCTGTCACCTGCATCCTGAAGGCCCGCGGCTCCATCGTGAGTTCCGCTCGATCCCGCTCGGCCGCGGGTTCGCCGTCCAGGTGCCAGGGCAGGGGGCGCTCCAGACGCAGGGTGGCACGGGTGAGTCTGCCCTCGCGTCTCAAGGGGCTGCGGCCCCCTTCGCGGAAGAGCATATGGACCTTCATGACCAGGTCGAACCCGGTGGGCCGGGCCAGGGTGGCCCACTGGAGTGCTCCGTCCGTGGGATCGGCATGGGGCGCGATCCAGAGGCCGGAGCCGTACTGGGGCAGGTTGGCGAAGCAGAGGCTCCAGGCGGCTTCGGGCAACGGTGGTTCCGGTGTGCCAAGGGCTGCTCGGATGCGTTCGAGCCGCCCTTGGTCCGCGGGCATGGGCAAGGGCTCCGCTTCCCAGGCAAGGGTGCTCTTCGGCCAGTTCTTCCAGAGTTCCCAGCAGGCCCGCGCGTAGGTGCTGAAGCCTCGGCCGGGCAGGGCCTCGAAGCGATGGGCCACCGCCGCCTCGAAGCCCGTGCCGCACACGTTCAGGAAGGGCGCGCCATCCAGGTGCGGCAGGTCCATGCGCAGTTCCCGGCCCTCCAGCAGGCGGTGCAGGGCCCCGGCTGGTTCCAGTGGCGTGCGGAGGCCCCGAACCAGCCCGTTGCCGCTGCCGCCGGGGATGGCGGCCAGGGGTACCGGACAGCCCCTGTCGATCAGGGCCTTGGCCGCATGGTGGATGGTGCCATCCCCGCCCCATACGAACAGCGGACCACCGGCCCTTCCGGCCTGGGCGATGGCGGCCTCGAAATCCCAGGGATGACCGAAGGCAAAGGGCTCCACCCGCTCCCGCAGCTCCGCAGGCAGCGGCCGCAACAGAGCATCCGGATCCTTGGCGTGAGTTCCCGAGGATGGGTTGAAGAGCAGGGGCAGTTTCATGAATAAAGATCACCACCAAGACGCAAAGGCACCAAGAAAAAATCTTCGTGTAATCGGAGGTTAAGGCCACCGTTCGTCTTCAAGGGATGAAGAAGGAAGGAAATCCTTAACCACCGATGAACGCCGATGCACACCGATCAAAAGCGATGAATAGGAATTGTCTTGGATCATTGCCGAAAACAGCACACCCGGCGAGGATGGCCTGAATCCTCCTGGCCATCTTGCCGCAATCATTCCTTTATCGGCGTTCATCGGTGTTCATCGGTGGTTCCATATCTTTTATTTTTTCGCCTTGACGGTGGGACTTTCCACTCAGGCTTTGAGTCGATCACCTCGCCTCGTACTTGGGCCTCCCTCAATGCCCACAGGCGCGGGCGCTACGACCTGAAACCGTACTGGCGGCGCCTCCAGGCGCAGGTCCTCGCCGGTCACCGGGTGCTTCAGGCCCAGACGCCAGGCATGCAGCCAGAGGCGATCCGAGGCAGCCCCGCCGTAGAGGGCGTCACCCACGATGGCGTGGCCCAGGTGGACCAAGTGGACACGGATCTGGTGGGTGCGGCCGGTGTGGATGCGCGCCACGACCCAGTGGCCGGGCACCAGCCCCATGACTTCCTCCGCCGTGGCGGGCCGGAAATCCGTGCGGGCGGATTTGGGATCCATGAGATCGCCCTCGCAACCGAAG
>JBBRZL010000008.1:0-41017 GCA_038236735.1 Holophagales bacterium | reverse complement strand
CCGCTTCGACCTGGAGGTCATCCTTCTACGACTGCTCCATGCCGCCGTCAGAACCCCACCTCTCCCTCAAAGCCTTCTGCTTTTGGCGGAGACAAGCCGCTAATCAGGAAAGTATTTATAAACGGAGGAGAGCCGTCGGGCTGAGGACAAACCTGGTCGCTTAAGGGCGCTGGATCGTTGTATTCAAATGCTGGCGCAAAGTATCGCCGGGAACGTTCCAGCCACTCCGTCCTGACTGACTCCCAGTGGGGCCCCGCTTCGCAGGCTGCCCCGCAGCCCGCTACACGACCTAATTGGTCGTCATCCCATCGGCTCTTCGTGTTTGCAGGCGGGGCAGACGAGGACCTGGATGGGGTCCTTGCCCCGGGGTTTCTTGGTTTTCTCGCCCATGATGGGGTTCTTGCAGGCGGGGCAGGTGACGGGGACGGGCTTGTCCCAGGCGGTGTAGTCGCACTTGGGGTAGTTGGTGCAGCCGTAGAAGACCTTGCCGAAGCGGGTCTTGCGGGGGCTGATGCCGCCGCCGCACTTGGGGCAGGGCAGGCCCAGCACTTCCTTCTTCACGGTCTTGCAGGCGGGGTAGTCCACGCAGCAGACGAACTCGCCATAGCGGCCGTGCCGCTTCACGAAGCCCTTGCCGCAGTTGGGGCATTTTTCTCCGGTGGGCTCGTCCGGCGGCACGGGGATGCCCTTGGGATCGGCCTTCACGATGCCCTTGCACTTGGGGTAATTGGGGCAGGCCCAGAAGGGGCCCCACTGGCCCTTGCGCAGGTTCATGGGCGTCGTGCCGCAGAGCGGACACTCCGGCGCGTCGCCGGGCTCCTCCATCTTCTCGAGATCGGCCGTGTAGTCGCACTGGTCCTTTTCGGCCTCGGCGCCGTAGTTGGTGCAGCCCACGAACAGCCCGTTGCGGCCGATGCGCTTCAGCAGTGTGCCCGGGTGCTTCTTGCGGTCGCCGCACTTGGGGCACTTCTCCCCCGTGGGCACGCCGGCCTTGAGGTTCTGCATATCCCGTCCGGCTGCGGCGAGGCTTTCTTCGAAGGGCCCGTAGAAATCCGTCATGGCCTTCTTGAAGGTGAGCTTGCCCTCTTCGATCTTGTCGAGGTTGCCCTCCATGCCCGAGGTGTACTTGGGATCCATGAGGTCCTGGAAGCCCTGCAGCAGCAACTCGGTGACCGTCATGCCCAGATCCGTGGGCTTGAAGCGGCCCTCGTGCTTCTTCACGTAGTCGCGATCCACGATGGTGCTGATGATGCTGGCGTAGGTCGACGGTCGGCCGATGCCGTCCTCTTCCAGCTCCTTCACCAGGGTGGCCTCGTTGAAGCGGGCCGGGGGCTTGGTGAACTGCTGGTCCGCGTCGAGCTGCTGCAGCTTGAGGGCTTCGCCCAGCTTGAGGGCGGGCAGCAGGGCGTCATCCTCGTCCTCTTCGTCGGGGCCCTTGGTGGCGTCAGCGATGGCCTCGGCGTCGACTTCGGTCTTGTCCGTGCGGTACACCGCCAGCCAGCCCGCGAAGCGCTCGATCTCGCCCTTGGCCTCGAAGACGGCCACGTCCTTGCCCACTTCGGCCTCGGTCTGCACCACCGTTTCGTCGAAGCGCGCGGCCTCCATCTGGCAAGCCATCGTCCGCCGCCAGATGAGGGCGTAGAGGCGGAACTGGTCGGGCTCCAGGTGGCCGCGCAGGGATTCCGGCGTGCGGGTGATGTCCGTGGGGCGGATGGCCTCGTGGGCATCCTGGGCCCCGGCCTTGCCCGTGTACACGCGGGCCTTGGCGGGCAGGAACTCCCGGCCGTACTTCTTGGCGATGAAGTCGCGGGTGGCTTCCACGGCCTCGGGGGCCATGCGCGGCGAATCCGTTCTCATGTAGGTGATGAGGCCCACGGGGCCCTCGCCGAAGTCGGCGCCTTCGTAGAGCCGCTGGGCGTTCTGCATGGTGCGGCTCACGCTCATTTTCAGCTTCTGGGCCGATTCCTGCTGCAGCTTGGCGGTGGTGAAGGGCGCTGCGGGGTTGCGCTTCTTCTCCTTGGTTTCGAGGCCCGTCACCTGGTAGGTGGCCTTCTCCAGCTTCGCCTTCAGCTCCTTGGCCTGGGCGGCGTCGCTCACCCGGCGCTTGGTTTCCTTGTTGCCCAGCTGCAGGGGCTGGCCGCCCAGCTTCACCAGCCGCATCCAGAAGGCGGGCGGCAGCTTGGCGCCGAACTTGGCCCGCAGCACCCAGTACTCGACGGGATTGAAGGCCAGGATCTCCTTTTCGCGGTCCACGATAATGCGCACGGCCACGCTCTGCACCCGGCCCGCGCTGAGGCCGCGGCGCACCTTGTCCCAGAGCACCTGGCTCACCTTGTAGCCCACCAGGCGATCCAGCACGCGGCGGGCCCGCTGGGCATCCACCAGCTTCTTATTAATGACCGTGGGCGCGGCCATGGCCTTGGCGATGCCTGCGGGGGTGATCTCGTTGAAGAGAACCCGGCTCACGGGCAGGGACTTGGGCGGCTTGATGGCCTCCAGCAGGTGCCAGCTGATGGCCTCCCCCTCGCGGTCAGGGTCCGTCGCCAGCACGAGCTCCGAAGCGGTTTTTGCGGCGGCGCGCAGCTCGCGCACCACCTTCTCCTTGGCCGGGCTGATCTCGTATTCCTCCTGGAAGCCGTTCTCGATGTCCACGCCCAGCTTGCGGGGCAGGTCCCGGATGTGGCCCACGGAGGCCATGACCTTGTAGCCCTTGCCCAGGTATTTGGTGATGGTCTTGGCTTTGGAGGGGCTTTCGACGATCACCAGCTTCTGCCCCCGCTTCGCGGGCTCAGCCCCTTCCAACACATTCGAATCGTCCTGGCTTGATTTCTTGGTCACCCGAGATCTCCCTATGGGGCTAAGGATGGAACCTAGACCGGTCAGGTTGTCAAGCCCCCGGGTGCTGGCCAAGGTCCTCTAAAAGGTCCTCCGGCGATAGGCAAATCCGTGCGGCCCCTTCCCTTAGAAGAAAGTTGGGCCCCTCTGCAGAAGGATCTTCAGGCGACCCCGGACACACCCAGAGTTCCTTGCCCAGGTCCAGGGCGAGGCGGGCCGTGACCAGAGAACCGGACTTCAACCGGGCCTCGGTGACCAGCACGCCGTCGGTCCAAGCCGCCAGCAGCCAGTTGCGCCGGGGGAAGTGCCACTTATTGGGCAGCGCCTCGGGCGGAAAGGGCGTGAGGACGCCGCCCCCAGCGGCCACCAGGCGATCCATGAGGGGACGGTGTTCGGGCGGATAGGGGTGGTCCAGCCCCGAGCCCAGGACACCCCAGGTGGCCCCGGTAGCGCCGATAGCGCCGGGGCCGGCATCGAGGGCGCCCAGGTGGGCCGCGCCATCGATGCCCCGGGCCAGGCCCGATAGCACCGCTACGCCGGCCTCCGTGAGGGCCTTGGCCCAGGCCCGGGTACGGGCCCGCCCCCTCGCGCTGGCCTGGCGGCTGCCCACGATGGCGAGGCGCGGGCCTGCCGGCGGCAGCGTCCCCCGCACCCACAGGGCCACGGGGTAGGGCAGGGGCACCAACAGGGCGTCCACGCCCGGGTCGCCGGGCAGCAGCAGGCGGGCGCCGCGGTCGCGGGCTTCCTGCTGGCGACGCGGTAGATTGGCGGCGAGGCGCGCCAGGGCTTCCGCCTGCGCGGTGGACAGGTGGGGCGCCGCCCCGGCCTGCAGCGCCGCCCAGGCCTCGGCCTTCCAGCGCTCGGGCCAGTCCAGCACGGTGAAGGCGAGAGCCCAGAGGCGAAGGTCCATGGGGTTTCCAGGGGGATGGAGGCTATCCTGGCCAGGGGAAGTGGCGCAGCGCAAGGGCTTTCCTCTTGCGTTTGCGGGGGGCTTGGCTAAACTGGTTCTCTTGGTTGTTTTCACCTTTGGTTCGTGAGGTTCCCATGTCCCGTCAGTGCGAAATTTGCGGTAAGAAGCCCCAGTTCGGGAACAACGTCTCCCACTCGAACAACATCACCAAGCGCCGGTGGAATCCCAACATCCAGCGCGTGCGCGCCCTGGTGAGCGGCGCCCCCAAGCGCCTGCGGGTCTGCACCTCCTGCATCCAGGCCGGCAAGGTCATCAAGGCTTGCTAGGTCCGATATCGATTCAAAAAAAGGCGGCCCGGGTGGCCGCCTTTTTCGTGTCTCTGGTTCCTTTCCGACCCCCTACAGCCGGAACCCGCCCACGGCGGCGCGGAGGCCCTCGGCCACCTCGGCGAGATCCGCGGCGGTGCGGGTGATCTCCACCACGGTCGCTGACAGCTCATGGGTGGCCGAGGCGTTCTGAGTCAGCTGCGCGTGGATCTCCTCCACCAGCCCGTTCACTTCCCGACTGGTATCGGTCTGGGCCCTCGCCGCGGCGCCGATCTGCTGGAAGCGGCCCGCCACGTCCGCGATCCGGGCACGGATGTCCGCCAGGCTCTGGAGGGTGGTGTCCACGCCCTCGACGCCCGCCTCGACGGCCTCCTGGGTTCGCTGGATGAGCTGTTCGATCTCGCCCGCGGCCTCCCGCGAGCGATCGGCCAGCTTGCGGACCTCCTCGGCCACGACGGCGAAGCCCTTGCCCATGCTGCCCGCCTTGGCGGCTTCGATGGCCGCGTTCAGGCTGAGCAGGTTCGTCTGCCGGGCGATGTCCTGGATGACGGTGACGGCCTTCACCATCTGGCCGGTGGCTGCGCGGATGTCCGAGATGCCGGTGACGGCCGCCTGCCCGGCCTGGCTGCTGTGCTCCGTGGCGGCCACGGCCCCCTGAGTCTCCTTCGAGGAGGCTTCCAGATGGGTCGACACGTCCTGCGACCGGCCCATGAGTTGGCCCATGGCACCGGTGACCTGTTCGCCGGAACTCCTCAGGTTTTCGCTCACCTGGGCGATCTGGGCCACGGCCCGGGACATCTCCTCCGAGGAGGCGGCCAGTTCCGTGGAGCCCGCGGCCACCCGCTCGCTGTAGGTGACGAATTCCTTCACGGTCCCGTGGAGGTGCGCGTTGTAGGCATTGAAGGCCTGAGCCACCTCGCCCACCTCGTCCTGGGTGAGCACGGGCAGCCGCAGGGTGAGGTCGGAGGCCCGCAGGCCCTGGGCCAGGGCCACGATGGGCCGGGAAATGCCCCGGGCCACCGAAAGGCTCACCAGGATGATCAGCCCGGCCAGCACGGCGAGGGGAATGCCCGTTTTCCAGGCCAGGGCCTGGATCTGAGCCTGGACGTCATCCACGTAGACGCCCGTGGCCAGGTCCCAGCTCCAGGGCTGGAAGCGGCGGATGAAGCTGACCTTGGGCCGCACCTTCCCGGAGGGCAGCAGCTGGTCGTAGTCCACGAAGCCGCCCTCGGGCTTGGCCGCCGCCTGATCCATGGCCAGGAAATGAAGCTTGCCGTTGGCGTCCTTGGTGGCGCTCACGTCCTTCCCGTTCAGGTCGGCCTTGATGGGATGGGCCACGATGCGGGCCCCCGGAGAGGCGATCCACAGGTAGTTGTCGCCTTCGTAGCGCATGGACATGAGCCCCGTGCGGGCCTGCTGTTGGGCCTGCTCCAGGGTCAGCTCGCCCTTCTGCACCCGGGCCTCCAGGCCCGCAAGGTAGGTATAGCCCAAGTTGATCACGTTCCTGGCCCCTTCCTTCTTCGCTTCCAAGTACCGGGTCCCGAAGACCGGCAGCAGGTAGGCGAAGAACAGGAGTAGGAAGAGCCCCAGGGGGGCCAGCCCGAGGACCTGGATTTTTCTGGACACTGATAACCGGCTGAACATGGGGCCTCCAAAACGACCTGTACATCACGAATAAATCGGCATAAAACCCGAATTAAATGAGTTTTCAGACGCACCGGGCGACAGCAGGCTGGGCCAGGCGCCGGCTGGTCGGCGCCATGGGGAGCCGGTGCCCCCGATACACTGACCCCATGCTGCTTGCCCTCGACACCACCACGGAGCTCCTGCACCTGGCCCTGATCCAGGGGGACCGGATCTGGGCGCGGCGGGTGGTGTCGGGCGTGGGGCACGGGCACAGCGAATACCTGCTGCCCACTCTGGATGCGCTCATGGCCGAGGCCGGCGCCTCGCCCCGGGAGCTGTCCGGCGTGGCGGCCTGCGTGGGGCCCGGCGGCTTCACGAGCCTGCGCATCGGCGTGGCCACGGCCGAGGGCCTGGGCCTCACGGGCCTGCCCACCTGGGGCTTCTCCGCCTTCGAACTGCGGGCCGAGGCGCTACGCCAAGCCAGGGGCCAGGCGGGCGTCACGGGGCCCTGCTGGATCCTGCTGGACGGCCAGCGCGGCGAGGCCTTCTTCCAGCGCTGGGCGGATGGGTTCACCGAAGCCGCTGCCAAACTCACCCTGGCCACCCTGGCGGAGCGCGTGGGGAAGGAGGCCTGGTGGGCCCCCGAAGCCTTCGCGCCCAAAGTGGCGGCGGTGTTGCCGGCGCACCGCCTCACGCTGCCCGACGAAGGCGCGGCCATGCTGGCGGGGCTGGTGGCGCTGGCGCGGCGCGTGGCCCAGGGCCCCCCGGAAGCGCCCCTGGTGCCCTTCTACCTGCGGGAGACCGACGCGGCCGTGAACTTCCCCTTGGCGGCGGCGCACCTCTCCGAGGCCCTGCGCAAGGGCGTGGCGCGATGAAAGAAAGTCAGGAGTCTGGAGTCCGGAGGCTGGAGGGGGGCGAGCCGCTCCCGGAGTGGGTGGCGCGGCTGGATCGCACGGCCTTCGGCACCGCCTGGAAGACCCCCGCCGAGCACGAGGCCCTGTGGCTGCTGCCCGAGGTGGCCTTCGCCCGCTGGGCCTGCGTGCCGGCCGCAGGCGAGGCGGAGTTGCTGCGCATCGCCGTGGATCCGGCGCATCGCGGCGACGGCGTGGGCCGCGCTCTGCTGGCCCACTGCCAGCTGGAACTGGCGGCGGAAGGACTGGAGCTGCTCTACCTGGAAGTGCGGGTCTCGAACGCCGCGGCCATCCAGCTCTACCGGGCCTGCGGCTGGAAGCCCTGTGGCCTTCGGAGCGGCTACTACCCGGATGGCGAGGACGCGCTGCTCTTTCGGTTCACGGCGCCCTGAGGGTCGATTTTCCTGGAATTCAGAAGGACCTGGAACACAGAGGACACAGAGCACAGAAGAGAACCCAGAGAACACTGCTACCAGGTTGCGATCAATGATAGAGATTCACCACGGAGACACCGAGAACACTGAGAAGGGCACACGGAGTGAAACGCGGCCGTTTTCTGTGCGTTCCGTGTCTCTGTGGTGAATCCTTAAATGATTGAAGGCGACCGCGGATCAGTGCTTTTCGCGATCAGTCTTTTCCTCTGTGTCCTCTGTGGATTTCTGCGTCCTCTGTGTTCCGCTTTGATTTGCCCAGGTACTCCTCAGTTTTTTTCAAACAGCACCACGCGGTTGCTGTTGGTGCCTTTGTCGTTGTTGCCCACGCCCCAGATGTGGGCGGTCTTGGTGAAGGTCTGGCTGTTCACGAGGATGCCGTGGGCCTTGAAGCCAGCTCGCAGGCCCAAGGGCAGCACCACTTCATCCAGCTTCACCTTGCCGAGCCGCACCTCGCCCACCTCGAAGGCCACGAAGCCGCCTTGCCGCGTGAGGCGGTGTAGCTCTGCAAACACCTCGCCCATGGTGTCGGACCAGGCTGCCACGGTGCGGGGCTGGCTGAGGCCCCGGCCAATGGCCTCGGCGTCCAGGCCGGTGAACCAGCAGCGCAGCCAGTTGTCGCCAGCGTAGTCCACCACGTCGAGGAAGGGCGGTGAGGTGACGGTGAGAGCCATGCAGCCGTCCAATAGGGTGCTGGTGGCCCGGGCATCGCCCGTGAGGAAGCGGGCATCGTAGGCCGCCGCTGCCAGGTGCTCCCGCTGGGCTGGGGCCAGACCGGACAGCAACTGGCGTGTCTTCTTCAGGATCAGGGCGTGGGTGTCGCGGTAGGTGGGCGCCTGCTTCCGCTGGGTATTGATCTGGCGCTGCTTCTCGGCGCTGAGGGCCTGGTTGGGGGGCAGGGTGTAGACCGAGAAGAAGCCGGGGCTGTGGCCCGTGAGGCGGTTGGTGGCCACCATGCGGATCCAGGTGTCCACCTTGTCCAGCTCCTGGCTGGCGGCGCGGGCCAGGCACCAGTCCCGAATGCCGCGGATCTCAGCCTCTGTGTCCGGGTGGAAGAACATGGCAAGGTCGAGCCCGTCTGCGGCACCGCTGAGCGGAATCTCCGCCAGCCGCTGCGCCACGGCCGCGGGCTCCGGGGGCGTGAGCCGCGGTTCCGCCAGCATCCGGGCCAGGGGGTTCACATCGTTGGCCGCCACGCGCCGACCCAGGAGGGCCGCCTCGATGGCCGTGGTGCCGCGCCCGCTGAAGGGATCATAGACCCGCTCGCCGGGCCGGGTGAGGCGCTCGACGAAGTGGCGGGGCAGCTGGGGCTTGTAGCAGGCGCGGTACGAGATCTCGTGCAGGTTCGCGGCCTGGCGCTGCTTCGCGGTCCAGAATTCCATGGCCAGGGTGGGGAAGGTATCGCCCTCCGCCGTCACTTCGCCCCAGACCGGTTCGGCTGCCTGGGGCTGGGCTCCCTTCGGGATGAAGCCCGCGAGGAAGCTCCGCCGCTCTGCCTCCACGCCCGTCGTTCCCATCCGCTTCCGCCTGCCTTTCTGCAATCAATCAGGATAGCCTGCTGGGGATGCCGACTTCCCAACCCAAACGCCACCCCGAGCTGACGCGTCTGTATGTGGCGGTGGGTCTGGCCGTCCTGATCACCATGACCATCCTGGCCTACAAGACCGTGGGCAACCGGGTCGCGGGCGGCGGACTGGACGGGACGACACGCTGGATGCTCCTGGCGCTGGGGTTGGCCAACGTGCTGGCCATCGGCACCCTGCTCTTCATCGTGGCCCGCAGCGCGGCCAAGCTCTACTTCGAGCGCAAGAGCGGCATCCTGGGCTCCCGCCTGCGCACCCGCCTGGTGCTGACGCTGTTCATCGTGGGCATCGTCCCCAGCCTGATCCTCTTCGTGGTGGGCGCGAACTTCATCAACAAGAACGTGGAGCGCTGGTTCAGTCCCGAAACCGAAGTCGCCATCCGCGACGGCCAGCAGGTGGCCGGGGACCTGCGCGCCTCGGCCCTCGCCCGCCTGGACTTCGGGGCGGGCCGCCTGCTGGTCTCCGCCTCCGCCGAGGCTACGGCGATCCGCGAGGCCTCGGGCCTGGACCTGGTGGCTTCCCTGGGTCCGCGCACCGACGGCGTGCTCCGGGCACTGGATCTCAAGCCGGGACTGCCGCCGCCGGATTGGAGCCGGCTCGCCGGGGACAGCCAACAGGAGAACCACGACGGCCTTTGGCTGCTGCGGCTCGTGCCCCGGGGCGACGGCGCCTGGGCCGTGGGCGTCTTCATGCCCCGGGATACCCTCGACCGGGTGCTGGCGCTGGAGCAGCGCTTCAAGGAGAGCCAGCAGATCCGGGCCAACAAGGACACCCTGAAGACCCTGCCCCAGAGCACCTTCCTGTTCCTGACCATGCTCACACTCTTCTTCGCCGTGTGGTCGGGGCTGGCGCTGGCGAAATCCCTGAGCGAGCCCATCCGCGCCCTGGCCAAGGCCGCCCAGCGCGTGGGCAGCGGCGATCTGGAAGTGGAGCTGCCGGAGCTGGGGGAGGACGAGCTGGCCTTCCTGGCGCGCACCTTCAACGCCATGACCCGCGATCTGAAGACCAACCGGGCAGCCATCGAGGCTCAGGCCAGCCGCCTGGAACAGCAGCGGGCCTACCTGGACCAGCTGCTGGCGGCCCTGCCCGTGGGCATCCTCAGCTGGCGGGCCGATGGCGAGCTGCGCACCTTCAACGCCGCCGCCCGCAGCTGGCTGGGGCTCGAAACCTTTGATCCCACCGTGGCCCGGTGGCGGACCGTGGAAGCCCTGCCGCGCCTGGGCCGCCTGCCGGAGCTGCTGGCCGCCGTGCGGGATTCGAACCGGGGCGTGCAGGAGGAACTGCGCCTAGGCGGCGAAGGCGAGGGCCGCCCGGTGCGGGCCATCCTCGAACCGCTGCAGGGCGGTGGCGTGCTGGCGGTGCTGGAGGATCTCACCCTGCTGGCCCAGGCCGAGAAGCGGGCCGCCTGGCAGGAGGTGGCACGGCGCATGGCCCACGAGGTGAAGAACCCCCTCACGCCCATCCAGCTCACAGCCCAGCGCCTGCTGCGCCGCTCCCGGGAGGGCCGCCTGGATGCCGACGCCGTGAAGGAGGGCGCGGAGACCATCCTGGCGGAGGTGTCCAGCCTCTCGCGCCTGGTGGACAGCTTCAGCCGCTACGCGCGCCTGCCGGCCCCGCAGTTCTCGCCCTGCGATCCCGCGGACCTGCTCCGCCAGGTGGCGGCGCTCTACGGACCGAATCATCCCGAGCTCCACTGGGAGTTGCGCCTGCCCGAGGGGCCGGTCTCGGCGCTCTGGGACGGCGACATGGTGAAGCGGGCCCTCATCAACTACGTGGACAACGCCCTGGCGGCCATGGAGGGCCGGGGGGCGGAGGCGGGCCCGGGCACCGTGTTCCTGTCCCTGAGGGAAGATGGCGATTCCCTGCGCTTTGATGTGGTGGACCAGGGGGCCGGTGTGCCGGAGGCGGACCGCAGCCGGCTGTTCGATCCCTACTTCTCCACCAAGCGGAAGGGCACGGGCCTGGGCCTGGCCATCGTCCGCCGCATCGCCCAGGACCACGGCGGCGAGGCGCGCTACCAGCCCCTGGAGCCCGGCAGCCGGTTCAGCCTGGTGCTGCCGAGGACCGTGGCGAAGTAGGCTGGAGGTTGGGCTGAATGGCGGCCCCGCGGGCCGCGCCCATCGTCACCCGTGAGCCCGGCCTCACGGTGGTTGCGGCCCCCCACCGCCCACAGCCTACAGCCTTCGCCGCCGCAGCCAGATGCCTAACGGCCCCAGCACCAGCCAGGCCAGCAGGACTAGCTTGAACAAAGGGGACATGGGACTCCACGACAGGCCGAGGCGACCTCAGACAGCCTCTCACAGCCACGGCGTATGCTGGTTTCATGGGCGGAAACGATGCACCAAGTGCCAGGCGCGCCACCTGCCTCATCGCGGGCTGTGGCTACACGGGCACCCGGCTGGCCCGGCGCCTGGCCGAACAGGGCCCCGTGGTGGCCCTGGTGCGCAGAGCGGCCGCCGTCGAGGAACTCAGCCGCCAGGGCATTCCCGCCCTCGCCGTGGATTTCGATGAGGCCCCGGGCAAGGTGCCGCTGGCTTTGCCGGTGGGGCTCCGTGGGCTGATCTACCTCACGCCCCCCTCGGGGATGGGGGCCGAGGACCTGCGATTCGCGCGGTTCCTGGAGGCGCTCGGCCCGGCCCGCCCGGCCTGCTTTGTGTACCTCAGCACCACGGGCGTCTACGGGGACACCGGCGGGGCCTCCGTGGACGAGGCCAGCCCCACGGCGACCGGGGTGGACCGTTCCCGTCAGCGCCTGGATGCAGAGCGGCGCGTCGCGGCCTGGTGCGAAGCGCGGGACCTGCGCTGGGTGGTGTTCCGGGTGCCCGCCATCTACGGGCCTTATCGCCTGCCCCTGGACCGGCTGCAGCGCGGCGAGCCGGTGCTGCTGCAGGAGGATTCCGGGCCGGGCAACCGCATCCATGTGGACGACCTGGTGGGGGCTTGCCTGGTGGCCTTGGAGCGGCCCGTATCAGGCGTGTTCAACCTCACCGACGGTTGCCCCGAGAGCATGGCCGACTTCACGGCCCGCGTGGCAGCGTTGGCAGGCTTCCCCGTCCCGCCCCGGATCTCCTGGGCTGAGGCCCAGCGGGTCCTGAGCCCCGGGTTGCTTTCTTTTCTGCGAGAGTCCCGACTCATCAAGAGCCACCGGAGGGAGGCGCTGGGCTGGCTGCCGCGCTACACCGATCCCGATGGCGGCATCCGGGCCAGCCTGACGGAGATGCGCTGGGTGGTTGCGCCCGGGGGCGAGGCTCAGTAGCGCAGGACGCTGAAGACCGGCAGGCCCTCGACTTTTTCGCGGCCGGGCAGGGAGGTCAGTTCGATGAACACCGTGAGGGCCACGGGCAGGGCGCCGGCGCGCCGCACGAGGCGCTGGGCGGCGGCGGCGGTGCCGCCAGTGGCCATGACATCATCCACGATGAGGACGCGGTCGCCGGGGCCGAAGGCGTCCGCGTGGATCTCCAGGGCGTCCGTGCCGTACTCCAGGCCGTAGGCTTCCCGCAGAGTGGCCCCGGGCAGCTTGCCGGGCTTGCGGGCGGGCACGAAACCGATGCCCAGCTTCTGGGCCAGGGCGCTGCCGAAGATGAAGCCGCGGGATTCCAGGCCCAGCACGTGGGTGGGCTGGAGGGTGAGTACCGGCTCGGCCATGGCCGCCACGGCTTCGCGAAAGGCCTCGGCGTGGGACAGCAGGGGCGTGATGTCGCGGAAGAGGATCCCGGCCTTCGGGAAATCCGGCACGTCGCGGACGTAGGAGCTGAGGTGGGCGCTTGGGGACATGGTTACCTGCGGGGCTCGAATGGTTGGGGTAGCGAGAATGCCACACCCAGGCGGTTCCAGTCCACCCCGGAGCCTCTCAATTGTGACCCGCAGCCCTACCCGTTGAAGGTGGCGTCGAAGTCCGCTTGCCGCGCCAGGGTTTCGGGACAGCCCAGGTCGATGCGCAGGGGCGTAACGCTGGCGAAGCCGTGGAAGACCGCTTCGGCATCGCTGCCGGGGGCCTTGGCATAGGTGGGGCCCGCGTCACCGCCGATCCAGTAGTAGGGCGTGTTGCGGGGATCCACACGACGTTCCACCAGGTCGTGGTAGTCGCGGCTGTCCTGGCCCGCGAGGTGGAAGCCCTTGGGTTCGCCTTTGGGGAAGTTCACGTTCCAGATGCGGTTGGCCGGCAGGTCCATGGCCTCCCAGCGCTCGAGGAAGCGGTCGATCCAGGGTTCCGCCTGCTCCAGGGATCCGCTGCGATGCTGGGAGAAGGCTGCGGCCCGGGCGCCCTGGAGGCGCCCCTCGAAGGCCGCGCCTACGGTGCCGGAATAGAACACGTCTTCGCCCAGGTTGAAACCGAGGTTCACGCCCGAGAGCACCCAGTCCGGCCGGCGTCCCAGCACCTCGCAGACCGCCAGCAGCACGCAGTCCACAGGCGTGCCGTCGCAGGCGAAGCGGTCTGGCCCCACCTCGTTCAGGCGCAGGATGTTGTGGAGGCTCATGGCCGAGGAGATGGCTGAGCGGTTGCGGTCCGGGGCCACCGTGACCACCTTGCCGAAGCGGGCGGCGACCCGGGCCAGGGCCGCGAGCCCCGGGGACCAGAGGCCGTCATCGTTGGTGAGCAGGATCAGGCGTTCGGACATGATCCCAGTGTACCCGGTGCCAGGGACGGCCATTCGCTGCCAGGATGGATTTCACTCCGATGTTCCATGTGCCCTGACCCCCAAACCTCACCTACCCAGCCCATCCCCGCAGGGGAAGGCCTGGGCATGGCCGGCCGGCCGGAGATCCTCTCCCACCTCCGTGAAAGGATCGTCGCCTTCGCGGCATCCCGTTATACCGGCACCCATGCGGAGGACCTGGCGCAGGAGGTGCTGGTGTTGCTCCACGAGAAATACGCGCACCTCGACCGCATCGAGGACCTGCTACCCCTGGCCTTCCAGATCCTGCGCTTCAAGCTGGCGGCCCATCGCCGCAAGGCCGCCCGCCGGGGTGAGTACGACGCCGTGGACGTGGCTGACTTCCCGCCCGCCTCGGACGCGCCGGACGCCGCCGCGGTGCTGGAACGCAAGGAGCTGCTGACGAAGCTCCTGGGCGGCATCGCGCGCCTGGGGGAGCGCTGCCGCGAGCTGTTCCGCCTCAAGCTGCAGGGGCGCAGCTTCCCCGAGATCCAGGGCCTGCTGGGCGCGGCCAGCCTCAACACCGTGTATACCTGGGATCACCGCTGCCGCAAGCAGCTGCTGGAAACGCTCGGCGGCAGCTGGTCCGCCGCCGGAAGGAGGGCGCCATGAAGCCCACCGAGGCCGAGCAACTCCTGGGCGGCCATGCCACGGGCACGCTCACCGAAACGGAGCGGAGCCGCCTGTTTGCTGCGGCCCTGGAACACCAGAAAATCTTTGATGCCCTCCTGGACGAGGAGGCCCTGCGCGAGTTGCTGGCCGATCCCGTGGCAAAGGCCCAGCTGCTCGCGGCGCTGGCGGCACCTGCCACGCCGAAGATCGTGCCCTTCTGGCGCCGCGCCGGCGTTCTCGGTGCCGCGGCCAGCCTCCTCGTGGCGGCCACCGCGGGCCTGGCCTACCTGCGCAGCCCCAACGCCTTGCCATCGGTGGCGCGGCCGGTGACCCTGCAGGAGCCAGCGGCGAAGGCGGCCGCAACGACGGCGGCGAAGGCGGTGGCTGCGTCCCCGGCTGCCCAGGCTCCAGTGGCCCCGTTGCAGAGGTCGGCCTCAACCCCGCCTGCCCAGGCTCCAGTGGCCCCGTTGCAGAGGTCGGCCTCAACCCCGCCTGCCCAGAGCGCTGACCAGCGGCGCCAAGAAGCCCTTGCTCCAGCGCTCACGGCCGATCAGAAGGTGGCCGCTTCGGTGGCGGGAGCGGTGGCCCCGGTGGCGGAGGATTCGGCTCGTCTGAAGGAGAAGGCGGAGTTCCGCCGGGCGGAGGCCCAGGACCAGCTGGCCAAGAAGGCCGAGGCCCGTCCGGCTGCCGCCGCGGTGCTGGAAGTGGTCGCGGCCCACCGGGGCGATGCACCCGAGCGAAGGGCCACGGCCAAGGACCGCGCCGCCGGGGGAGTCCCGGCCGGGGTTTCCGGCGGCATTATCGGCGGCGTGGTGGGAGGCGTGGTGAGTGGCGTGGCCCCGGCGTCGCCCTCCGCTGCGAAGGCGAAGGCCGCGGGGGGTCTCGCCACGAATGCCGCGGCCTCTGTTTCGGCCCCCACCTGGGTGCTGGAGGCTCAGCCCGACGGGAGCACCCGCGTGACGGTGACCGCGCCCCGGGGCCGTCCGGTGGTGCTCCTGCAGCGGGGTTCTGCGGGCGTGGAGGCGCTGCCCATCCAGGTCTTCGGCGACCGGGGGCAGGCCCTTCTTCGGTGGCGCGTCGACGTGCGCCTCGGAGCGGGGGACGCGCTGGACCTCTACCTGCTGAACGCCCCCGTGGCGGAGCCTTCCAAGCTGCCCGAGACCGGCCCCGTGGACGGTTTCCGGGCGCGGATTCATCCGGTGGCTGGGGACTGACAAAAGGATTTTTTGGCCGGTGATGCACGGTGATTCCAGTGATAGGGCAGGGGTATTCCACGCCTTGGCCCGCCTTTGGCGGCTTCCGGCCGGGGCCGGAAGTCACTCAGGGGAACCGTCACCGCGCCTGTTGGAGGCGCGGCGGCGGCGCCCCTGAGTGGAGCCCAGGCTCCATCTGAACGGCGCCATCGCTGTGCATCACCGTGCATCACCGGCTGAAGGTACTTCCATCTTTCCTCTGCGTTCTCCGCGTTCTCTGCGGTGAAGCTGTTTTCCTCCCCGTCGAAAGAAAAGCCCTGGCCCGATGAAAGGGAACGGATCCCCGCGGCATTCCCTCCTGAACCGCGCCATGCCGGTGCGGCCCTTCCGGGAGGCAACCATGTCGCTGCGCCGTTCCACCACCACCCTGCTTGCCTGCTGTGCCGGGCTCGCCGTCGCCGTCCAGGGGGACGCCCAGGCCCGCAGCCGGCCCACGCCGGTGCAACTGCGGCCACCCGTGGGGGGCGAGGCGGACGCCACCCTGTCTCCCTACTTTTTCGTGCCCGGCGACAGCACTCTGGAGCAGCTGCCCCTGAAAGCGACCTCCGCCAAGGTGGCCATCGCGGGCGTCATCGCCGACGTGAAGGTGACTCAGGTCTACCGCAACACCGGCACCAGGCCCCTGGAGGCCATCTACGTGTTCCCGGGCTCCACGCGCTCCGCGGTCTACGGCCTGACCATGACCATCGGCGACCGGGTGCTCAAGGCCCAGATCAAGGAGCGGGGCCAGGCCCGGGCCGACTACGAGCAGGCCAAGGCCCAGGACCGCAGCGCCTCGCTGCTGGAGCAGCACCGGCCCAACGTGTTCCAGATGAACGTGGCGAACATCCTGCCCGGCGACGAGATCCGCGTGGAGCTGTCGTACACGGAGCTGCTGGTGCCCACCGAAGGGACCTACGCCTTCGTCTATCCCACGGTGGTGGGACCGCGCTATGCGGGCCGGGCGGGCACCGACTCGGCCACGGGTGAAGCGTGGGTGGCCAATCCCTACACCCACGCGGGCGAGAAACCCGCCACCACCTTCGATCTGGAAGTGAAGCTCTCCGCGGGCCTGCCCATCCAGCGCATGAGCTGCGACACGCACAAGACCGCCATCGCCTACGACGGCAAGGCCGAGGCCACGCTGCGGCTGGATCCCGGCGAAAGCCAGGGCGGCAACCGCGACGTCATCGTGAAGTACCAGCTGGCCGGCGGTGCCGTGCAGTCGGGCCTGCTGCTGGACCAGGGCAAGGTAGAGAACACCTTCCTGCTCATGGCCCAGCCGCCCAAGCGGGTGACGCCCAGGGATCTGCCGCCCCGGGAATTCGTCTTCATCATGGACGTGTCCGGCAGCCAGATGGGCTTCCCCATCGAAGTGTCCAAGGTGCTCATGAAGGAGATGATCCAGGGCCTGCGGCCCCAGGACCTCTTCAACGTGATGGTCTTCGAGGGCAGCTCGGCCTTGTGGTCGCCCGCCTCCCAGCAGGCCACCCCGGAGAATGCCCAGCAGGCCCTGGCCTTCGTGCGGGCCCAGAACGGCGGCGGCGGCACGGAGCTGGGCAGCGCCCTGCGGAAGGCCCTGGGCCTGCCGCGCGTGCCCGGCATCTCCCGCACCTTCGTGGTCTCCACGGATGGCTACATCAGCGCCGACGGCCAGGTCTTCGACATCATCCGCAAGAACCTCGGCTCGGCCAACCTCTTCACCTTCGGCATCGGCAGTTCCGTGAACCGCCACCTCATCGAGGGCATGGCCCACGCGGGCCAGGGCGAGGCCTTCGTCATCACCAGGCCCGAGCAGGCCGCGGCCGAGGCCGAACGCTTCCGGGCCTACGTCTCCTCGCCGGTGCTCACCAACCTCAAGCTCACGGCCAGCGGCTTCCGCATCCAGGAGCTCGAGCCCATGCAGCTGCCGGACGTGCTGGCGGACCGGCCCGTCATCTGCCTCGGCAAGTGGACGGGCGAGGCCAAGGGCACCGTCACGCTCTCCGGCATGAGTGGCGCGGGCCCCTGGAGCCAGACCTTCGAGGTGGGCAAGGTGAAGGACCGCGACCACGGCGCCCTGCGCCAGCTCTGGGCCCGTCAGCGCATCCAGATGCTGTCGGACTACGATCAGTTCGGGCAGGATGCGGACCGCAAGGCCGAAGTCACGCGCCTGGGCCTCGCCTACCATCTGCTCACGGCCTACACCTCCTTCGTGGCCGTGGACACGCAGGTGCGCAACCATGGCGGCAGCACCACCGTCACCCAGCCCCTGCCCCTGCCCGAGGGCGTCTCCGACGCGGCGGTGGGTGGCTCCTCGGGCGGCGTCATCGGCGGAGTGGTGGGGGGTGTCATGAGTCGTTCGATGGCGCTGAATTCCCCCGCGCCCATGCAGAAACACGCGGCTCCGGCTGCCGCGGTGGACGAAGTGGTGGAGAAGGATGCCAAGGCCCGGCAGGAAAAGGCCAAGGTCACTCCTGGCCTCCGCATTCTGGCCTTCTCCGGCATCACCGGCACTTCGGACCCCCGGGACCTCCGCCGCGAGATCACGGCCCGCCTGCTGGATCCCGCCCTGGCCGCGGCCCTCTCCAGCCTGCCCGCCGGCACGGTGCTCGCATTGAAAGTGGACCAAGCCGGACAGGTGGTGTCGGCCACCTTCAGCCAGGCCTTCGCCGGCTCGGCCAAGGCCAAGGCCCTCATCGAAGTCTGGCGCCTGCGCAGCTGGACCGGCAGCCTGGCCGGGAGCCTGGAACTCACCCTGGGCTGAGCTGTTGTTGATGACTGACCCTCAGCCTGAAAAGCGGGAAATCACAGATGAAGCAGATGGCGCAGAAACTGACATAGATCCACAGATTCCAGAGATTCCACAGATTGCACAACGGAAGATCCCCGACAGCGCATGCGTTGTCGGGGGATTCACACAGATTGAAAAACGGAACGCTGGCTGTTTTTGGGGGTCGCTTCGCCAGCCTGGGCTCCATGGGGGGCGCCAGTGTCGCGCCTTTTTGGATGGCGCGGTGCTGGCGCCCCCCATCACCTCCGGCTATGCCGGAGGCCGCCTCCGGCGGGCCCAGGCGCAGTGGGTCTGTGCCCATCTGTGTCATCTGTGACATCTGTGGATTCAGCTTCTCATCTTGAAAGCATTGGGCTGAGCTTGGCCGATCTTCGGGTTCCGCTTTTCCCCGGTGAGGCACCCTGGCATCGGGGTGGGATGGGAGTACCTTCGTAGCCATGCGCAAGCACCTCGGAGTGCTGTTGATGGTGGCCCTCGGGGGATCTGGTCTGGAAGCCACACCACCGCCGGACCCCGCAGTGGACCTGGCCTTCGCGAGTGCGCGGGTGCGCATGGTGCGGGAGCAGATCATGGCCCGGGGCGTCACGGAGGCCCGCGTGCTCGCGGCCCTGAGCCGGGTTCCTCGGCACGAATTCGTCCCCGCGCCGCTGCGGGACCACGCTTACGAGGATGGGCCCCTGCCCATCGGCCACGGCCAGACCATCTCCCAGCCCTACGTGGTGGCCTTCATGACCGAGGCGCTGGCCCCGAAGCCCACGGACCGCGTGCTGGAGATCGGCACGGGCTCGGGCTACCAGGCCGCGGTGCTGGCGGGGCTGGTGGCCGAGGTCTTCACCATCGAGATCGTGGCGCCCCTGGCCCAGCGGGCCGAGGCCGACCTGCGGCGGATGGGCTGCGCCAATGTGCATGTGCGTGCCGGGAACGGTTACCTGGGCTGGCCCGAGGCCGCGCCCTTCGATGCCATCATCGTCACCTGCGCCCCCGAGGCGGTGCCCCCGGCCCTGGTGGAGCAACTCAAGGTGGGGGGCCGGATGATCATTCCCGTGGGACCCCAGAGCGGCGCCCAGGACCTGTACCTGCTGCGAAAGCGGCAGCAGGGCCTGGCCACCCAGGCCGTGCTGCCGGTGCGCTTCGTGCCCATGGTGGGCAAGGCTGGCGGGTGATGAGGGTGGATGACGAAGCGTCGCCCGCCGATTATTCAGGCTGGGGGTAGGAGGGCCAGCACTCATCCTCGGCGAAGCCACTGCGGAAGGGCATCTGGGCCGGGGGCAGGTTGGGTGCCACCTTGGGATCCAGGGCGCGCAGCGCCAGGTCGTGCAACTCTTCGAGGTGCGCCTTCTGGGTGCGCTCGCCCGCCAGAGCCGCCTTGGCCTTGAAGAGGGTGGCCAGGGACCTCAGCTCGCCCCGCACCAGGGCGCGGGTATCGTCCATGGGGTTGCCGAAGGGGAAGGTCACACCCGTGAAGCCGACGGGCAGGGCAGGGCCAGTGCTGGCGTTGAGGCGTTCGTCGAGCTGCGCCAGGTAGGCGCGCTGGAGGTTGCGGCGCAGGGGCTCCACCTTGGCGCCCGCCGCGACTTCCGTGAAGATGCCGGTCCGCAGATCGGCCAACAGGTCGGCCACGCGATAGGCCTTGTCCCCGGCGGCGGTCTCCTGGGCCTGCAGGCGCGAGGTGCGGGCGCGATCCAGCAGGGTGCGCAGCGCGAAGCGCTGGGTGCCGAGCAGCCGGGCCGAGGGCACCATGGGGTTGAGGCGCTCGGTGATGGCGGGCTCGAACAGCCAGGTGGGCGTCCTGAAGAGCTGCTCGTTCAGGAATTTCACGGCCCGGGCCTGCTGGGCCTTGGTGGCGGGCGTGAAGATGGCGCCGGCCTGCTCGCCATGCTTGTTCTGGCTGTCGTAGCCGCCCACGATCACGGCCACGTGCCCGAGTTCCAGGGTCCACTGGCCCCAGGAGGCGCCGTAGAGCTCCTCCAAGGCGCGGTCATCGTAGTCCGGCCGGATGGCCATCTTCGGCAGCAGCTTCACGACGCGCCGCAGGTTCAGGGTGCCCAGGGTGGTGGCACCCACAGCATCGGCATCGCCCACGGCCTCGGTGTTCTCGCCGTAGTCGCCCAGCTCTGCCTTGGGCGTGCTGAAACGCAGCCAGGGCTTGGCATCCTGCTCTCGGGCCCAGGCATTGAGCGTGGGCACTTCCTCCTGGGCCGTCTTGGCGGCGGGGATGGGCGTGTAGCCCCACTTCACGGCGAAGACGTCGTAGGGTCCCACCTTGGGGATGAGGAGGGTGGGATCAACCTTGTCCTCGGGCTGCACCAGGTAGTTGAAGCGGCTGTAGTCCATGATGGAAGCCACATGGCCCATCTCCTTCAGCCACTTGGGGTCGCGCAGCTTGTCGAAGGGGTAGAGGGAACTGGACTTCATGTTGTGGCGGAAGCCCAGGGAGTGCCCGCACTCGTGGGTGACCACGAAGGCGATGAGGCTCCCCATGAGGTCGTCGGGCAGCGGTAGCGTTTGGGCCCGGGGGTCCACGGCGCCGGCCTGGGTGACGTACCAGTCCCGCTGGAGGCGCATGATGTTGTGGTACATGACGATGTCGGCGTTGAGGATCTCGCCGCTACGGGGGTCCGAAATGTGGGGCCCGTAGGCGTTAGCCACCGGTGAGGGTACCCAGCGGATGACGCTGTAGCGAACGTCCTCGGGATCGAATTCGGGATCCTGCTCCGCCGTAGGGAAGGGCCGGGCCTGCACGGCGTGCTTGAAGCCGGCGGCCTCAAAGGCCACGTTCCAGGCCTCCACGCCCTTCTTCACGAAGGGCACCCACTGGGCCGGCGTGGCCTTGTCGATGTACCAGACGATGGGCTTCACGGGTTCGCTGAGGGCGGCGGCGGGATCCTTCTTCTCCAGGCGCCAGCGGGAGATGAGCCGCTCGCGCTTGCTCTCGTGCTCGGGGCTGCCGTAGTCCAGGCGGGAGAGGCCGAAGAAGCCGACGCGGTCGTCCATGAGCCGGGGCATCATGGGCGCGTCCGGCAGCTGCACGAGATCGTACGCCACGGACACGGAGGCGCTGCGCGCCGGGGGCTGGGGCTGGCCCGGCATGAGCGGGAAGCCGGGAATGGTGGCGGGCAGCAGGGAATAGGTGTGCACCGCATCCACACGCACGCTGCCGGCGAAGGCCTTGGTGCGGTCCACGAAGCTGCGGCCGGGATCCATGGCCGCGGCGTTCACCACCTGGCGGGCGGTGAAGTCGCCCACTTCGGCGGTGAAGAGCCTGGTCACCTCGATGACCGGGGCGCCATCCTTGGCGAAGGCCTCCACCGGGAAGGCCATGAGCACGGTGTCCCGCTGCGAAGCCTCCACGGCCGTGGCGATGGGGCGGGTCGGTTCACTCACGAAGGCGTGGGACACGACCTGGAAGTAGACCTTGTTCTCCTTCAGCAGGAAGCGGACCACGTCCTCGTTCACGGCGCGCCCTGCATGATCGGCGCCGGCGGGCACCTCCATGGCCGTGGCCACCATGAGCAGCTGCTTGTTGAGGAGGTCCTTGGGAATCTCGAAGTAGAGCTTGCCCTTCAGGTGGTGCACCTTGAAGAGGCCCGCCTGGGTCTTCGTTTCCGCCGTGATGACCTTGTCATAGGGCTTGGGTTCGGCATCCGGCACCACCGGCGGCGTTGGGGGCTTGGGGGTCGTGGCTGGAACCGCGGCACCCCGCGTGGGAGCGGGCGCAGGCGCAGGCGCCTGGGCCTGAAAAGGCAGGGCCACAAGGGCAAGGGCTAGGGTGGGCAGGGACGGGCGCATGGTTCCTCCAATGGGGGGATCTTAGCGGAAGGGGACCTCCGGGTCCGTCACACTCGGGCGAAGGCCATAAGGGGTGGTTCGGCAGGCGGCGCATCACCTCCGATGGGGGCATCGGCAGGTCCTTGCCGGGATTCGAACTGGTCTGGCTTCGCCGTGCCCGGTGTCGCTCAAAGGTTGCCGTGCTGCATTTTTGGGATCGACACACCGGGTCAAGGATTCGAACTGCGCCTGGCTGCGCCAGTCGCCGGTCCCGCTTCGGCGTGCCATCTAGGCACGCCTCGGGCGATCCCACTCGGAGGTTCGAATCCTCTCGATCCGAAGGGTCGAAACACACCAAAAGGGCCCTCGGAAGAGGGCCCCTTTGGTGTGTTTTGGTCGGCGCGAGAGGATTCGAACCTCCGACCCCTACCACCCCAAGGTAGTGCGCTACCAGGCTGCGCCACGCGCCGTGAACTTTTGACTGTAGAACGGGTGCGGCCCTGGGTCAAGGTCAAGTGCTTCGGGCCATGCAGGCGGCGCGGCTAAGTGCGCCTGGGTGGCCCGGACAGGTGGTCATGGAGGGCGCGCAAGGCCTTGAGGACGGGCTGCAGGTCGGTGCTGGTGCGGAGGAGCCTGGGGAAGGCGGGCTTGGCCTTGTGGGCCGGGGCGGCGGGCAGCTCGTCGGCCTCGAGGCCCAGGTCCAGGCGCTGGACGAGGTGGCCGTGGGCCAGCAGCTCGGCGCAGTCGGCCACGGTGAGGCCCTCGGCCAGCCAGGCCTTGATGCGCTTGAGGCGCGGCAGCTCATCCACGTGGTAGTAGCGGAGGTTGCCCTTGCTGCGCCGGGGCTTGATGTCGGCGATGACGTCTTCCCAGTAGCGCAGATCCTTGGGCCCGACGCCGATGAGCTGGGCCGTCTCGCCAATTTTGAACCACTTCTTGTCGCTCATGAGCTAGCTCTCCCGGGGCTCGATGCCCAGGGTCTTGAGGCGCTTGTAGAGGTTGGAGCGGTCCATGCCCACGCGCTCGGCGACGCGGGTCATGTTGCCGTTCTGGAGGCGCATCTCGCGCAGGAGGTACTGGGCCTCGAACCAGTCCTTGGCGTCCTTGAGGCTGGTGAATTCGGGGAAGGAGAAGGGATCCTGCTCGGCGAGGTGCCGCGTGGCCAGGGGACCCAGGTCCCGGGGGTTGATCTCGTGGCCGCGCACCAGGATGACGGCGCGCTCCATGAGGTTCTTCAGCTCGCGCACGTTGCCCGGCCAGTCGTGGCGCAGCAGGGTGTCCTTGGCCTCGGGGCCCAGGTGCCGGGGCGGGCGGCCGTACTGGCGGCCGATGCGGCTGATGAAGGCCTCGGCCAGGGGCAGGATGTCCTCGGGACGCTCCCGCAGGGCGGGGATGCGCAGCGGCACCACGGCCAGGCGGAAGTAGAGGTCCTCCCGGAAACGGCCCCGGGTGATCTCGCCGGCCAGATCCTTGTTGGTGGCGGCGATGACGCGCACGTCCACGCCCACGGCCCCGCCTCCGCCCACGGGCTCGACCCGGCCCTCCTGGAGGGCGCGCAGCACCTTGGCCTGGGTCTTCAGGGACATGTCCCCAACTTCATCCAGGAAGAGGGTGCCGCCGTCGGCCTCGCGGAACTTGCCCTTCTGGTCGCGGACGGCGCCGGTGAAGGCGCCTTTCTGATGGCCGAACAACTCGCTCTCGATAAGCTCTTCGGGGATGGCGGCGCAGTTCACCTCCACGAAGGGGGCGTCCCGGCGGGCGCTCTGCAGGTGGATGAGCCGCGCCACCTCTTCCTTGCCGCTGCCGTTCTCGCCCGTGAGCAGCACCCGGCCTTCGGTGGGCGCCACCAGGGCCACGTCGGCCATGAGCCGCTTCATGGCGGGGCTGTCCGCCAGGAAGAAGCGGCCGCTTTCCGCCTGGGCCAGCAGCCGCTGGTTCTCCTGCTCGAGCTTGGACTGGCGCAGGGCGTTGCCGGTCACCAGGAGCAGGCGATCCAGATCGATGGGTTTTTCGAGGAAGTCGAAGGCACCGAGCTTGGTGGCCTGCAGGGCCGTATCGATGCTGGCGTGGCCCGAGATCATCACCACGGGGAGGCTGGGCCGCAGGTGCTTGGCCTGTTTCAGGGTCTCCAGCCCGTCCTGGCCCGGCAGCCAGACGTCCAGCAGCACCAGCTGGATGCCTTCACCGTCGGGGTTCTGCAGCAGGTCGATGGCCTGCTCGCC
Organism: Holophagales bacterium; assembly: GCA_038236735.1. Classification (GTDB taxonomy): domain Bacteria; phylum Acidobacteriota; class Holophagae; order Holophagales; family Holophagaceae; genus Geothrix. The sequence goes on along the minus strand of JBBRZL010000008.1, from coordinate 17,133 downwards.
CCGTTCGGCCTTGACCACCTGGTAGCCCTCGTCCTTCAGGGCTTCGCCCAGGGAACGCCGGATTCCCGGCTCGTCATCCACCAGGAGGATGGTTGTGGGGGCACGCATGATCCCATGCTGGGCGCGGGCCAAGCCTTTGTCCAGCAGGGGCTTGGCGGGAATTCCACCAACGCCTTAGAGCCCCAGAGAACGACCCAGGACTGGGCTGCTATGGTTTGATTCCCACAGGAGGGTGGAATGGATGAACCCGGCACCGTGCCATCCCCGGCCGAGGACGCCTCCCGGGCCCCCATCATCGGCCATCACCTCCAGCGGCAGGTGCTGGTGTGCACCGGGAAGAGCTGCGCGGCGAATGGCTCCGAGGCAGTGCTGGCGGCCTTCAAGGCCCGGTTGATGGACGAACACTTGCTCTTCTGCAAGGCCAACCGCGCGGGCGAGGTGCAGTGCCTCCAGTGCGGCTCCGTGGGCTTCTGCGCCATCGGTCCGGCGGTGCTGGTGTACCCCGATGGCGTCTGGTACGCCCACGTCGGGTTGGCCGATGTGGCGGAGATCGTGGACAGCCATCTCAAGGGTGGCGTGCCCGTGGAACGGCTGGTGCGGAAGCGGCTGGGCCAGGAACGCTAGCCCCCTACGTGCCAGAGCCCCTGGGCCGGTTGCGGCAGATCGCCTCGGCGCATCGAGTGGCTGTCGGGCTTGTCGGCGAGCGCCAGGCGGATGCGCTGGACCAGGTCACCGTGGGAGGTGCGGTTGCGCAAAGGGCCCAGCAGATCGATGGCCTGGTGGCCGAAGCGGCAGGCCATGAGCTCGCCGCGGCTCGTGAGGCGCACCCGGTTGCACCCGTCGCAGAAATCGGCACTGAGCGTGGCCACGACGCCGACCTGCCCATCGCCGCCGGGCATCCGGAAGAGCCGCGCGGGGCCTTCCTCCAGGCCGATCCCGGGTGCCTCCTCCAACGCGATGCCCAGGCCCGCCTGGATGGTGCGGAGGATGTCCGCCGAGGCCATGAAAGGCTCCTGGCCCAGGCCCTTCCCAGGGTCGGGCGTGAACTCGATGAAGCGCACCTGGAGGCCTTCCCGCTGAGCGAATAGGGCCAGGGGCACGATCTGATCGTCGTTCCACCCCCGGAGGATCACGGCATTCAGCTTGACCTGGAGATCCACGGCCCGGGCCGCTTCCAGCCCGGCCAGCACCCTGCCGTACCCGTTCATTCCGGTCAGGCGCTCGAAGGTGCCGCGGTCCGCCGCGTCCAGGCTGATGTTCACGCCCTGGAGACCCGCCTCCCGCAGGCTCCGGGCTCTCCGCGCCAACTGGAGGCCGTTGGTGCTGAGGTGGACCCGGCCATCAACCTCGGGGCAGATCCCCGCCACGATGGTCTCAAGATCACGGCGCAGCAGGGGTTCCCCGCCCACGAGGCGCACCTTCCGGATGCCCAGGCTGGTGAATACTTTCACCAGGCGGACGACTTCGTTGCGAGTCATGACCGGGGTGCCCTTGCGCGCCGGCGCGCTAGCGCCTGGCCCGGCATGGAAGCAGCTGAGGTTGTCCTGTTCGGTGACGGCCACGCGGAGGTAGGAGACCCCGCGGCCGGAACCGTCCTTCAAGCCATCGCGCAGGTGCAACATGCAGGGCTGCTGGCTTGAGGGCTGGATGGGAAAGAGGGGGGACAAGGTGGCTCCGGACGCCTTCAGGATGAGGGGAACAGAAGGTTCCGGCTGGGGATCGTGTCCCAGGTCACACGGGCCCATTCTCCTCAATAGCGCACACAAAGCAGACTCAGCCGCCTTTCACGGTTCGCTTTCTGGGACCATGGTTCCATGCTCGTGGACGCGCACTGCCATCTCACCGGTTCCTACCTGGCCGCAGACCAGGTGGAGACCACGCTCGCGCGGGCCCGGGCCCAGGGCGTCACCGGGTTCATCGCCGTGGGCACGGACCTGGAGGATTCCCAGGCGGTGCTGGAGCTGGCCACCCGCATTCCCGGCGTCCAGGCCAGCCTCGGTGTCCATCCCCATGAGGCGAAGAGCTGGTCGGACGAGGTGCAAACCGCCCTCGGCAAGCTGCTGGCCCAGCCCGAGGTGCGCTTCGTGGGCGAGACGGGGCTGGACTGGCACTACGACCTGAGCCCCCGGGACCAGCAGGAAGTGGCCTTCCGGGCCCAGATCCGGCTGGCGAAGGGGCTGGGCAAGCCGCTGATGATCCACACCAGGTCCGCGCCGGAAGCCACGCTGCGCCTCCTGGCGGAAGAGGGCGCCGACGCGGTGCGGGGCATCATCCACTGCTTCAGTGAAGACCGCGCCTTCGCCATCCGGGCGCTGGATCTCGGCTTCTACCTGAGCTTCTCCGGCATCACCACCTTCAAGAAGGCCGAGGCCGTGCGGGACGTGGCGGCCTGGGCCCCCGCGGACCGGATCCTGGTGGAGACCGACGCGCCCTTCCTGGCGCCCGTACCCTACCGCGGCAAGCCCAACGAGCCCGGTTTCGTGCGGTACACGGCCGAGGCCGTGGCGGAGCTGCGGGGCATCCCTTCCCTGAAGCTCGCCGAACTGACCACGAGGAACCTGGAGGCCCTGTGCGGCTGGGCGCCCTCTTCCTGACAGCCGCGGCGCTGGCCGCGACGAACCTCTGGGCCCAGGGGCAGCAGCTCCCCTGGGAACGGCTGCAGCCGCTCGATTGGCAGGCCGGGCCGGCCTTGGCGCCGGAAGCGCAGCCCTGGACCGCAGCGCCTTCCACGGGCCCGGTGAAGGCCTGGGTCACCGGGGACGGCACCCTCCAGGTCTTCAGTGCGCGGGGTATCGTCCGCCTTAAGACCGGGCTCCCCGGACGGCCGCTCAAGGCCTGGCGGGACGGTGGCCTGCCCCTGCCGGTGCCAGCGGGCACCTGGCTGTTTCCCGTGGACGGGCCCCTGAGCCAGGGGCTGGGTGGGCTGCAGTGGGCCGCAGAGGACTTTCGGCCCTTCCTGCGGGGTCTGCTCTGGATCCTCGAGGATGGCGAGGGCTTCCTCACCGTGGTCTATCCTGCCACGGCCCAGGTGGTCCACCTGCCCCTGCCAGCCGGGCGTGACCTCCAGCTGCGCTTCCTGAAGGATCGCCTGGAAGTCTCCGCCGGGGCCGTGGACAAGGGCGCACCCCGGCAATGGTCCATTCCCTGGATAGGGCTGCTGCCTCGCCTGGCGGCCCTAGGTCCGCACCCCAACCCCGTGAAGGCGGGCACGGCTCTCGTGCCGTTCCCCAAAGACTGAATTCAACATTTGGCACGGCCCTGGCTCTCTACTGACAGGGTGGCCCCCAAGGGACCGCACCCCACGATGATCGGAGGGCTCATGAACGCGACCTTCAGTTCTGCCCGGTTGGCAGCTTTGCTGCTGCCTGTGGCCATCCTGGCGGCGACGCCGCAGGCGCTCGTGGCATCGGCGCCGCAGGCGCCCCCGGCATCGGCCCCGTTCACTGACGACGACGAAGACAGCTACCAGGGCGAGGCGCCTGAACGCTATGCCATGGTCCGGACCCTGGAAGGCGAAGTGCACATCCTCAAGGGCGACCTGGACGAACTGCTGAGCCGAGGCACCCCCATCGCCGAGGGCGATGTCGTGGAAAGCCGCGGTCGTGGCGTTCTGCAACTGGGCGACGGTACCCGCATCGCTTTCGGGGGCGCTACCCGGTTCACCATCGCCACCCTCTTCACGGATCGTCAGGGCGAGAAGCAGGTCCTGCTCCGCCTGGACTATGGCCGCCTGCAGGTGCTGCTGGGCGGACAGGTCGACCTGCGCCTGCGTGTGGACACCCCCTCAGGTTCCGTCACCTGCCTCGACAAGGGGTCCTTCACCGTGGCAGCAGAGCGCGACCGGGTGGTCCGATTGAAGGTCCTCTCTGGGCGCGTGGCCTTCGCCAACGACCGGGACCAGACCCAGATCCCCGCCGGGGAACGCCTGACGGTCTACAGCCCTCAGGATGGTCTCGACCGTGTGCGCAGTTTCAACACCTTCGAGGGCGATGACTTCGACCGCTGGAGCGAACAGGCCCTGGTCGTCCGGCGCGGTGAGAGCTGGGATCGGGTGCCGCCCGAGATCCGCTACTACGCTGACGATCTCGATCGCAGCGGCCGCTGGATCGACTCTGGGGAGTACGGCTGGGTCTGGCAGCCCGCCGGCGTCGCCGAGGATTGGCGCCCCTACTACCAGGGCCGCTGGGCCCCTTATTCGGGTGGCATGACCTGGATCTCCGACGAGCCCTGGGCCTACGTGGCCTACCATCACGGCCGCTGGCACTGGGGCGCGGGCGTGGGCTGGTTCTGGATCCCCGGGATCAACTACAGCCCAGCCTGGGTGGCCTGGAACCATACGCCCGGCTACTGTGGCTGGGCCCCCTTGGGCTACTACAACACCCCTTGCCACTGGGGCTATGGCGCCTGGGGAGGCGGCTACGCTTGGAATGTGGTGTCCATCAACTTCATCAACGAGCCCAACATCCATCGCCGGATGTCTTCGGATGGCCGCCTGATCCACGCTTTCAATGGCGGCCCCGGCGGCGTTCCCTGGACGCCCGGTGGCCGCGACCTGCGGCCCCCTTGGCAGCGCGGCCCGCTCCTGGTGTCCCACGCCGAATTCCGCACTCCGGGCCAGCTCCAGGTCGCCTTCCGGCGCGACGTGAACAGAGAACGGATGGGCGCCTACGAGCGCCAGGCCCAGGCCACCACGGGTCGCCAGGTCTTCCACCGGGACCTGCGTCCGGTGCCTGGTGACACGCGGGCTGGATCACCTGGGGTCGTCCCGGTCCGGAGGCCCTTCGAGGAGCGCCGCCCCCAGCCGCCTGTCGAACACCGCGGGCCGGAGATTCGGCCGCTCGACCGCGTGCGCGAACCCGTCCCCGATCACCGGGTGGAGGCCCCCCGGGAGCGGGCGCCGCAACCGCGGCCGTTGGACCGCGTGCGCGAACCCATCCCCGATCACCGGGTGGAAGCCCCCCAGGAGCGGGCGCCGCAACCGCGGCCGTTGGACCGCGTGCGCGAACCCATCCCCGATCACCGGGTGGAGGCCCCCCAGGAGCGGGCGCCGCAACCGCGGCCGTTGGACCGCGTGCGCGAACCCATCCCGGATCACCGGGTGGAAGCCCCCCGGGAACGGGTGCCGGAGCGGCGGCCCGAGGAACCACGCCCCCGGGTGGAGCGGGAAGATCGCCGTCCAGAGCCCCCCAGGCCCACCGAGCGGGAAAGCCGGCCCTCCCGACCCGAGCCGGCCCGTGAAAGGCCAACCGAAAAACCCCGTGAGGAAAAGCCTCGCGAAGAAAAACGAAACTGAGCCCAGAACTACCGCACTTTGCAATCGCACAACCATGCAACAGGGCCCCTTTCGGGGCCCTGTTGCAATCGCCGCCACGCAGCGACTGCGCAAAGCCTAGGCGACTTCAATGGGATAGATCCCCTTCTGGATCAACTCGCTCGCGATGCGGCCGCGGAGGCGGGCGCTGCTGGTGGGGTGGAACTCGGTGAAGGCCTTCACGCCGGCCAGGGCATGGCGTAGGGCCTCGCCTTCGACCACGTCGGCGCAGAGCATGCGGGCGTCGCCATGGACCTTGTGCCAGCTCTCGTTGACATAGAGCTCGGTGATGTCCCGGGCGATCGGGGCCCAGCGGTGGCCGGATTCCACCATGCGTTCGGCGCGCACCACGGCGCTTTCCATGGCGTAGATCTCCATGAGCATGTTGCTCATGCGGGCCATGACTTCCTGGTTGTCGATGAGCTTCTGGCCCAGCACCTGCACGGCCAGTCCGGCGGCCAGCATGCATTGGCGTTTGCTGAGTTCCACGCCGTGTTTGAGGCGGGCGAGGGGGCCCGTGAAACTTTCCGACTTCGGCGGATTCGAGATCTCCTTGGCCACCTGCTGGCCGAACTGCAGGAGGGGCAGCTCGCCCTTCATGGCGCGCTTGAGCAGGGTGCCGGCGATGAGGAGACGGTTGATCTCGTTGGTGCCTTCGAAGATGCGGTTGATCCGGCAGTCGCGCAGGGCCTTCTCGGGCGGGTATTCCGCGCTGAAGCCGTAGCCGCCGAAGGCCTGCACGGCCTCGTCCGCCACGAAGAAGAGGGCCTCGCTGGCCCAGACCTTCGAGATGCTGCACTCGATGGTGTACTCGTCGATGGCGGCCATTTTGTCGGCCCCGGCGGTGGGGCTGTCCCAGCTGGTGGCGTGGAGCGCTTCATCGATGTAGCCGACGGTGCGGAAGTTCATGGCCTCGCACACGAAGATCTTGGCGGCCATGTCCGCCAGCTTCTGCTGGATGAGGCCGAAGCTGTTGATGGGTTTCCCGAACTGCTGGCGCTCGGAGGTGTACTTGATGGCGTACTCCAGGATCCGCTTCATGCCGCCCTGGCTGCCAACGCCCAGCTTGAAGCGGCCGATGTTGAGGATGCCGAAGGCGATCTTGTGGCCCTTGCCGATCTCGCCCAGCAGCCGGTCCTTGGGAATGCGGCAGTTCTCCAGGATGACCGTTCGGGTGGAGCTGCCCTTGATGCCGAGCTTCTTCTCCTCGGCGCCGGTGCTGATGCCGGGGTCGGTCTTCTCGACGATGAAGGCGCTGAACTGCTGGCCATCCACTTTGGCGAAGATGATGAAGACATCGGCGAAGCCGGCGTTGGTGATCCACATCTTGGTGCCGTTCAGCACCCAGGCGTCGCCATCGAGCACGGCGGTGGCCTTGGCGCCCAGGGCGTCGGAACCGCTGCCGGCCTCGGTGAGGGCATAGGCCGCCAGCCACTCGCCAGTAGCGAGTTTCGGCAGGTAGGTCTGCTTCTGGGCCTCGGTGCCGAAGTAGACGATGGGCAGGGTGCCGATGCCGGTGTTGGCGCTGTAGGTCACCGCAAAGCTGCCCTGCTTGCTCATCTCCTCGAGCACGAGCATGGCGGTGCGCTTGTCCAGGTCCATGCCGTCATAGGCCTCGGGGATCTCCAGGCTTAGCAGGCCCAGTTCGCCGGCCTTCTTCATGAGCGAGACGGTGAGGGGGAGGTCCAGCTTGTCGATGGCTTCGTCCATGGGCAGCACCTCGCCCCGGATGAAGTCCTGAGCGGCCCGGGCGAACTCCTTGGCCTCGTCGCCGAATTCCTCGGGGGTGAACTGGGGCATGGCCCCAATGGGGGTCATCAGGAAACTGCCCCCTTTGACCAGCTCGACGGCGGTGCTCATGTGGTTCCTCCAGATTGGGTAGGGTTCAAGATGGGGGGCCCGGGCGCTCTTGGCTAGCCTCTACCTTCGGTCAAGGCTGTCCGGGGGTCCGGCCTGCGGCCTACACCCCCGGAGCCCCCGCCAGGACGGCAGGCGAAGCCTGTCGTCCTGGCCAATGCTGTCCGGGGGACCGGCCTTCGGCCTACACCCCCGGGGCCAAGCATTAGGAGGGCAACCCTCGATGGGATTCCGGGCCTGGGGTCTGGTTCAATGGAGATTCCCACGGAGGTTAGATGCCGGAAGGCAGGCAGGTGCAGCAGATGTTTTCGGCCATCGCCGGGCGGTACGATGTGCTGAACCACGTGCTTTCAGGTGGGATGGACTTCTGGTGGTGGTGGCGCATGGCCCGGGCCAGCGGCGCCGGTCCTGGGCAGCGCTTCCTGGACGTGGCGGCGGGCACCGGGGATTCCAGCCTGGCCCTGGCCCGCCGGGGCGCCGAAGTGGTGAGCACCGACTTCACCCATGCCATGCTGCGCCTGGGGCCAGCCAAGTTCGCCCAGAAGGGCCTGGCCGATCGCATCTGGGCCTCCAGTGATGCCGATGCCCAGGCACTGCCTTTCCGGGACGCCAGCTTCGACGGGCTCACCATCTGCTTCGGCATCCGCAACGTGGAGAACCGCGCGCGGGCCTACGCCGAATTCCTGCGGGTGTTGCGCCCCGGGGGCCAGCTCACCATCCTGGAATTCAGTGCGCCGGTGCTGCCAGGCCTGAAGGTGCTCTACGACTGGTACAGCCGGCGGGTGCTGCCGCGCATCGGCGCCTGGATCAGCGGCGACGCCTCGGCCTACACCTACCTGCCGGAGAGCATCCGCGCCTTCCCGGACCAGCCGTCTCTGGGGGCGGAACTCAAGCTGGCCGGCTTTCGCGCGGTCCGCTGGACGAACCTCACCGGGGGCATCGTGGCCCTGCACTGTGCCTGGAAGTAGCTACCGAACGTGATGCCGTTCCTCGACCATGCGGTCGATGACCTGCACCACCTCTTCGCTGGCCCGCTCGGCGGCCTCGAAGTGCTTGAAAATGCGTTCCTGGGTCTCCACATCGTTCTCCCAGTGCCTGCCCAGAAGGCTGGCGGCTTCCTGGATATTCTGGTGGACACCTGCGTGGGGCGCCTCGAGGCGGGCAAAGGAAGCCACGTGGGAGAAGAGTTCCTGGCCCTGGCCTTCGTAGTACCAGGTGCCCAGGCGGCAGCCGTGGTGGTCTGTCTGGATGGCCCGAGCCTCCTGGGAATCGGCCCCCTGGTAGATGACGCGGTAGCCGTTCTGCTTGTAGAGGAAATGGTCCACCTTCACCAGGGAGGCGAAGCTGAAATCCTGAGCCTTGTTGATCTGGGCGAGCGAGGTCTTGGCGGAATCGGCGAATTTCACCACCTGTCCGCGGAATTTCGTCACGGCGTTCCGGCTGCCCTCGGCAAGCTCCTTCACCTGGGCGGAGTCTAGGATCATCCTGCTGGTGGCCTGGCCGAAGGATTCGATGGTGGCGGCGATGGTGGCGGCGGCGTCCTTGGTGTTCTCGGACAGGGTGCGCACCTCTTCGGCGACCACGGCAAACCCCTTGCCCGCATCCCCGGCGTGGGCTGCCTCGATGGCGGCGTTGAGGGCCAGCAGGTTGGTGCGGTCGGCCACGTCCGTGATGACCTGGACGATCTGGGCAATCTCGTCGCCCTTCTCGTGGAGTTGGCTGACCTGGGCATTGGTGGCAGCCACCATCGCGGCCACCTGGTTGAGGTTGGCCACGATGGCCTCGATGCTGGCGCGGCTGCCTTCGGCATCCCCGGCGGTCTCCTTGGACAGCTGCCCCACGGTGCCCAGCTCCTGGGTCATGTTCATGAGGTACTCCTGGATGGACTTCAGGTTCCCGATGAGGTGCCCGGAGTTGAGATCCGTGATGCGGGAGATGAGCTTCTCCTTGAGGGCCATCTGCTGGATCCGGCCCAGGCTCTCCACCGAGATGTTCACCCGCACCATGGCCTCCTTGAAGGCTCCGTGGAGGCCCTGATCCATGGCTAGCCGGTAGGTCTCGCCATGGGTGGCGTGCTCGAAGGCGGAGTACACTTCTCGGAAGTAGGCCTCCTGCTGGTCCAGCAGGTCATTCAGCGCCCAGGCGGCGCTACCGGTGGCGGCCCCTGCCTTGATGCGCGTGATGCGCTGGTCCAGTTGGCCCTCGGCGGCCAGCCGAAGGCTCCTGGTCAGGGTGCCGATGGCCACCAGGATCCGGTGCACGGTGTAGAGGACCAGCAGGAGCAGGAACGCGATCAGGCCATAGATCATCCACGCGGTGGTGGAAGGCTTGCCAGAGCCTGCCAGCAGGAATCCGAGGACCAGGAACAGGCCCAGGGTGGCGCTTTGCAGGTAACGGACCCTAGAGCCCAAGGACAAATTCAGCATAGCTCACGCCCTTCTGTTCGAGTACCTGGTGGAGGATTGCCGCGGAGGCCTGCATACCAGCCTGTCCGTCGCCGGCTTTGCGCTCGGCCTCGAGGAGGGTTCGGTACAGGGAACTGATGGTCAGGAGGGCCTCTGGCCTGGGTTTCCGGCGCACCGAGTAGTAGCCGATGAGATTCCCGCTGGCATCGAGGGACGGCGTGATGTTGGCGAAGACCCAATAGAAACTGCCATCCTTGGCAAGGTTCTTCACGTAGGCACAGATCTCCTGCTTGGCCTGGATGGTGTCCCACAGGAGCTTGAACACAACCCTGGGCATGTCCGGATGGCGGAGAATGCTGTGGGGTGAGTCGAGCAGTTCCAGTTCGGAGTAGCCTGAGATCTCGATGAAGATCCTGTTCCCATAGGTGATGACACCCTTCAGGTCGGTCTTGGAGACGATGAAGTCGTCCTCTCGGAGGACCTTCTCGTGCTGGGTGGGCTTAGGACGGATGGCCATGGGCGGAATCTCCACTCAGACTCCATCGGCTGGGACTGGCCGGAAACCTGAGTAATGACCCGCTGAGGCTGCTAGATGGCAGCGATCGGGTAGCGCCCCTGGTCCACCAGGGCCAAGGCGATGCGCTGGCGGAGGGTGGAGAGCGCCACGGGGGCCGGGGCGTGCATGGCCAGCAGGTCGGCCACCAGGGTGTCCAGAACCGCATCCGTGGCCAGTTCGGCGGCCAGCATCCGGGCCTCGGACTGTACCCGGTTCCAGGCCTCCTGGGCGTAGCACTCGGCGAGGTCCCGGGCCAGGCCCGCCCAGCGGTGCCCGGCCTCGGTCATCTTGCGGGCGCGGACCACGGCGGATTCCATGGCATAGAGTTCGATCAGCAGGTTGCTGATGCGGGCGGCGGCTTCCTGGTTCTCGAGGATCTTTGGTCCCCGATCGCCCTGGGCCTTGGCGATCACCTTCAGAGCCCGGGCCTTGGCCAGGGCCACGGTGCGCAGGAGTCCATCCCCGGGCAGCTCCAGGTTCGCCGTGGCGGCCTCGGCCAGCGGCAGGCCGTCCGTGCCACCGCAGCGCTTCAGGAAGGTGCCGGCGATGAGGAGTCGGTTGATCTCGTTGGTGCCTTCGAAAATGCGATTGATGCGGCAATCGCGGTAGATCTTTTCGGCCGGGTATTCGGCGCTGAAGCCGGCGCCGCCAAAGGTCTGCACGGCATCGTCGGCGGTGGCGAAGAGGGCCTCACTGCCCCACACCTTGGACATGGAGGCTTCCACCGCGTACTCGTCGATGGCCTTCATCTTGTCGGCGCCACCGGTCTCGCTGTCCCAGCTGGTGCGGGCCAGGGCCTCGTCCAGGTAGCCGATGGTGCGGAAGCTCATGCTCTCGCCGACGAAGATCCGCACGGCCATGTTCGCCAACTTCTGCTGGACGAGGCCGAAGGCATTGAGGGACTTGCCGAATTGGGTGCGCTCGGCGGTGTACTTCAGGGTGTACTCCAGCACCCGCTTGCCGGCGCCCACAGAGCTGGCGCCCAGCTTGAAGCGACCCACGTTGAGGATACCCAGGGCGATGCGGGCGCCCTTGCCCTTGCCACCCAGCAGGCGATCCTCGGGGATGCGGCAGTTGTCCAGGATCACGGTGCGGGTGGAACTGCCCTTGATGCCCATCTTCTTTTCCTCGGCCCCGGTGCTGATGCCGGGGTCGGCCTTCTCGACGATGAAGGCGCTGAGGTGGCTGCCGTTGATCTTGGCGAAGATCACGAAGACGTCGGCGAAGCCGGCGTTGGTGATCCAGGCCTTGGTGCCGTTCAGCACCCAGTGGCCATCCTGCAGCACGGCGTTCGCCTTGGCGCCGAGGGCATCGGAGCCGCTGCCGGCTTCGGTCAGGGCGTAGGCTGCGCACCATTCTCCGGAGGCCAGCTTGGGCAGGTACTTGGCCTTCTGCTCGGGGCTCCCGAAGTAGACGATGGGCATGGTGCCGATGCTGGTGTGGGCGGTGAAGCTCGTGGAGAAGCTGGCCTGCTTGGCCATTTCCTCCAGCACCAGCAGGGCCGTCTTCTTATCGAGATCCAGCCCGCCGTATTCCTCGGGCACTTCGACGCCCAGGAGACCCAGGTCGCCGGCCTTGCGGAGCAGGTCGCGGGTGAGGGGCAGGTCAAGGTGGTCGATCTCCTCGTCCCGGGGCATGATCTCGCCGTTCATGAAATCCCGAGCGGCCTCGGCGATGGCCAGGGCATCCTCGCTGTTCTCTTCCGGCGTGAACTGGGGGAGGGTGCCCGCGGGGTGGAACATGTAGCTGCTGCCGCGCACCGGCTGGGTCTCGTCCAAAGCCATGGGAGCCTCCCTCACCCTATAAGGATCTACTCTGGGTCAGGAATGCTCCATGCCAATTGAGGAGACCTGGGTCACAAGAGAATTTCACACTCGGAACATGGCCACTTCGCCCCGGATGCTCTCAGCGATGCGGGACAACTCCGAAGCCGTGGAGGCCACTTCGCCCACGGTGGCCGACAGCTGATGGCTGGCTGAGGCGTTGCGCGTCACGTCCTCCGAAACCCGTGCCACCAGGGCGTCCACTTCCCGGCTGACGCGGACCTGCTCGCCGGCCGCGGTCCCAATGCAGGTGGCGGTCTTGATTGTCTCGGCCATGTGGGTGTGGATCTGCTGGAGGGCCTTCGAAGTGGCCTCGACGGTGACAGTGCCCTTGCCCAGGGCCCCGTCCATGGCGGAGATGAGCTGGTTGATCTGGTGGGTGGCCTGGGCTGAGCGCTCGGCCAGCTTGCGAACTTCCTCGGCCACCACCGCGAAGCCCTTGCCCATGTGGCCGGCCTTGGCGGCCTCGATGGCGGCGTTCAGGGAAAGCAGGTTCGTCTGCCGTGCGATGTCCTGGATTACCGAAACGGCTTTGATCGTTTCGGAGGTGGCCTGGCTGATGGCCGTCATGGCCTGGGCTGTGTCCTGCCCGGTGGCGATGCCATGCTGGATCGCCTGTTCCGAGGCGGCCGAGTGGCTGCGGGACTGCTCCGCCAGGGCCATGACCTCGACCGAAGAGGCGGCCAGGGATTCCAAGGCCTTCGCCATGCTTTCGGTATTGGCCCTGGTGGTCTGGGTGAGGGCGTCCAGCTGGTTGGCCGTGCCAGACAGGGATTCGGCCGTGGCGGAGAGTTCCGTGGAACCACTGGCCACCCCCTGGGAATGCAGCCCCAGGCCCTGGAAGAAACGTTGGTAGAAAGCTGTGATCTGGTTGGTCTTATCCGCGATCTGGCAGATTTCATCCTGACCCACGATGGTCAGGCGTCGGGTGAGGTCGCCCTTGCCACTGGCAAGATCAGCAATGGCGGTGTCCAGGTCCCCGAGCCGCTGTTGTAGGCTCCGGATGGCCAGGAACAGCAGCGTGGTGCCAAGAACAATGGCAAGCAGCCCGACCCCGATGGCCAGTTGCATGGCGCGGTTCTGAGCCCGCGAGGAATCGGCCTTGATGGTGGCCATGCGCGCTTCTTGCTGTTTCATGAGTGCCAGTAACCGATCCTTGACGGCCCTCCAGGCTGGGGTGGCCTGCTTGTTGAGCAGGGTGATCGCGGCGATCTGATCGAGGGCCTTGGCCTTGATGGGCTCCTGAAGGCGGACCAAGTCATCCCACTGGGCGCCGACTTCGCGCAGGGCCTGCTGGCGGTCAGGGGTATCTGCGGTCAGGGCGATCCCGGTCTGCAGGGTCGCGGCGAAGTCCTTCAGGGCACCGTCATAGTTCTGGTAGGCCTTGGGGTTCAACGGATCCAGCACGATGTTGCGGATGGCCTGGCCAGTCTGGAGCCCGTTGGCGTAGAGCTGGGTATAGGTGAGCAACTCCGGGGCGGAGCCCTCAGCATAGGATTTGAACGTCGCTTGTCCTGATCGAAGTCCGAGCAAGGCCAAGGCCAAAGCTCCCAGGAAGAGCAGCCCGGCAACGCCTGTGGCCATAAACAATCGGGTCCCAATGGTTCGCGCTGATCCGAGCACACAGCCTCCGTGGGGAATTGATTCCCCAGGCATTGTGTATCGGGGGCTCCGGCAGCCGACTTTATAAAGCAGCGTCAGATGAGCCGTTTTTGCCCTTTGGGATGATTCAGTACCACCTGCTTGACCCGCTCGATCCAGGTGGGGCGGGCGCCGGGCTCCAGGCGTTCATGGGCAATGCTGCGCTCAGCCAGGAGCTTGTCCACCAGGTGATCCACGGCCTCGGCGAAGAAGGTGTCGGTATCCCGCACCCCATCGGCGGCCAGGTGGCCGCTGAAGGGGACCTTGAAGAGCAGGTCGTAGCTCTTCATCCAGTGGTGCATGTAGCGCTCGATGGGCAACTGGCGGCCGAAGGCGAGCATCATGTAGGCGTAGTTGTCCAGCACGCTGCGATCGCAGACCAGGGCGTCATGCTGGCTGCCCGAGCGGATTTCCTCGGCCATCTGGGTGAGGAAGATCCAGGTCTGGGCCTCCAGGGAGGTCTTCTGGTTGATGGGGAGCGGCGATAGCCGGGCCACTTCTTTCACGATGTCCACGTGGATGCCCTCCCGCTTGAGGGCTGCAGCCAGCTCGTAGCAGAGGGTGGTCTTGCCGACCCCATGGGTACCGATGAAGGCAATTTTCATGGTTCCAGTATCGCCAGGGTGGCGGCCACTGGGGTGTGCGCTCCATCACCTTGGGGGCACCAACGGCAAGGCTCCGGGGCTGCCGTCCCGCCGGGCCTGCATCTCGCGCCGCAGGTCCTGGGCGCAGTCCGGGCAGACGCCATGGGTGAAGGTGGCCTCCGAGTGTTCGGAGATGTAGGCCTCGATATGGCTCCAGTAGCCCTGATCGTCGCGGATCTTTTTGCAGTGGCCGCAGATGGGCAGCAGGCCCTTGAGATTCTTCACCTCCGTCAGAGCCAGGGTGAGGTCCCCGATCAGCCGGTCGCGCTCCGCCTGGGCGCGGATCTGTCGACTCCAGGCCGTGCGCGCCACCCAGCCGATGCCCAGAGAAAGGGCGAGAAGGGCGGCCACCGCGAGGCCCGAGAGCAGCGCCTCCTTGCGCCAGGGAGCCAGGTAGTCCTGCTGGGAGAGGCCGATGAGGATGTAGAAGGTGGGGTTGGCCATCTGCCGCAGGGTGTAAGTGCGGGCCGAACCGTCCACGACGGAGCGGGCGGTGAAGTGGTTGGTGGCCAGGTGGGAGCGGAGGGCCACAAGGTAGTCCCCGGTGATGGTTTGATTTCCTAATCGCTGGTCCATGTCCGCCGGGGCCGGCAACCGGACCAGCAGGCCAAGGTCCTGGCCCCGGAGGGAGATGGAGCCGTGGGCTCCGATGTCGATCTGGCTGAAGGTCTGACTCAATCTGCCGAGGGTGAAGGTGCCGTAAACGATCCCAGCGAATCCGCCATCTGGCCGGTTCAGGCGCCGGGCCACCTGGACGCCCCAGATTCCGGTGACCCGGCCCATATGGGGCTGCGAGATGTACAGGCCTGGTTCAGGGTGGGTCTTCAGGTACTCAAAGTAGTCCCGGTCGGCCACGTTGATCGTCCGATCCGTGGGCAGTGCGGAGTCCAGATGGAGGTTGCCCTGGTCATCGGCCAGCCAGACTCCTTCCAGAAGGCTGTTGCGAGCTGCCTGGGACTGGATGTAGGCCCTGACCCGCTTCTTGGCCTCAGGCAGGTCCTGGCGTTCGAACTCATCCTTGATGGTGAGCAGGCCCAGGTCGATCTGGTTGATGGTGCCCCGGAGGTTCTCCTCCAGCACCTGGGCCAGGTTCTGGGTGATGGCTTCGGCATTTCGCACGTACTGCTGCCGGGCCTGCTGTAAGGTCCAGCCGGCCAGGGCGATGATCAGGAGATCAAAGACCACCACCACCCAGACCAGGGTCCGCACGAAGGAAGCGCCTGATTCGAGGCGCTCGAGGCGCGATGCGGTCATTCGATTTCCGGGGAAACACGGGGAGGGACTTGAACGGCGCTTCAGGTTGCTTAAGACAATATCAACGAAAGGTCCTAGCCAAAGATGAGACTTTTCCCGTCCATGACGCCGGGCTGGGGCAGGCCGAACAGTTGGAGGAGGGTGGGTGCCACGTCGTTGAGGGCGCCGCCGCCGTGCAGCTGGCGGGCCTCGAAGCCCGCGGCCACCAGCACCGCCGGCACCGGGTTGAGGGTGTGGGACGTGTGGGGATGGCCGCCCTCGTCGCGCATGCACTCGCAGTTGCCGTGATCGGCGGTGATGAAGAGGGCGCCGCCCATGGCCAGGGTGGCCTCCGCGATTCTGCCCACTGCGGCATCCACGGCTTCGCAGGCGATGATGGCCGCGGCCAGATCCCCGGTGTGACCGATCATGTCGGGGTTGGCCAGGTTGCAGACCAGCAGCCGGTAGGTTCCGGAGTGGATGGCCGCCTCCAGGCCCTGGCTCACGGCCGCCAGGCTCATCTCGGGTTGCAGGTCGTAGGTGGCCACCTTGGGGGAAGGCACCAGCCTGCGTTCCTCCCCTTCGAAAGGCGCCTCCCGGCCGCCGTTGAAGAAGTAAGTGACGTGGGCGTACTTCTCCGTTTCCGCCGTGCGGAACTGTTTCCAGCCCTGCGCGCTGATGAGTTCGCCCAGGATGTGTTCGAGGCTTTGCGGTGGATAGGCCACCGACAGATAGGCCTCCAGTTCCACGTCGTAGGCGGTGAAGGTGACTAGCTGCACGACGGGCCGGTGCTTTTCCGGGAAGCCCGTGAAGGTGGGATTCACCAGGGCGTGGCAGAGCTGCCGGGCCCGGTCGGCGCGGAAATTGAAGAAGAGCACACCGTCCCCATCGCTGATGGGCTGGAAGGCGTCGAGCCGGGTGGGCGCGATGAATTCATCGGTCTCCCCGCGGCCATAGGCAGCGGCAACCGCAGCCAGGGCATCCGGTGCCTGGTGGACGCCTTCGCCGTCCACGTAGAGCTTCCAGGCCTGCTCGGTGCGATCCCAGCGCTTGTCCCGGTCCATGGCCGTGTAGCGCCCGCAGACCGAGCCGATGGTCACCAGCGGGCAATCCCGCAGCCGGAAGAGCAGCCACTGGAGGAAGCCGTCGGCACTCTTCTGGGCGGTGTCGCGACCGTCGGTGATGGCGTGGATGGTGGTAGGAATCCCCTCCGCCTGGGCCCACTGGGCCAGGGCCACCAGGTGGTTCTGGTGGCTGTGGACGCCCCCGTCGCTCACCAGGCCCAACAGGTGCAGGCGCTTGCCGCTGGCCTTGAGATCGGCCATGAGCTTGCCGATGGGGGCATTTTCGCGGAAGGTGCCGCGCCGGATGGCAGCGTCGATGCGGGTGAGCTCCTGCCACACCACGCGGCCGGCGCCTAGGTTCATGTGGCCCACCTCTGAGTTGCCGAACTGGCCCTCCGGCAGGCCCACGGCCTCCCCACTGGTGGCCAGCTGGGTCGTGGCATAGGTCTTCCGCAGCGCATTGAAGCGGGGCATGGCCGCGACGAAGGTGGCGTCGAAGGCGTTCCGCGGGCCGTCGCCGAAGCCGTCGAGGATGAGGAGGGTGATGGGGCCGGGGATCATGGGAGCCTTGGTCACTTCTTCGGGCGGAAGCCGATGGG
>JBBRZL010000007.1:0-41400 GCA_038236735.1 Holophagales bacterium | reverse complement strand
CTCGGGGAAGAGGTCGGCGCGCATGAGGTTGATGCGGGTGAGGAACTCATTGGCCGTGTAGACGCCTTTGAACTCTTCGCCGGGGATACCCATCATCTTGGGCAGGCCGGCGCCGGTGCCCATGAAGATGGCGTCGTTCTCCTGGCGGAGGTCCTCCACGGTCATGCTGCGGCCCACCAGCGTGTTCATGACGAACTTCACGCCAATGCGGCGGAGGGTGTCCACTTCCTGATCCACGATGGCGTTGGGCAGGCGGAATTCGGGAATGCCGTAGAGCATCACGCCGCCGGGCTTGTGGAGGGCATCGTAGACCGTGACCGAGTGGCCCTTCTTGACCAGTTCGCCCGCCACCGTGAGGCCTGCGGGACCCGCGCCGATGATGGCGACCTTCTTGCCGGTGGGGGGCAGGACCGGAGGCAGTTCCGTGGAACCCAGCATGGAGTCGGCGGCGAAGCGCTCCAGACGGCCAATGGAGACCGGCTGGCCCTTGATGCCCACCACGCACTTGATCTCGCACTGTTTCTCCTGCGGGCAGACGCGGCCGCAGACGGAGCCCAGCGAGGAGCTCTCCTTGATGACCCGGGCGGCGCCCTGTGCGTCGTCCTGGACGAGCTTGAGCAGGAAGGCCGGAATGTCGATGCTCACCGGGCAGCCCTCGATGCAGGCGGGATGCTTGCACATGATGCAGCGGGCGGCTTCGAGCTTGGCCTGCTCGGGCGACAGGCCCAGGCTCACCTCGTCGAAGTTGCAGACCCGCAATTCCGGGGGCTGGCAGGCCATCTCCTGGCGGGGTATTTTCATCTTCTGGCTGGGCTTGATGGCGCCCAGATCGAGACTCTGCCAGTCCGCCAGATCGGTGACCGGGGCATTCAGGTACTGGGAGTAGTCCACGGGGCCGGTGGCCGCCACCCGGCCGATCTTGCACTCGCTGGGATCGCACTGCTCTTCCGTCTTGTACCAATCCTGGCGGTTGCGGAGCATGGCGAAGTCCACCTTGTGGCCGTCGAAATCGGGGCCGTCGAAGCAGGCGAACTTGGTCTCGCCGCCCACGCTGACCCGGCAGCCACCGCACATGCCGGTGCCGTCCACCATGATGGCGTTGAGGCTCACCAGGGTGAAGATGCCGAAGGGCTTGGTGAGGTCGGCGACGGCGCGCATCATGGGCAGGGGGCCCACGGCCACCACCTCGGCGATGGGCTCGCGGGCGATGATGTCCTTGAGGGCGTCGGTGACCAGGCCCTTGCGGCCCAGGGTGCCGTCATCGGTGGTGACGATGAGCTCGGCCGAGGCCGCGCCCAGTTCCTCCGCGAGCAGCACGCGCTCCTTGCTGCGGCCGCCCAGGATGGTGATGACGCGGCGACCCTTGGCGTGGAGCTCCTCGGCGGCGGGCAGGATGGCCGCGCTGCCGTAGCCGCCAGCCATCAGCACGATGGTGCCTTCTTCCACCAGCTCGGTCGGCGTACCCATGGGGCCCGCCACGGCATAGAGGCGGTCGCCCGCGAAGAGCCGGCCCATGGCCTTGGTGGTGGCGCCCACTTCCTGCATGACGAAATGGATGTAGCCCTTCCGGGCGTCGCCGCCGGCCAGGGTGAGGGGGATGCGCTCGCTTTCGGGGAAAGGCGCCACCATGAAGAACTGGCCGGGCTTGCGGCCCCGGGCCACCTGAGGGGCCTGCACGATGAAGGACCAGGTCTCCGGGGCGATGAGCTTCTTCTCAAGGATCAGGTAGCCGTCCTGAGTCTCGTCGTCGGAGGCATAGAGCGACTTGCCCTTGAGCAGGGGCAGCATGAGGTGCTCTTCGGCCTCGATGTGGTCGCGGATCAGGTCCACCAGGCGCTCGCCCAGCAGCTTGAGGGAGCGCGGGGCGCGCACCTGCCCTTCGCTGATCTCCGCCAGCAGCTGCAGGTTCAGGTCCCACATCTGGCGGTGGTCGTCATGGAGGCGCTGGTACAGGGCCTCAGCGCCAATCTCCTCCAGCAGGGGGAACAACTCCCGCTCCTCGGCCTCGTTGTGGGGGCGGAGCACTTCGAAGACCCAGCGGGCACCGCGATCCACTTCCTGCCAGTCGCCGGCACCCAGGGCTTCGGCCATGCGGTTCAAGCGGGCCTGGGCTTCCACGTGCGTGGCATGCCAGTTGGGAGCGGGCAGATTACCGGAGCTGATCTGCTGCGCGGTCGAGTCGGACATGGAGGCCTCCAGATCCGTTCAGCATGAGGGGTGCAGCGCCTGATTTCAGTGTCTAAAAACCTAACTGGCGACACTTGTGATCCATGGCACAGAGCCCTTTTATCGCATGGACTTAGCGTCCACCTTTCAAGAGTCCAGATGGTTATTTGGTTATTTGCGCTTGGCGCCGCCGGTCAGATTCTGCAGGACGTTCCGGACCATGCTCACCAGTTCCCGGATGCGGAAGGGTTTCTGTAGGAAACCATCCGGGGGCAAATCCGCCAGCGACTCCATGGACTCCTTTTGTGTATATCCGCTGGTCAACAGGACGGGCATACCCGGGTGCAGCGACCGGATGCGGCGGAAAGCCTCGGCGCCGCCCATGCGGGGCATGGTCATGTCCAGCAACACCAGGTCGACGGTCACCTGCCCTGACTGGAAGAGTTCCACTGCCTCCAGGCCATCCCGGGCTTCGAGCACGCGGAAGCCGGAGGCCTCGAGGCCGCTGCGGGCCAGATCGCGGATGATGCCTTCGTCGTCCACCACCAGTATCGTGCCGGACATGGCCAGGGCCGGTTCGGGTTCAGGCACCAGGAAGGTGACGGTGGCTTCGGAGGAAGGGAACAGGAGCGTGAAGACGGTGCCTTGCCCGGCAGTGCTTTCCACGTGGATGCCGGCCTGGTGGCCCCGGACGATGCCCAGCATGGCGGACAGCCCCAGGCCCCGACCGGTGAACTTGGTGGTGAAGAAGGGATCGAAGATGCGGCCGATGGTCTCTGCGTCCATGCCGCAGCCATCGTCTTCTACCTCCATGCGCACGAAGGGCCCCGGTTCGAGGACCTGGCCCGGGAAATTGGCGGACAGTTCGGCTTGGGAATAGTGCTTGGAACGGGTACGGAGGGTGACGGTGCCCGGGCGGTCGCCGATGGCCTCCGAAGCGTTGATGACGAGGTTCATGACGACCTGTTGGAACTGGGCGCTGTCCGCTTCGACCGGCGGCAGGCCTGCCTGGAGATCCTGATGCAGGGCCACCTTCTTGGAGATGGAGACCGACAGCAGGTCCCCCATCTCGAGGATGATGGCATTCAGATCCAGGGGCCTGATCGCGAAGTGGGCCTTGCCCGCGTAAGCCAGCAGCTGGCGGGCGAGGTCCGAGCCCCGCTGCGTGGTCGCCTCGATGCGCTGGAGGGCATTGCGCAGCACGGGGTCGTCAGGGATGCGATCCAGCGCCACTTCGGTGTTTCCGAGGATGGCCGTCAGAAGGTTGTTGAAGTCGTGGGCGATGCCGCCGGCCAGCACGCCGAGGCTTTCCAGTTTCTGGGCCTGGCGCAGGGCGCTTTCGGCCCGGCGACGCTCGGTCACGTCGTCCGCCAGGAAGACGGCGCCGACGAACCGGCCTTCCTCGTCCCGCAGCGCGGTGTTGTACCAGTCGCACAGGATCTTCTGGCCCGTGCTGGTGAGGTTCTCCAGGTGGACGCGGATACCCCCGGTGCTGTCCAGCAGGGCCTTCCGGCGGGTAGTCACCGCGGCCTGGCCGTCCGGGGGAATGAGGAAGCGGGGATCCTTGCCCAGGGCCTGTTCCCGGGAATGGCCGAAGATCTTCTCCGCGGTGGGGTTCCACTCCCGGATGAGGAAACCGGCATCCGTCTCGATCACCGCCAGCGGCGAGTCGGCGATGTGGCTGCGGTTTCGCTGCAGGGCCTCGTACAGCGAGGCGTTCATGTGCTGGGCCAGGTTCAGCGCGCGGGCGCGGGTGCCCGCCAGCGACCAGACCACGGCGGCGAGGGCGAAGCTGAGCGCGATGCCGCCCAGGACCAGGAAAACCGGCTGATAGCGGCCTTCAGTCTGGTAGAAACTGGGCTTGATGGCATAGCGAAGCTGCCACTCCCGCCCCCCGATCACCAGCTTGTGCATGGTGTCGAGCTGGCCTCCCGGCGGCCAGTCCGGGCTGGCATAGAGCCGCTGGGGACCCTTGTTCGCGAGCGTGTCGACCACCTCGAAGGCGATGCCCTGGTCTTCCCCCCGGAGGATGTCCTCCATGAGGGGCTGCAGGTGGATGCCCGCCGACACCCAGCCCCGGAGCGCGACGCGGCGGGCCGCAGGGTCCGCCGGCAGATCGGTGCTCAGGTAGACGGGGACGAAAAGGGCCACGGCCTCCTGAACGCCCTCCGGCATCGTGAAGCGGAGCAGGCCAGACAGCACGGGTTGCCCCGTCTCCAAGGCGCGTTCGGCCGCCATGCGCTGGGTGCGGCTGGTGCCCACGTCCAGGCCCAGGGCCTTGGCGCTGCGGTTGCCAGGCTCGCAGAGTTCGATGATCAGGTAGTCCCCGCCCTGGCCGGGATTGAGCAGGGGCAGCGGGTCCGAGGTGGGGCGATGGTAGAGCCCGGTGAGCTGGGGGTGCTCCCGCAGGAAGGTTTCCAGTTCGGCGAGGGGCACGCGGCTGATGAAGGCGAGACTGGTCATGCCCGGGTGGCGGTTGAAGAGATCCAGCCGGTTCACGTAGGCATGCCAATTTTCCATGGTGAGTTGGCGTGGCTCGCCCGCGAAAAAGCCCTGGGCTCCCCGGGCAATATCCTCATAGCGGCCCAACCGGTTCTGGAGGCCCTGTTCCGTACGGCCCACGAAGCGGCTGAGGCGGGCGTTATCCCGGCGGGCCTGAGCCTGCTGGGCGGCGGCCCAGGCGATCAGGGTGGCTCCCAGACTCGCCACCAGCACCAGCAGGGTGAACAGCCAAGGTCCCCGGGCGTGGGTCGGGAGGGGTGCAGGCTGGTCAGAAGGAGGGGACATGAGCTGGCCCTAGGATGGCCTCATGGTAGCGGTTTTTTGCATCGGGACGGGGCTGACCCTATGGGGCCGGAATCCCGCCTTGCGTTAGTGTGGGAGAAGTTGGAGAGTCGCGTGGACCTGCTTGATGAATTCCTGCCCTATGCCCAGGGTTGTCTGAAGCACCCCTCGGAGCGGGCCCGTCTCGTGGCGGTGCTGTCGCTCTGGACGGCCAAGTGGAAGGGCAAGCAGCGGACCTTCGACTATTCCCGCAGCCACCATGGGGCCTTCCTGCACTTCAACCAGTTCATGGCAGGCAAGTGGGTCCAGGCCTTCACTTTCGTGGCCACCAAGCGGGAGGGCGTCTGCCTGCGGGGGCCCGAACCGGACCGGATCCGGAAGGCCCACAAGTACCGCCACAATCCCTTGAACGCCGCGCCCCTGGACGCCCTCTTCGAGACCTGGTCCCTGCACCCCGAAGCCCGGCCCGCGGGCCATGCGGTGGAATTCTTCCTGGAGGAAACCCCCGACGAGGTCTGGGCCGCCTGTCTGACGGAAGTGTTCACGCATTTGGGTGCCTGAAACCTTGCGACCACGCCGGACTTCGGGCACAGTTCTAACACTGCCATGTTGACCTCCCACCGCCTTTTCGCCTTTAGCTTTCGCACCTTGGGTGCGAGGGTAGGCGGTCGCTAGATCCACACCGCTTGACCATCGCCCCCGAGACCTCACGGTCCGGGGGTTTTTGCATGCCAGGAGCGCCCATGACGATGCACGATCCCCAGTCCCTCGACCACCTTCGCCGGGCCATCGACGCTGTGGACGACGAGGTGCTGGCCCTGCTCAACCGGCGGGCGGGCTTGGCCGCCGCCGTGGGCCAGCTGAAAGCCGCCGCCGCGCCGGAGGCCATCTTCCACGCGCCGAAGCGTGAGCGGGAGATCCTCGGCCGCCTCGTGGCCAAGAACGACGGTCCCTTTCCCGCCACGGCGGTGCGCACCATCTTCCAGGAAA
Organism: Holophagales bacterium; assembly: GCA_038236735.1. GTDB lineage: Bacteria > Acidobacteriota > Holophagae > Holophagales > Holophagaceae > Geothrix. The sequence continues at coordinate 35,460 of JBBRZL010000007.1, read as the reverse complement.
TCATGAGCGCCTGCCTGAGCCTGGAGAAGCCGCTGCGGGTGGCCTTCCTGGGCCCCGAGGGCACCTTCACCCACCTGGCGGCCCGCCACCAGTTCGGCGGCTCCAGCCAGTCCCTGCCCCAGGGCACCATCCAGGCCGTCTTCCAGGCCGTGGAGCGGGGCCGAGCCGACTACGGCGTGGTGCCCGTGGAGAACGCCACCGAAGGCTCCGTGGACACCACGCTGGACGCCTTCCTCGATAGCCCCCTGCGCATCTGCGCGGAGATCCTGCTCCCCGTAGACCAGGCCCTGCTGCTGCGGCCGGAGTTGGATCTGGGCGCCGTGCGCCGGGTCTACTCCCACCCCCAGGCCCTGGGCCAGTGCCGACGCTGGCTGGAATCCCACCTGCCCCAGGCCGATCGCATCGAGGCACCTTCCACCTCGGAAGCCGCGCGCCTGGCCCGGGAGGACGCCGAGGGCGCGGCGGTGGCCTCGGAACTGGCGGCAGAGCTGTTCGGCCTGAAGGTCGCGGAGACGAAGATTCAGGATCTGGCCGCTAACGCCACCCGCTTCCTGGTGCTGGGCCCCAAAGGTGCCGAGCCCTCAGGCCGCGACCGTACCACCCTGCTGGCCATGGCCCAGGACGGCCCCGGCGCCCTGCTGCACCTGCTGGAACCCCTGGCCCGCCGTGGCCTCAACCTCAGCCGCATCCAGAGCCGCCCCACCCGCCGCAAGCTCTGGGAGTACGCCTTCTTCCTCGATATCGAAGGCCACGCCCAGGATCCTCTCCTGGCCGAAGCCCTCGTCGAAGTGCAGGGTGCCTGCGCGTCCATGAAGGTTCTGGGCAGCTACCCGCAGGCGGTATCGGAGGTGGTGCGATGAACTCCTGGAGCCCCGATTCCTGGCGTGGCCGGCCGGCCGCGCAGCAACCCACCTACAAGGAGCCCGCTGCGGTGGAGGCGGCCCTGGCCGAGTTGCGCGAACTGCCCCCCCTGGTGGTGGCCGAGGAGGTAGACCTGCTGCAGAAGCTGCTGGCAGAGGCCGCCGCCGGGAAGCGTTTCCTGCTGCAGGGGGGCGATTGCGCTGAGGCCTTCGCGGACTGTCGCGGGGCCATCATCCAGAACAAGCTGCGCGTGCTGCTGCAGATGTCGGTGCTCATTACGCACGGCGGCCGCACGGGGGTCATCCACCTGGGTCGCATCGCGGGCCAGTACGCCAAACCGCGCAGCGGCCTCACGGAGCAGATCGACGGCCAGGAGCTGCCGGTCTATCGCGGCGATCTCATCAATGGCCTGGCGCCGAAGCAGCGGGAGGCGGATCCTGGGCGCCTGCTGGAGGCCTACTACCGGGCCAGCGCCACGCTCAACCACCTGCGGGCCCTGGTGGACGGCGGCTTCGCCGACCTGCAGCACCCCGAACACTGGGATCTCACCTGGAGCCGCGAGGACGCCGGCCACTACCTGGAGACCCTGGATCAGGTGCAGAACTCCCTGGATTTCGTCCAGCGCCTGGGCGGGCTGCCCGAGCACCTCCGCACCGGCGAACTGTTCACCAGCCACGAGGCCCTGCACCTGCCCTTCGAGACGGCGCTGACGCGCTTCGTGCCCGAGCAGGGCCGCTACTACAACCTGGGCGCCCACTTTCTCTGGATCGGCGAGCGCACCCGCCAGCTCGACGGCGCGCACCTGGAGTACATCCGCGGCCTGGGCAATCCCATCGGGCTGAAGGTGGGCCCGGCCATGACACCGGAGGCTTTGCGACAAGTACTGTCCAAACTGGACCCCGAGCGTCAGCCGGGTCGCCTCACGCTCATCACCCGCTTCGGTGCGGGCAAGGCATCGGCCGTGCTGCCCGCCCTCATCGAGGCGGCCCGGGCCGAGGGCCATCCGGTGCTGTGGAGCTGCGATCCCATGCACGGCAATGGCCGGCAGGCCGCCGGGGGGCAAAAAACCCGGGCCTTCGGCGACATCCTCCAGGAACTGCAGGAAGTGGCCACCCTCCATCGGACCCACGGCTCCCGCATGGGCGCCGTGCACTTCGAGCTCACGGGGGAACCGGTTACCGAGTGCACCGGCGGCATGGAGGGCCTGGACGAGGCGGGCCTGCACCTGGCCTACCGCAGCGGCTGCGATCCGCGGCTGAACCGCAGCCAGAGCCTGGAGATGGCCTTCCTCATCGCCCAGATGATCCGGGAGCCATGACCGCCTCGCTCCAGGGCATCTGGTGGCGATAGTCCTTGGCGTAGCGCTTCAGCTCGGCAGAATAGTTGCAGCCGCCACCGGTGCTGGCTGAGCCCACGGCCACCAGGCCCAGGTCGATATCGGGGAAGCCGGCCAGGATGCGGTCCACGGCCTCCTGGGCTGGCAGCCCCTGGGCCAGCAGGTCGTAGGCGGCCTTGGCCACCAGACGCCGGATGATCTCCTCGCCGTGGCCGGTACAGGCCACGGCGCCCTTGGGCCCGGCGTAGAGGCCCGCGCCGAACATGGGCACGTCGCCGACCCGGCCATAGAAGGTGATGGTGGTGCCACCGGTGCTGGCGGCGGCGGCGAAGCGGCCCTTGGTGTCGCGGGTGACGCAGCCCACGGTGTCGGGGCTGCCCAGGGCCTCCTTGAGTGGCGTGGGGAAGTTCCAGCCCCGCTTCCAGTCGTAGCGCTTCCAGGCCTCGAGCTGGCGGGCGTCCGCGCCCTTGAGGATGGCCTTGACCCGCTCGAACCTCACCTTGTTCTCGGCGCAAGTGGGATCGTAGTCGGGGAAGCCCATGGCCCGGGCGAAGCGGGTGGCGCCCTCGCCCACAATGAGGAGGTGGGGCGTGTCCATGACCTTGCGGGCCACCAGAACGGGATTTTGCACCCGCTCGATGGCGGCCACGGCGCCGAAAGCGCCCGCGGTCCCGTCCATGCAGGCGGCGTCCATCTGGATAGTCCTGCCGTCGAGGCGGATATTGGCCCCGGTGCCCGCGTTGTAGCGGGGGTCATCCTCCAGCACCACTACGCCGGCCAGGGCCCCGTCGAGGGCCGAACCGCCTGAAGCCAGGGTCGCCAGGGCCTTGGCCGCGGCCCGGTCCGTGCCGTCCATGCGGATGCGCGGGCCGCCGGCGCCGCCATGCACCACGGCGGCCGGGGGGGCGGCGCCCAGCAGAGTGGCCAGGGCGGCGAGGAAAAGTGGGCAGAGGCGTCGCATGGCACTCCTTGGGGTCATCCGCCGATGTGGGACATCTCGATGCGGGGCAGGCCCGGTGTGTCGGCCCGGCGAATTTCCGAATAGCGGTCCTCGCGGCGACTCCAGTGGGAGCGCAAGAGGGCCGCGAGATCCTCGTCGCGGTGGCCGCTGCGGAGGAAGCCCTTCAGGTCGAGGCCCTCGTTGGCGAAGAGGCAGGTGTAGAGGTGGCCGTCCGCAGACAGGCGCGCGCGGTCGCAGGTGCGGCAGAACGGCACCGTCACCGAGGAGATGAGCCCCACTTCACCTCGGCCATCGCGGTAGCGCCAGCCCTGGGCCACGGCGCCCTCCGCGGTGTTGAGAGGCTCCAGAGGCCACCGCGCATGCAGGAGTTGGTGGACTTCGGCGGCAGGCACCACGGCGGCCAGGCGCCACCCGTTCTTGGTGCCCACGTCCATGAACTCGATGAAGCGCAGGGTGTGGCCAGCCTCCCGAGCGTAGCCGGCGAGCTCCAGGATCTCGTCCTCGTTGACGCCCCGCTGCAGCACGCAGTTGAGCTTGAGGGGGCCGAAGCCGGCGGTGCGGGCGGCCTCGATCCCCGCCAATACGCGATCAAGGGACAGGTCCGTGTCGCTGAGGGCCTGGAAGCGGTCCGGGCGCAGGGTGTCGAGGCTCACGGTGAGGCGGCGCAGGCCGGCCCGCCGCAGCTCCAGGGCCAGCTCCGGCAAGAGGACGCCGTTGGTGGTGAGGGCCAGGTCTTCCAGGCCGGGCAGGGGCGCCAGCATCCGCACCAGGCTGGGCAGCTCCCGGCGCAGCAGAGGCTCGCCGCCCGTGAGCCGCAGCTTGGTGACGCCCAGGCCCAGGAAGATCCGGGCCAGGCGCGTGAGCTCCTCGAAACTGAGCAGGGCCTCCCGGGGCAGGAAGGGGTAGTCGGGGCCGAAGGCTTCCCGGGGCATGCAGTAGCCGCAGCGGAAGTTGCAGCGGTCTGTCACCGAAAGACGGAGGGCCTTGAGGGGGCGGCCGAGGGAATCGTGGGAAACCATATCTCCCAAGCATAAAGCTCTCTGAGCGGGCACAATGGATTGTTTGGGTGAACTTGGAATTGTTTGGGTGGGCTTGCGCAAATGGGCTTTTTCGATCGTTTTCTTTCCCGCGCCGAAGAGGCGCCCTTGCCGGGCCTGGCGGCCCTGCTGGAGGCCCGGGGGCTGCCTCAGGACCTGCCGGGGCTGACGGAGCTAATCCCCGGCTTCGAGGCGCACCGCAAGGCGGCGGAGCGCGAGGCCTGGGCCGACGCGGTGGCCCTGCTCCAGGGCCAGGGACTGCCCCTGCCGGCCCCCTGGATCGACGCCCAGGACCACCTGTTGCCCGAACTGGTGCCCGCCTGGCGCGCGGAGCGCGAGGGCCGCTGGAGCCGGAGTTTCATCGACGGCCTGAGCCAGCGGATCCGCGTGGGCGACGTGGTGATGCCCACCGCCTGGCTGACCCTTTGGGACCAGTCCGCGGACGAGGTTCTGGAACTGGCCCTGGACCACTTGCGCCACCGCAGCGCGGGCACCTTCGAGCGGCTGCCTTCGGGCATCTACCGCAGCCCCTGGCGGGACGGCCTGGACGCCGCGCGCCTCCTGCTGCCCGAGGTGTGGCACGGCCTGTTCAAGGATCAGCATCCCTTCCTGGCCATCCCGGCCGCGAACGTCCTGCTGGCTGCCCCCCAGATCCTACTGCCCAAGCTCATGGACGAGGTGGGCCGGGTCATGCAGGCGGGCGGGCCCCCGCTCCAGCTGGCGCTCCTGGAGCGCATCGACGACCAGCTGATGACCGCCCGGTTGCAGGATCCCCACCCCATGTCCTCGCCCCAGAAGGAACTGAAGCACCTGGATCTCATCGAGGCCCTCCGCAACCAGGAGCAGGATCTCGATCCCGCCCTGGGCCGCCCGGCGGTCATGACCATGGTGAAGAACGGCCAGGGCAAGCCACTCACGGTGGCCACCTGGCTCACCGGCGCGCCGGTGCTGCTGCCCGAAGCCGACGTCATCGCCTTTGTGGCGGAGAACGGCGAGCCCCTGGGCATCTTCTCGCGCCAGACCCTGCCCCGGATCCACGAACTGAAGGGCGAGGAAGTCGCCGCCTGGGGCCCACGCCGGGTCCGCTACACGGGTTTCCCCACGACCGAACAACTCGCCCGCCTCGAACGCTTCGCCACCCCCGAGCAGATGAAGTCGCTGCAGGCGCCGGCGGAGGCCCGCCCCGCGGCACCGGCGCCCAGTCCCTCGACCGGGAGCGGCCAGTTCAGCACCCAGGGTGTGCCTGGCCTGCCGCGGCATCTCCAGGGCGCAGGACTGGGCCGGCAGGACAAGGATTAGGACCAGCTAGATCAGCCCGATCTCCCGCAGGCGCTCCAGGAGGAAGGCGTGGGCGGTGATGGGCTCAAAGCGCCGGGCCTCCCCGGGCTCCAGCAGGGAGTCGGGGCAGTCCAGCACCACCTCCGGCCGGGGATGGCAGAAGAAGGGCATGGAGTAGCGCTCGGTTCCGGGGTCCTCGGCGTTGACCACGCGGTGGGTGGTGCTGGGAATCTTCAGGTTCAGGTGGCGGCTCAGCATGTCCCCCGCATCCGCCACGATCTCGCCCGCCAGGCCATCCACGGCGTGCCAGGTGCCGTCGCGGTCCAGGAGCTGCAGGCCGGCTTCCGTGGCGGTCGGGAGCAGGGTGATGAGGTTGATGTCCTCGTGGGCGGAGCTGCGCACGCCACCGGCGATGTAGCGGTCCCGCAGGGCCGGATAGTGGATGATGCGCAGGATGGAGTTGCCCTCGCGGACCATGTCCGCGAGGCTGCGCTCGGGCAGGTCCAGGTAGAGGGCCAGGGCTTCCAGCAGGGTGCCGGCGCAGTCCTCCAAAGCCCGGTAGAGGGCCAGGGTGTGGGCCTTGAAGCCCGGCACCTCGGCCTCGGGCCAGACATTGTCGCCGTAGACCGACTTGAGGGGATGACCAGCGGGCAGCTCCTGGCCCACATGCCAGAACTCCTTGAGGTCGCCGACCGGGTTGTCCTTGGCGTGCTCGCTGCCGAAGCTGGTGAAGCCCCGGGCGCCGCCGGTGCCCGGCAGCAGGAAGCGCGTCTTGGCGTCCTCGGGGAGGGCGAAGAAGGCCCGGGCGGCCCCGTAGGTACCGTCCACGTCAGTCTGGTTGACCTGGTGGCCCGCCACCTTCACGAAGCCCGTGTGCCGGAAGCTGTCCCCCAGCACGCGGATGAACTCGGCCCGATCCCTGGCACTCCCCTCAAGGAACTGGGCCAGGTGGACGGTTTCGACCTGGAAGGCGGGACTGGCCATGGGACCTCCGGTGCGGAGCGGCAATGATAGCTGACCTGACAGGGATTGCCGGCGGTCATCCGGTCAGCCAAGAAAAACGGCGGCGGCCCATGAAGGCCGCCGCCGTATGCACGACCCCTTCCAAGAGTCAGCAGGTGGATTGGATTAGGCTTCCACGGCTACCTTCATGCCGAGGCGCTCGCGGATGAGGCCCTCGACCTCGTCGGCCAGCTCGGGGTTGTCGGTGAAGAGCTTCTTCACGTTCTCGGCGCCCTGGCCCAGGCGGCTGTCCTTGTAGCTGTACCAGGAGCCGCTCTTCTGAATGATCTCCAGCTGGGTGCCCAGCTCCACCAGCTCGCTGGTGCGGCTGATGCCCTCGCCGTACATGATGTCGAAGGTGGCGACCTTGAGGGGCGGTGCGACCTTGTTCTTCACCACCTTCACCTTGGTCTTCTTGCCGATGACGGAGGAATCCTCGTCCTTGGCGGCCACCAGGGGGTCGTTGGTGTTGCCCTTGATGCTCTGGATGCTGCGCACGTCGAGGCGCACGGAGGCGTAGAACTTGAGCGCGTTGCCGCCGGTGGTGGTCTCGGGGCTGCCGAACATCACGCCGATCTTCATGCGGATCTGGTTGATGAAGACCACGCAGGTGTGGGTTTTGCTGATGGTGCCGGTCATCTTGCGGAGGGCCTGGCTCATGAGGCGGGCCTGCAGACCCACATGGCTGTCGCCCATCTCACCGTCGATCTCGGCCTTGGGCACCAGAGCCGCCACGGAATCGATGACGATGATGTCCAGGGCGCCGCTGCGCACCAGCTGGTCGCAGATTTCCAGGGCCTGCTCGCCGCTGTCGGGCTGGCTGATGAAGAGGTTGGCCACGTCCACGCCCAGCTTCTGGGCGTACTCGGGATCCAGGGCGTGCTCGGCGTCGATGTAGGCGGCCAGGCCGCCCTTCTTCTGGGCCTGGGCCACCATGTGCAGCGCCAGGGTGGTCTTGCCGCTGGCCTCGGGGCCGTAGACCTCGACCACGCGGCCCTTGGGCACGCCGCCCACGCCCAAGGCGGAGTCCAGGGCGATGGAGCCGGTGCTGATGACCTCGATGCCCTCGGAGGGGCTCATGCGGTCCCCCAGCTTCATGATCGAGCCCTTGCCGAAGGCACGTTCGATGTCGGCCACGGTGCGGGTGAGGGCTTTGAGGCGATCTTCTTGCTCGGACGCGGCCATGGGGATCCTCCAGAGGGGTGCCTACCATTTTGGGTTGAAAAGCGAAAAAAACAAGAAATCTTTTTCCATGCGACAGCGGGAGTCCATTCGGGCCGGCAGGCCCTTACAGGAGGCCTTCGAATACTTGGATTGGCGCCGCGGCCCGCCGAAGAGGGGGGAGCATGCCTGCCGATCCCGCCCTCCCAGCCTTCAGCACCCCCTCGTCTCCCTCGCAGGAGGCCCAGCTGGAGGCTGCCCGGGCGGAGGCCGAGCACTATCGGGCCCTGGTGGAGCACTTCCAGGACGTGATCTTCCAGATCGACCGGCAGGGGCAGTGGTCCTTCCTGAATCCGGCCTGGACCGGGCTCACGGGCTTTCCCGTGGCGGAGTGCCTGGGCCGGCCCTTCCTCGGGTACCTGCATCCGGCCGACAATCCCCGCTACCTGAACATGCTCACCTATGCGGTGGACACCGGGCAGACGGATTTCGAGGGCGAGTTCCGGATCCCCGCCAAGGGGGGCGACGTGAAATGGGTGGCGGCCCATCAGCGCATCGCCTTCGACGAGGCCGGCGTGGTGCTGGGCGTGTCCGGCACCCTGAACGACATCACGGCGCGGAAGCACACCGAGATCGTCCTGCGTGTGGCCACCAGCCGACTGCGGGCCCTGATCGAGAACATGCAGGCGGGCATCCTGGTGGAGACCGAGGGCCGGAAGATCGCCCTGCTCAACGAGACCTTCTGCCGGATGTTCCAGGTGCCGGTGCCCGCCCACGTGCTGGTGGAGAGCGACACCCGGGACCTATTGAAGGAATGCCTGCCCCTGCTGGTGGACAAGGGCGGCTTCCTGGCCTGCGTAGAGGCCCTGGACCGGTCCAAGGTGCCGGCGCAGGGCGACGAGTTCGAGCTGGTGGACGGCCGCATCATGGCCATGGACTTCGTGCCCATCGCGGTGGGCGAGGAGTACCTGGGCCACCTCTGGCAGTTTCACGACATCACGGATCGCCGGCGAGCCGAGCTGAGGCTGGCGGAGGCCGCCCTGGAACTGGCCGTGGCCCGGGACCGGGCCCTGGAGCTGTCGGGCCTCAAGAGTGAGTTCCTGGCCAACATGAGCCATGAGATCCGCACGCCCATGAACGGCATCATCGGCATGACGGGCCTGCTGCTGGACACGCCGCTGGGGCCCGAACAGCGGCAGTATGCCGAGACGGTCCGCTCCTGCGGCGATGCCCTACTCACCCTCATCAACGACATCCTCGACTTTTCCAAGATCGAAGCCGGCAAGTTGCAGTTCGAGTCCCTGGACTTCGACCTGCTGTCCGTGATCGAGGACGTGCAGACGGTGCTGGCCGTGAAGGCCCAGGCCAAGGGCGTGGACCTTGGCATCTTCGTGGATCCCGCCGCGCCGCTGGCCGTGGTGGGCGATCCCACCCGGCTGCGGCAGATCCTCACGAACCTCATGGACAACGCCCTGAAGTTCACCCATGAAGGCTCCGTAGAGGTCCGGGTGCGCCCCGAGGCGGCGGCGGATGGCCTGGCCCTGATCCGGGTGGAGATCCACGACACGGGCATCGGCATGAAACCCGAGGTGGTGGAGCGCCTCTTCACCTCCTTCTTCCAGGGCGACAACTCCACCACCCGCAAGTACGGCGGCACCGGCCTCGGGCTCACTATCTGCAAGCGTTTGGTGGAGCTCATGGGCGGGGCCATCGGAGTCACCAGCGTCCTGGGGGAGGGGAGCACCTTCTGGTTCACGCTGAGGCTCGGCCTGCGCGGCGGTCAGCCTTTGCTGGACCTGTCGGCGAAGACAGTCCTGGTGGCGGGCCTGCCTCCCGCGGCCTCACGACAGGTGCGGGAACAGCTGGAGGCCTGGGGCGTGCACGTGCAGATCGCGCCCGCGGGCTGGGACACGGCCGACTGGCTCCGGCGCGTCTCCGGGCCAAGGGACCTGCTGCTGGTGGGTTCTGAGGCGCTGGAGGCCGCGCTTTCCGTGCTCGCTGCCGATGTCGTGGCATTGGTCAGTCCGCTTTACCAGCCGGAGTTGCGCGAGGCCGCCACCCGCCGGGGCGTCCAGGCCTTCCTGCCCCTGCCAGTGCGGCCCAGCCAGCTGCGGGCGCTCCTTATTCCCAGAGGGCAGGACGTGGACGAAGCCGCAACTACCGCACCCGTTCCACCGGCGGATGGCCCCGTGAAGGTACACGTTCTGCTGGCCGAGGACAACCTCGTGAACCAGAAGGTGGCGCTGGTCATGCTGCGGAAGTTCGGCATCGAGGCGGACGTGGTGGCCTCGGGCATCGAGGCCCTGGATGCCCTGCTGGGGGTCGCCTACGACCTGGTGCTGATGGACTGCCAGATGCCGCTGATGGATGGCTACGAGGCCACGCGCCGGATCCGGGAACGGGAACGGGGTAGCCGGCGCATCCCCGTGGTGGCCATGACAGCCAATGCCATGGTGGGTGACCGGGAACGCTGTCTGGAAGCCGGCATGGACGACCACATCCCCAAACCGGTCCGGGTGAACGAGCTGCAGCGGGCCCTGGCGCGGTGGCTGCCAGCAGGCGCCGTGCCGCCGCTGGCCGGGGAGCGCTGAGATGGCCAGGTCCGCCGCCCTGCTCGAAGACGATACCGCCATCCGCATGGCCCTCCAGCGGCTTTGCACCGCCGGGGCCCGTCTGGACGTGGCCTTCAAGGCCCAGCGGGCCGCCTATCCGATCCTCACCGAGGACGGCGAGCGGCTGGCCTTCCGCATGTCCTTCGACGAGATCGGGAGCTGGGGGATGGGTGTGGGCGAGAACCTGGCCCTCAAACTGAAAGACCGGGGCCTGGAGTACGAATGCGTGGTGGCCCATGCGGGCCAGGAGGTCATCGACGGCGTGGAAGTCTGCCTGGCGGCCATTCCCCGGGTGCTGCGCCGCTCGGATCTGCATCGGCTCGCGGACTTCATCCCCGACCGCGGCCCCGGCCGGGCGCACGTGGCCACCTTCACCAACTCGCGCAACGCCCTCATTGACGGCACCGTGCAGAGCTTCGGCGAAGAGGGCCTGGAGCTGGTACTCCGCAATACCAAGCAGGACATCCGGGAATTGCTGCGCATGGGCGAGGAATCGCTGCTGGACGTGCCCCTGGGCCAGGATCTCCGCCTGAGCGCGCCCACCACCGTCGCCTACTTTGGCGAGAACCTGGTGGGCTTGAAATTCACCAAGCAAGTCGACCCCAAGCAGTTGAGCGACTACCGGACCTGGATCCAGGAGCAGCAGCAGCTCCAGGCCCAGGAGGACAAGGAGGACTTTTCCCCCCGCGGCTTCCTGGAGGCCACGGCCCGGTCCAACCGGGCGGCCATTCTCCCCACGGTGAAAGTCATCGTGGACCGCGATCCCATGATCCTCGTGCTCACCGAGAAGGAGGATTTCGCGCGGCGGCTGGGCGAAGCCCTCAGCCGCAAATTCGGCCTGGCCATGCTCGACCACATCAAGGGCCCCGTGATGGCGCAACTCAAGGCCATGGGCGGAGGGGATACCGGCTGGGGGCGGACGCGGCTGGTCCTCATCCATAATCAGCTCCGCCTGGCCAGCCCCCTCGAACTCTGCCACCAGCTTGTGGAGCAGGAGGGCTGTCCGGTGCCGGTGATTCTCGCGGGCACCGAGGAAGACGAGGCCCTGAAGCGGCACCACGCGGTGGCCGCGGGAGGCGTCGACTACGTGGCCGTGGAGCCGTTCAAGGTCCTGGGCATCCTGCGCAAGCTGGACGAGACCCTGCGCCTGTTCGAAGGCACCTGAGCGGCGTGCCTACCTGATTCTCACGTCCCGTCCGCGCCAGTGGTTCACGCCCCGCATCTGATCGACCAGGGCCCAGGTCATGCCTGCCGCGAGCACCAGCGCATTCAGGGGCCAGCAGGCCCAGAGCAGGTCCATGGGCCGCGCGGTCAGCCGCTGCTGCACATCCCCGGCCAGGGCCGGCACCAGCAGCCAGAGGAGGAGAGCCAGCCAGGGATGGCCGGCGCAGGGCAGCCAGAGGGGCGCCAGGCCCACCAGTAGGAACAGGGGCAGGGCCGGGATCAGGAGCCACCAGTGGGGCAGGGCGGCGGTGTTCTTCCGCATGGCCCGCACCAGTTCCAGCAGGCCGTGGTACATCCGCAGGTGCAGGTCCGGGGCGCCCCGCGCCACGCGGTTGACGAAGCCCGCGGCCTTCACGCGGCGAGCCAGCATCATGTCGTCAATGGCCTCCAGCGGTGCGCCCGCGTGGCCGCCCACGGCATCGTAGGCGCCTCGGCGTACCAGCGTGAAGGCGCCCACGCAGCAGAAGGCCGGGTGGCGCGGGTTCGGCACCTGGTGGGGCGGCACCGCCAGGAGGAAGGCCGAGGCCGCCATGGGGAGGATCAGGCGTTCCGCCATTCCCACGGCGTCCACGGCGGGTAATAGGGCGAGGATGTCCGTGGGCTGGGCGAGGGCGAAGGCCATGGCGCGGCGCAGGAGATCCGGTGCGGCCTGCACGTCCCCATCCGCGAAGAGCAGCCACTCTGCCGCCAACGCCTCGGGCTGGCGTGAGGCCAGGTCCAGAGCATGATTCTTTCCCAGCCAGCCGGGTGGCAACTGGTCGTTGCGGAGCACCCGCAGGCGGTCGAGACGGGCGGCGGCGCGCACGGTCAGAAGCTCCGTACTGCCGTCGGTGGAACCGTCATCCACCACGAGGATCCTGAGGTTCGGATAGTCCTGCGCCAGCCAGGAATCCAGCGCAGGGCCCAACTCCCGGACCTCATCCCGCACGGGAATGCAGAGGCAGACGAAGGGTGGATCCGGTGGCAGCACAGGATCCTCCTCCAGCAGGGGCAGGCGGGCCCAATGCCGGCGGAGCACGGCAAGGGCCGCGAGGATTGCGGTGGCGGAAACCCAGCTGAGGATATCGAAGAAGTTCACGGTGGTGTTTTTCTATGGGTCGGTCCCGGGCCAGAGCAGGCAGAGCCTGAGGGTCTGGAAAAGGATGACCCGACCGAGTCCGGGGGACGCAGGGAAACGACCGGCTGAGGGTCGCCCTGGTTCCTCCTTCAATCAGAGAAAAAAAACGGAGCTTCCAGGTGCTGGGCCTCCAAGACGGCTTCAAGTGTGAGCAGAGCCTCGTGGATGTTGACAACCTTGGCCGGCTCCATGGACTCGAGACCGACGAGTAGATGGCCCTGGGCGGGATGGGGCGCCTCCGCCAGGATCTGTGCGCCCTTTTCGGTGGGGACCATGGAGATGCGCCGGCGATCACTGGAATCCGGATTGCGGGCCACCAGGCCCTTCCCCACCAGCCGATCCACCACACCCGTCACGGTACTCGACTCCAGGTGCATGCGCGCCGCGAGGTCCTTCAGGGCCAGCGGGCCGCTGCGTCCGAGCTCCCACAGGGCCCACAGTTGCGGACCGGTCAGGTCGAAGTGCTTCTCCACCGAACGGGAGTACTCCTCCAGCGCCTTGACAATGCGGCGGAGGCTTTGCATGCACTCCTGGATCAGGCGGCTCTGGGATTGGCTGACTCTCGGCATCCGGGGACCTTTTAAGGCTGCATCGCGGGACCGGAAAGGCGATGCGGAGGAGATTCGAAAGCTTAAGCCGACAGGTAGGATTCCCCATGGCGCCCTGAACCTGATTCTGGCCGCCGGCATTCAAGTTCAGGGGTGAGCATTGGGTTCTGTCACAATTAAATTCTAATGCTAAAAATTAGTATTGCAAAGGAAATTGATAATTCTATGCTCTTCCTGGAGCGTGTTCCCCAGGAAAGGATTCTGGGGCCTTATGCCACCAGCCATCTGCCCCCACAGACGCCCAGTCCGTTATTCAACCCAGTTCCTGCCGACACCGCATTGGTGTCCCGTTTCGGAGGCCTTCATGCATTTTCTCAAACGCACAACCCCATTCCTCCTCGGCGGAGTTCTGCTGGTCGGTCTGGCCTGCAAGAAGCCCGAGCCGATCAAGGCACCGGAGCCCACCAAGACCGTGGCGCCCGTCCAGGACGACGGTAAGGCCCGAGCTGATGCAGAGGCCCTGCAGCGGGCCGAGGACGAGGCTCGGCGCAAGGCGGAAGCCGAGGCCCAGCAGCGGGCCGAAGCAGCGAGAAAAAGCGTTGATACCACACTCCGCGCAGCCGCTGACAAGGCCCTTCAGGACATCCACTTCGACCTGGACAAGGCGGTCATCAAGGAACACGACAAGTTGCTACTGCAAGGGGTCGCCTCCTTCATGAAGCGGTACCCGCAAGCCAAAGTGCAGGTCGAGGGAAGCGCCGACGAACGGGGAACTCTGGAATACAACCTGGCCCTCGGGGCACAGCGGGCCCAGGCCGCCATCACCTACCTGAGCGCACTCGGGGTTCCGGAAAGCCGGATCACCTCCATCAGCTACGGCAAGGAGAAGCCCGTCTGCACCGAATCCAACGAGGGCTGCTGGCACCGGAATCGCCGGGACCACTTTGTCCTGAAGAACTAGACCTGGCTGGGAAGGGCATCGTCGCGGGGGTGGAATATCGGGTCGTCCACAGGGAAACCTCGGGTCATCCATGGTTTCCTTGGGACGACCCAGTTGACACCGCGTAACAACGAACCCTTGAATTGAAGCAAGACAGCAGATCGGGCAGAGAGGGACGGGGCACCATGCAGAGACGGCTGGCAGAAGAGACCATCCTGTTCATCAGCGTCATCAAGTGGGTGATCCTGGCGACTGGCGTGGGGGCCCTGATCGGGGCGGTCACCACCCTCTTCCTCAAGTTGCTGGCCTGGGGCACGGCGGCAGGGCAAAGCCATCCTTACACTTTCCTCCTGCTGCCGCTGGCCCTGTTCCTCAGCGCATTGCTGATCAAGCTGGCACCGGACGCCCAGGGGCATGGCACGGAAAAGGTCATCGAGGCCATCCACAAGCACGCCGGCAGGATCAAGGCGGCGGTGGTGCCCGTCAAGCTGGTGGCCACGCTCATCACCCTTTGCATCGGGGGCTCCGCTGGCAAGGAGGGCCCCTGCGCCCAGATCGGCGCGGGCATCGCCTCTACGGTCGCGGACCTCCTCCGCTTCGACACACAGGATCGGAAGAAACTGGTCATTTGCGGCATCAGCGCAGGCTTCGCCTCGGTCTTCGGGACGCCCATCGCGGGCTCCATCTTCGGCGTGGAGGTCCTCTTCGTGGGGGCCATCCTCTACGAAGTGCTCCTGCCCTCGTTCATCGCCGGGATCACGGCCTACCAGGTGTCCGCGGCCATGGGCATCCGCTACTTCTACCATCCTGTGAACCTGCTCCCGAACTTCAGCGAAACCTTCTTCCTCAAGGTCATCCTGGCGGGGGTTTTCTTCGGACTGTGCTCCATGATGCTCATTGAGACCCTGAGGCTGGGCGAAAAGCTCTCCACCCGGTTCACCATCTGGGCGCCGCTCAAGGGGCTCATCGGCGGGGCGGCCCTGGTGGTGCTGGCCCTGGCCTTCTCGAACCGGTACCTCGGGCTCGGTCTGGACACCATCGAGACCTGCCTGCGAGGGGAGCATGTCCCCTGGTATGCCTTCCTCCTCAAGCCGGTATTCACGTCCATCACCCTGAACTTCGGGGGAAGCGGCGGCATCGTCACCCCGATATTCTTTGTGGGGGCCACGTCCGGCGTGGTGTTCGCCACCCTGATGGGATTGAACACGGCCACCTTCTCCGCCATCGGCTTCACCAGCGTGCTGGCTGGCGCCGCCAATACCCCCATCGCTGCCAGTATCCTGGCTGTGGAACTGTTCGGGCCTGTCGTGGCTCCCTACGCCACGGTGGCCTGTGTCATCAGCTTCCTCATGACGGGCCACCGCAGCGTCTATCACTCCCAAGTGCTCTCCATGCGGAAATCCGAATCCATCCAGGTGGAGATCGGAAAGGAGATGGAGAACATCGAGGCCACCTACGCGCACCGTGAGCATGGTCTTGTGCGGCGGGGCGTGCTGTTGTTCCGGGTCGTGCAGCGGGTCGTCAAACGCTTCGGTTCCTGACCGATCCCGCCCAGATTCAGATGGCCGGACATGGCGGGTAAGGGCTGTGGAGTGGTTGAATGGAGGGATTCTCCTTGAGGCGCTCATGCCCTTCGCCTTCCTGATGCACGACCCCCTGGCCGGCACCTTGATGCTGCTGGCGCTGCTCTGGCTGTCGGCGAAACTGGGCGGCGAGCTGGCGGTGCGCCTGAAGCTGCCGGCGGTGACCGGGGAACTGGCGGTGGGCCTGGCGCTCACGGCTCTGCATCGGGTCTGGCCACTCTTCCCGGATGTGGCGGCTTCGCCCGCGATGGAGCTGCTGGGGGGGCTCGGCGTGGTGGTGCTCATGTTCGCCGTGGGCCTGGAATCCACGGTAACTCAGATGCTAAAGGTGGGCGCGGCCTCGCTGCGCGTGGCTCTCGTCGGCGTGGTGGTGCCCATGGCCGCTGGCCTGGCGGGGGCCTGGCTGCTGCTGCCCAAGGGCGCGCCCTTCGTGCTTGACCTCTTCATCGGCGCCTGCCTCTGCGCAACCAGCATCGGCATTTCCGCCCAGGTGCTGCGGGAGAAGGGCGCCTCCGACTCGGTGGAGGGGCGCATCATCGTGGGCGCCGCCGTCATCGACGACGTGCTGGGATTGCTGGTGCTGGTGGCCGTGTCCGGTCTGGTGGGCGCGGCTTCCGGTGGCGCCCTGGGGCCCGCATTGGCCAAGACCCTCGGTCTGGCCCTGGGCTTCCTCGCCTTGGCCCTCACCCTGGGCCGCTTGGCCACGCCCCGGCTCTTCCAACTGGCCAGCAGGTTCCGCGGCGAACAGATCCTGCTGCCCCTGGGCCTCGGCTTCGCCTTCCTGCTGGCCTGGCTGGGCAACCTGGCGGGCCTGGCCTCCATCGTGGGAGCCTACGCGGCGGGCCTCATCCTGGAACCCGCCCACATCGAGGATCTGGAGCACCGGGAACGCCATACGCTGGAGGAACTGGTGCACCCGCTGGTGACGGTGCTCTCGCCCCTCTTCTTTGTGCTCATGGGCGCCAAGGTGGATCCGGCGGTCCTGTTCCGGCCCGCCACGTTGGGTTTCGCGCTATTACTGGCCCTGCTAGGCGTCGCTGGCAAGTTCGTCGCCGGTTACGGTGGCGGCCAGGGCATTCGCGCCACCGTGGTGGGCTGGGGCATGGTGCCTCGAGGCGAAGTCGGCCTCATCTTCGTGGCGGCCGGCGCGCAACTGACCATGAACGGCTCGCCCCTGCTGAGTGCCGAAGTGCAGGCCGGCATCATCGGCGCCCTGCTGCTCACCACCATCGCCGGGCCCGTGGGACTGGGCTGGGTGCTGCGAAAGCGCGAGCGGTCCTGACGAAAAGAGGTTCACCGCAGAGAACAGGCCATCAACCCCTGGTGTTCTCGGCGGCTGTTCTGCCAGGGTCCAGCCATGGCCGCAGGGTGACGATCGGAATCGGCGCCCTGCGGTATTTTTGGCGGCGGCGAAATGGGCCTGGGCAGACTAGTGAGTCAGGCCGGACATATGGCCGTGCTCGTCATGGTCGCGGTCATGCCGAGGCTCGCGGCGATCGTCACGCCGGTCGTCGCGGCGTTCGTCGCGGCGTTCCCCGCGGCCCCGTTCGTTCACGGGGACGATGCAACTCACCGACAGACCGAGCAAGGTGATGGCGGCAGTGAAGAGAATGAGGCGGGATTTCATGCTGGGCTCCTTAGTAGTCGTGCCGTTGCGTAAGCGTGCCATTGCGTCAGTGTGCGCCCGACGTTCAGAGGCCGAACGGATCCAATGCTTCCTACTCGACGGTGGAGGTTTGTTTTGAGCGGATTTCCACGTTCTCGGCCTTGGTCTTGATGTCGATCTCAACCCGGCGGTTGACAGCCTGGTCGGCCTTGGTCACTTCCTTCACGCGGGGCTGGGAGAAGCTCAGTCCTTCGGACTGGATGTCGGCAGCGGGAATGCCGGCTTCCACCAGGACCTTAGCCACGGCGGCTGCGCGATCCTTGCTCAACTGGAGGTTGAAGGAGGCCCGGCCCACCTTGGAGGTGTGGCCGCTCACCACGACTCGATAGGGAGCCTTGATCTCCTTCAGTTCGCTGGCGACCTTGTTCACCGCCTCCCGGCCTTCGCGGCTGAGAACCGCCTTGCCGTTGGCGAAGTGAAGGGTGGCTTCATCCAGGATCACTTTCTTTTCGATGACGGGCGCAGGCACATAGATCACCTTGGGAGGAGGCGCGGGCGCGGTCACGACGATGACCTCGGGAGGCGGCGGGGGAGGCGCGGGCGCTTCGACCGGAGGCGGTGCCGGCACGTAGACGGTCACGGGGGTGGGCTTGTGATTGCCCCAGCGCAGGCCGATGCCAGCCAGAGCCTGGCCCTCTTTGCGGGAGACCTGTGACTCAACCTGGACGAGGCGGCCTTCCAGTGAGAAGAACATCTGGTCGCCCAGGAGGACTTGGGCGCCGAGACCCACCACGCCGCTCAGGCGGATGGTACGCGAACCGGTGTCGGAAACCGGGCCGCCGATGGCGGTGCCACCGACGCCCACCCGCAGGAAGGGACGGAATGTCGAGGGTGTGGAGAAGGGGTTGATGAGCAGCGAACCCGTGGCGTGAGCCTCCTTGGCTTTGCCGTACCCATAGTTCACATAGGTTCCCAGCACGGAGGCCTCAAGACCGAGGTGGCCATTGACCCAAGTGCCCACGCCCAAACCAAAGGCAGGCTGCTGGTGGTCTGGGTTCTTGGTCCTGTGGTCAGTGATGCCACCTTGAATCTGCAGCCAGCGGAAGTCGTCCTGGTTGTCCGAGGCGACCAGGGCCCCGGCGGCCAGGGCCAAGGGTAGGAAGGCAAGATGAAAGCGCATGAATGCTCCAGGAAATGTCCCGCATGAGTGCGGAGGATGGAAGGTGAGGCCGCCTGGGGAGGTGGACAATTGACAACGAAGGGGCGCGTTCAATACGCACCGCGACATGGGGGCCCTTCATCAGGGATATGCCGTTGGCATGGCCTTGACTAGGCAAGTCGATAAAGGGCACTTTTTAGGCCAACAAATAACAAACTTATAATCATCTACTTGCACGAAAGCCTTCGACTGCCCCGATGGCTGCTTCGATCAATTCGAAGGGAAGGCAGTTCAATACGACTGCTGCTGGACCCTCGCAGCGTGTTTTACCGCTCGGGCAGCTCGGGCACCAGGCTTTCCACGAAGGTGGCCTTCACGCGGAAGACCTCACGGATCAGCTGGGCGGTCAGCACGTCGTGGGGCCCACCGTTGCCCACGAGGTGACCGCGGTCCAGTACCAGCACCCGGTCGAAGCGGTAGGCGGCGCGCAGGTCGTGGAGGCTCACCACCACGGTGCCGTGGGCGTCGGCCAGGCGCCGGGCCAGGCGCATCACTTCCAGCGCATGGCGCACGTCGAGCTGGGCCACGGGCTCGTCCCAGAGCTGGATGGGGGCCTGGGTGGCCAGGGCCCGGGCCAGGCCCACGCGGTGGCGCTCGCCGCCGGACAGCCGCGTCACCGGGCGCTCCGCGAGGTAGGTGAGGTCCAGTTCCGCCAGGGCCTCGGCCACGCCCGCGGGATCGTCGCCCCAGGCATAGCGGCCCTGGGCCACCACGTCGCGCACCGGGAAGGCGAACTCGAAGTGGGCCTCCTGGCCCACCCAGGCCAGCAGGCGGCCCCGTTCCGAGAAGAGGATGTGCGACAAGGATTGTCCATTCCAGGAGACATGGCCCTCCGCGGGGAGCAGTCCGGCCAGGGCCTGGATGAGCGTCGACTTGCCCGCCCCGTTCGGACCCACCAGGGCCACCAGCTCGCCGGGGCCAAGCGCCAGGGACACCGATTCCAGGCGACCCGGAACCGATAAATTGGTGGCGTGGAGGGCGGCCGTCATCGCGGCCTCCGCAGCAGCCACAGGAAGAAGGGCCCGCCGATGAGGGCGGTGACGACACCGAGGCGCAGGCCCAGGGGGAAGGTGCGGGTGAGGAGGTCGCAGGCCAGCAGGAAGGTGGCGCCCCCCAGCATGGAGTAGGGCAGCAGGCGCCGGTGGTCGGGGCCGAAGGCCAGGCGCAGCACGTGGGGTACCACCAGGCCCACGAAGCCCACGATGCCCGCCACGGCGGTGGCCAGGGCCGTGAGGATGGTGGACAGCACGATGAGTTGGCGGCGCAGGCGACGCACGTCCACGCCCAGGCTCTGGGCACTCTGCTCGCCCAGGCTGAGCAGGTCCATGGCGCGGCCCAGGGGCAGCAGCAGCAGGCAGGCCACGAGAATGGCGGGCACGCCCATCCAGACGTGTTCCCAGCTGCGGCTCTCCAGGCCGCCCATGAGCCAGAAGAGGATCTGGGCGTTCACCTCGAAGTGGCCCGCGGTGGTGGTCAGCAGGAAGCTGGTGCCCGCGCCCAGCAGTGCATTGAGGGCGACGCCGGACAGCAGCAGCCGCTCCGCGCCCGCGCCTCGCTGGGCCAGCATGAGCACAGCCCCGGTGGCCGCGAAGGCGCCGAGCACCGAAGCCAGGGGCAGGGCCCACAGCGTGGCCGCGGCAAAGCCCAGCATCGGAGAGAGGGCCAGCACCGCCACGGCGCCCAGGGCACCACCGCTGCTGACGCCCAGCAAACCCGGACTGGCCAGGGGATTGCGGAAGAAGGCCTGCATCACCACGCCACTGGCACCCAGGGCCGCGCCCACGGCCATCCCCACCAGGGCGCGGGGGAGGCGAAAGTCCCGCACGATGGTGCGGGCAAGGTCATCGCCGCTGCCCGTCAGGGCCCCGAACACCTGGCCAAAGCTGAGCCGCACCTCGCCGAAGGTCAAGGAGGCTACGAAAGCCACTGCCAGCAGCGCGAGGAGGACGGGGACGGCCAGGCGGGACTTCACGACATCCACCACAGACAAGTGGGAGCAAAAATAGCCACAAAGAGCACAAAGGGCCCAGAGAAGAAAAATCCCATGATGGCCGGAGCTGGGCCACTGATCACGACCATTGCCTTTGTGTTCTTTGTGCCCTTTGTGGCCATTCCTTTTTCTCTTTTTCTTTTAGTGTTTTTCGAGGTTCTCTTGTTTTGTGGTGGTCGTGGCGGTCAGCGGAAGCGCTCGGGATGCAGCGCCCGGGCCAGGGCCTCGTAGGCGGCAATGCGGTGATGGGACAGGCTGGACATCATGGCGTCGGGAAGCACCACAATGCGCCCGGCCTTGAAGGCGGGCAGGAGGCGGTAGTGCGGGATGGTGCCGAGCCGGGCCCGCAAGTCGCCCTGTCCGGAGGCCACCAACACGTCGATGTTCCAGGTCAGCAGGCTTTCGGAGGGCGTGGGCGCATGGCCTTTCAGCCCCGCCTCGGCCGCCACGTTCAGGGCGCCGGCATGGTCGCAGAGATCCTGGAAGGTGGTGCCGGTACCCGAGGTGAAGGGGTAGGCGCTGGCGCTGAGCACGCGCACGGGCCGCACGCCTTTGAGCCGCGCGGCCAGGGCATCCACGCGGCTGCGGCACTGGGCGATGACGGCCTCGGCACGGGCCTCCTGGCCCAGCTCGCGGCCGAGCAGGCGCAGGCTGGCGTAGATGTCCTCCAGTGAATCGAAGCGGTCCAGCACCACCAGCCGAACCCCAGCCCGCCGGAGCAGGGCCAGGGTCTCGGGGCGGGTGAAGCTGGCGGCCAGCACCAGATCCGGGCGGAAACGCAGCACGCTTTCCGCATCGCTATCTCTGAGGGCTGGGAAGCGCCTGGCCTCTGCAGCCACGGGGCTGAATTCCGCGTCGTGGCTGATGTGGCTGAGGGCTGCGATCTGGCCCGGATCCGCCAACGCCAGCAGCAGCTCGTCTGTGCCCACCGCCTGGCTCACCACCCGCTGCGGCGGCGCGGCCAGCAGCGGCAGGGTGAGAACCAACAGCAGGGCGAATAAGCGAAAGCAGGAACACAGAGGACGCAGAAATTCCACAGAGGACACAGAGAACTGCCTAGGGTCTTCCGGGTTTCCTATGCCTATCGCTTTCCTCTGTGTCCTCTGCTGCCCTCTCCCCGCCAACGCACGCGTTGTCGGGGATCCTATGTTGTGTTCTCTGTGTTCCGCTCTTATCGATCCCTGGATTCCCGGATGAATCATCACCACCTCCAGGTGGCAGCGAGGGTCCAGCGGGGGCCGGGGGCCGGAAAGCCGTAGACCAGGGCGGCGTCGCCGGTCTGGTCGTAGCGGCCGTTGAGCCAGGCCTGGACGCTCTGTTTCGGTTGCAGCAGGTGCTCGCCGCGCAGGGCCAGGGTGAGATTCTTCAAGGGTTCGAAGGAGAGGCCCAGGCTGAGGTCGCGGTAGGGCTTCCCGGTGGAAAGCACGTCGTAGGTGATGTCACTGAGATCGTAGCGGGAGCCGACGTGATCGAGGCGGAGGTCGCCATGCCAGGCCTTCGACTGGACGAAGGCAGAGAAGGCCCCGGTGAAGAAGGGGTGCCGGACGATGGCGGTGTTCTGCTGGCCGAAACGCTGGCCATCCGCGTTGTGGTCCAGATCGCGGGTCTCCTGGCTGTGCAGGATGAGCTCCCACCCGTAGGCCACGTCGGTGCCGCCGCGCCACCCCAGGGAACCTTCCAGGCTCTGGGCGCGGATGCTGCCCTGGTTGGCATAGTGAGAGGTGAAGAGCGGCGGAAAGGCAAAGCTGGTGTCGTAGACGTAGGCCAGCAGATCAGAGACGCGGGTGCGCTGGGCTTCCAACCGGTATTCCCAGTGGCCGGCCAACAGTCCCGTGACGCCGACCTGCAGCGTGCGACTGTGCTCGGGCACGAGGCCATAGGCCTTGGCATCCTGGCTTTCCGCCTGGGCGTTCAAGGTGAACTCGGTGGTGTTGGGCATGCGGAAACCCTGGCCCGCGCTGGCGTAGAGGCGCAGTTCCGGCGCCACCACCCAGTTGAGCCCCGTGCGCCAGGTGCCCGCCTCGGCGCTGCCGGCGCGGCTGCGCACGCTGGAGTCGTAGCGGGTCAGGTCGCGGTGGCCGGCGTCCCGGCGCAGGCCCGCCACCCAGTCCAGGCCCTCCGCGAGGGTCCAGCGGGATTCGAGGGCCCCGGCCAGGTCCCGGCCCTCGCCACGGTAGCGCACGGCGGCAAAGGTGCCGGGATCGTAGTAGTTCATGGCGTGGCTGATGTCCTCGCGGCCCTCGAGGCGGCCGGAGAGACGGAAGGTCTTTGAGGGCGTCCAGTGCAGGGTGAGCTGGTCTTCCAGGCGTCGGAAGTCGCGGTCCGTCTGCTGGTGCAGGGGGCCTGTGGGATCGCCGGTGTTGCCCGACAGGGCCTGGAGGGTGTTCTCCAGCACCAGGCCAGGCGCCAGGGGCCAGCGCAAGGCAGCGCCCCAGTTCTCCTGGCGGGCCACGGTCTCGCGGCCGGGCTGGTAGGCGCGGACCGCGGGATAGCCGGTGGTGGAAAAGGGAACGGCGGCCGTCTGGCCGCTGTTGCGGTAAAAGGCGCTGAGGTCCGCCGCGCCAAGGCCCGTTGCCAGACTTGTCCCCAGCCGGAGGAAGCCCCCGGCTTGCCGGAAGGTGTCATCAGGAAAGCTGCTGTTCTGTTTCTGGGCCTCGGCCCCGGCGGCGAGCCAGCCCTGCCTGCCGGAGAGCTGCACCTGCGCGGTGCCGCCGATTTGGCCATCGGTGCCTAGCTTCAGGCCCGTCTGGCCGTGGAAGCCCTCTGGACCACGGCCCAGGCTGGTGAGGGCGATGACACCGCCGATGGCGTCGCTGCCGTAGAGCACGGAAGCCGGCCCCAGCACCAGCTCCACGCGGGCGATGCCAATCAGGCTGAGGGCGCCGAGGTCGGGATTGAGGGCGGTGGGATCGTTGAGGCGCAGGCCGTCCAGCAACACCACCACGTTCTTGCTGAGGGTGCCATTGAGGAAGGCCGAGGCGGTCTTGCCGGGGCCGCCCGTGCTCATGACCGCGCCGGGCTGGAGCACCGCCAGCAGTTCCGCCAGGGTGCGGCTGCCCAGGCGGGCCAGCTCGTCCGCCTCCACGATGCGCACCGGGGCCGGGGTGCGGGTGACCTCCACGGGCTGGGCCTCGGCACTGACCGTGACCGTGGCCTCGCCGGGCTTGCGGTCCGCTTCGGCGGGGACGGCGGCGGACGCCGCAGCAGAAAGGACGGACACGGCCGTCCACAGAGCAGAGATCCGGGGGATACCCATCATGCCTCCACGCATGAAGTCGCGGGGGCGGGGCGGATCCCGGGGGATCATGGCCCAGCCCGTACCCACGACGGGGGGTGAAGCGGTGGACCGGTCTCCGGACTCGCACGCGACAGGGGCTTTGCGGCTCCCCCCTCACCTTCCCAGGACGATTCCCAGTGGTTCGGGCTTGAGGTCTCACGTCCCTGATCCCGGAAGGGGGGGCCGTGGTGCATACCGTTGCGGGGCAGCGCAGGAATCTCACCTGCTTCCCGAACATCCAACACGAAATGTCAGGCTCCCAGAGAACCACGGCCACGGCACCCGGGGCAAGTAGAATGGAAGGATGACAACACCCATCGGCATCATCGGCGGCAGTGGCCTCTATCGGATGGAGGGCCTGGCCCTGGACCGGGCGGAGGCGGTCCGGACGCCCTTCGGCGATCCTTCCGGCCCCGTGCACCTGGGCCTTCTGGATGGTGTCCCCGTGGCCTTTCTGGCCCGCCATGGGGAAGGCCACCGCTTCACGCCCAGCGAAGTGAACTACCGGGCCAACCTCTGGGCCCTGAAGTCCTTCGGCGTCGAGCGACTCATTTCCGTGTCTGCGGTGGGCAGCCTGCAGGCCCGCCACAAACCGGGCCAGCTGCGGCTGGTAAGCCAGTTCATCGACAAGACGAAACACCGCCAGGACACATTCTTCGGCGAGGGGCTGGTGGCCCACGTGAGTTTCGCCGAGCCCACCTGTGCGCACCTCAGCGGGGCGCTGCTGGTTGCGGGCCGCGAGCTCAAACTGCCCATCGAAGGCGAGGCCCTCTACGTGTGCATGGAGGGCCCGGCCTTCTCCACCCGGGCCGAAAGCCGCCTGCACCAGAGCTGGGGCGCAGATCTCATCGGCATGACCCAGGTGACCGAGGCCCGTCTGGCCCGGGAAGCGGAGCTCTGCTACGCCTGCATCGCCCTGGTGACGGACTACGATGCGTGGCGCGAGGAGGAGGCGGGCGTCGACGCCGCCTCGGTGCTGGAGGTCATGCACGCCAACGTGGACAAGGCTCAGGCCCTGCTGCGGAAGGCGGTACCCCAGCTCGCGGGCACGTCACGCCCCTGCGCCTGTGGCGCGGCGCTGAAGGCCGCCCTCTACACGGCCCCCGAGGCTGTCCCACCCGAGGCCCGGCAGCGGCTGGATCTGCTGGTGTCGAAGTACGGCTACGGCGGGGCGAACTGATGGCCAAGCCGAAGGGTCCCGCCCTGCCCAGCCCTAAGCTCCAGGCCCTGCTGAAGGACTTCCAACAGATCGCCAGCATGTCCGGCTACCTGAACCACTCCTTCGATCCACCCCAGCTGCGGCTCTTCTTCACCCTGTACGGCCGGGTGATGGTGACTTCCGCGGAGCAGGGCCTGGCCCTCACACCCCAGCTGCAGGCCTGGTGCGAGTCGGTGTCCGGCCGCCTGCGCGAGGGCAGCTCCGGCACCATCATGCAGCCCCAGCTGCAGGTGAGTACCCCCCAGACCATGCCCGACGGGCGCGACTACCTGGTGGCCACCATCACCTTCAGTACCAAGGTCACCGAGACCTCGTACCTCCGCATCCGCACCGCCATCCTCGCCGCCTACCAGGATGCCGTGAAGATGCGGGAGGCAGGGTTCAGCGAGGAAGGCGACCGGCCAGTGGCCGCGGTCGAAACCGCGCCAACGCCGAGCAGCGAAGAGCCGACCGAGCCATAAGCCATCCGGACTGGTACTGCGTAAGCCGGCCATGCTGCGATGCTGGGTTCGTCTTGCCATCGTCATCGTGACCGTGTGGGTCCTGGCCAGCATGGCTGTGGGGCTGGGGGTGCCGCCCGGCCTGCTCCTGAACGCGCCCGTGCCCAAGCGAACGGAAGCCTGCCGGTCCCCTGCACCCTGGGCGGGTGGGAGCCCCAGGATGTCCTCGCCGCCTTCCACTACTTGGGAAGGGCGGGCCTTCCCGCATCTCGCCCGGTTTGAGCCTTCCCTGGTCCCCCCCGTCTGGTCAGCCGCTCGGGTGAAAACCCGAGTCGCTCTCATCACGGGAGATGCCGATCGGGAAATACCTGTGGAGGGTGTCCAAAGGATTGCGCTGACCCACCCGGACCTCACCATCGCTTGGACACGCTCCTAGGATTGAATGGACGATGCCATGGACTGAACCTGATCATGAATGAGGGCACTGGCATGACCTTGACTCAACCTTGTTTCGCTGGCCGCTCACTGCTTCTGGGGTTGGCGCCGAGCCTGATGTTCGTACTCCATGGTTCGGAGCCCGCGACTTTGCCCTTCAAGGCCTTGCCGGTTCCCGGCGGAGTGGCTGTCGTTGCCATTCCGGGCCAGCACCCGTCGCCAAGGGTGACCTACCGCGGGGAGCCGGTGTTGACGCGGCAGAGCGCCAAGGGTTGGGTCGCGGTGGTGGGCCTTCCCCTGAGCGCCAAGCCCGGCCCGGACGCCATCGAAGTGGATGGTCAGGCCGTGACCTTCACCATCAGGCCCAAGCGGTATCCGGAACAGCATGTGAAGCTGAAGAACCAGCGGCAGGTGACCCCCAACCCCGAGGATGAGGCGCGCATTGCGAAGGAACAGCTCCTCCTGGCACCGGCCTGGAAGGCCTGGCCTGAGAATCTGCTGCCCACGCTCGGCTTCCGCCAGCCCACCCCAGGCAGCCTCACGGCCTCCTTCGGCATGCGGCGCATCTTCAACGGCGTGCCGAAGTCACCCCACGGAGGCCTGGACATCCGCGCGCCCCAGGGCCAGATGGTGCGGGCTCCTGCCGCAGGCGTGGTGGTGCTGACAGGGGACTTCTTCTTCAGCGGCAATGCGGTCTTCATCGCCCACGGCGAAGGGGTGGTCAGCCTGCTCTGCCATCTCTCGAAGATCAGCGTTAAAGCAGGGCAGAGCCTCCGCGTGGGCGACCCCATCGGCGAGGTGGGCAGCACGGGCCGGGCCACGGGCCCGCACCTGCACTGGTCCCTGAGCCTCAACAACGCCCGGGTGGATCCAAAGCTGTTTCTTTAAGGGCCAGTGGATTTGTCATTAATCGCGATTGCGGCGACAAAGCGCGGGCCTATACTTGCGATCATCAACAAGCGAGGTGCCGTGATGAAGCGGTTGGCCGTTGCAGGGATGATGGTGGCCGTGGCGGGTCTGGGGGGGTGCATCAAGCCCGAGCCCGTCCTGTACCGGGTTTCCCTCGGAATGTCGGAAAAGCACCTGCTCGAAGCCCTGGGACCACCCCTGGCCATCCGGGAGGAGGGGGAAGGCAAGACCTTCGAATACCAGAGCTGGACCAACAACCTGCGCGGCAGGCCGGTCCATCGGCAGGACTGGCATGTGCACTTTTTTGCGGGCAAAGTCGACTCCTACGGCCTGAACGGGCCCAGGACCTGATCAACGACTCGAATGGACCGCCCACGTTCCTGGGGTTGCTGACCCCTCAGTCAGGCCCTTGCTAGGCGATGCCCCCTGGTCTGCACGAGCACCACACCGACGATGGCGATGGCGCCGCCGATGAGTGTGAGCAGGGTGGGCAGCTCGCCCAGCCAGAGCCAGGCGATGAAGATGGCGATCACGGGCGACAGGTATAGGAAGCTGGAGAGCAGGGAGGCGGGCATCCGGGCGAGGGCGTAGTTCCACAGGACGTAGGCGATGGCCGCGGGGAAGATGCCGAGGTAGACAACGGCGAAGGTGGCCTGCGGCGCGGCGAGGGGGAATTGGCGGAGCAAGCCGGGGAGGAAGATGAGCAGTGGCAGCGTTCCCGTCCAGATCACGTAGCTGGTGAATTCCAGGGCGGCATAGCTCCGCAGGCACTGCTTCGACAGGATGGAATGAGCCGCCGCCACAGCGGCCGCCAGCAGGATGAGCAGGGCGCCGGGGGTGAAGCGCAGACCCTGGCCACCGCTGAGGGCGATGAGGGCGACGCCGGCGAAGGCCAGCAAGATGCCGCCCCAGCCGCTCCGCGTGAGACGCTCCTGCAGGAAGACCACCGATAGCAGGGCGGTGAAGACCGGGCCGGCAGAAATGAGCAGCGAGGCGGCCCCGGCCTGGACCGTGACTTCCCCGAAATTGAGGGCGACGTGGTAGATGCTGATGCCCAGAAAGCTGGCGAGGCAGATGCGCGGCAGGTCCGAGCGGGCCGGCAGCCGCATGCGAGTTGCAAGGGCGTAGATGGCCAGCGCCACGGAGGCCGTTCCGAAACGGAGCAGGGCCAGCTCACCGGGGCCGTAGCCATCCGCACCCAGGGTGCCTGCTGGCGTCAGGCGCAGACCGGCCCGGATGCCCGCGAAGGCCGAGGCCCACAGCAGCAGCACTCCCGCGATGGCCAGCCAGGTCCTGGGTTCCCGTCGCCACACCATGGTTTCAACCCTGCCGGAGGGCGGGGCAGGTAGCTGCGTCCAGTCGCCCGCGGAGGGCTGCGCAGGCCCGCGCCCGGTGGCTGAGGGTGTGCTTGGTCGCCGCAGGCAGCTCGCCGAAGGTCTGATCCAAGCCGTCGGGGATGAAGATGGGGTCGTAGCCGAAGCCGCCTTCACCACGATGATCCAAGGCCAGGGTGCCCTCCACCGCGCCGCTGACGGTGAATGTCTCGCCCTGCCCGGCGGCCATGGGTGTGAAGGCCAGTACGCAGACGAACCGGGCGCTGCGATCGGCGTCATCAGGCAGCATGGCCAACAGGCGGCGGTTCCTGTCGCGATAGGCGGGCAGGTCTGCGGCGAAGCGGGCGCTCAGCACGCCGGGCCCGCCCCACAGGGCATCCACGCAGAGCCCCGAATCATCCGCCAGCACGCCAGCCACGGGTTCGGTCCCATGCGCCCGCCACCAGGCTCGGGCACCCTCCACTTTTTGCAACGCATTGTCCTGAAAAAAAGCACCCGTTTCCGGAAGTTCCGGCGCTTCCGCGGGCCACAGGACGAATTGAAGCTCCGGAAGCAGCGTGGCGAATTCCCGCAGCTTGCCGGCATTGCGGGAGGCGAGGAGGAGTTTGAACATTGAGCACCATCAATCAGACAAAAAGGATGTAACCGCAGAGAACGCAGAGGGCGCAGAGAGAAAGAATGGAATTGAACCGCAGCGCACATTCATAGGCGGTCCATTGCCTCATCGCCTCTGCGTGCTCTGCGCCCTCTGCGGTTCAACTTCTTGTTCAGCATCCGACCACTTCCGTGTACCAACTGCGGGCGCGCTCGGGGGTCATGGGGCCATGGACGAGGGCGCGGCCATCGGCAAAGAGGGTGATCTCGTCGGCGCCGTCACGGCCCTTCAGCAGTTGGCCCGCCAGCTTCCAGGGGCTGCGGGTGCGGGCCTCCAGACGGGGCTTCAGCGCCGCCAGGTCGAGCTTTCCGGGCGGGTTCACGCGGATCTGCACGCCCTCGAGGCCGCAGAGGGCACTGGCCTTCAGGGTCCAGCGGGCATCCAGAAATTCGGTGATCTGCTCCGTGCAGAAACGGCACCGGGTTTTCGGAGGTTGCAGGAATTGGCGTTCGTCGTGCCAGAAATCGAAGCGCGCCAGTTCGGCGTGCGGTGCCTTGCCCGTGAGCACCTTCAGGGCCTCCAGGGCCGCCCAGCTGCCGATGAGGCCCACTGTCGGCCCCAGCACACCGGCGCTGTCGCAGGTGTCCACGTCGCCGCCCGCCGGGGGCTCCTCGATGAGGCAGCGCAGGCAGGGCGTCTGCGGCGGATGCAGGGGCCAGACGATGCCTTCCCCCCCGATGGCCCCGGCGTAGATCCAGGGGGTTCCCGTGAGGATGGCTACGTCGTTGATGAGGAAGCGGGCCTCGAAGTTGTCGGTGCCATCGCAGATGAGGTCGAAGCCCGCGAGCAGTTCCCGGGCATTGCCACTGGTGAGGTCGGTCACCACGGGGGCCAGTTCGAGGCTCGAATTGGCCTCGGCCAACCGCTCTGCGGCCACTTCCGCCTTGGGGCGTCCCAGATCAGACTCACCGAAGAGGAGCTGCCGCTGGAGGTTGCTCGCTTCCACCAGGTCGCGATCGATGAGGGTGAGGTGGCCCACGCCAGCACGGGCCAGCCAGGCCGCCTGCACTGAGCCCGTGGCGCCCAGGCCGAGGACGGCGACGCGCTTGGTGCGCAGGCCCGCGTCGGACTCGCGGCCCAGAAATATTCGCTGTTTGGCGTAGCGGTCCAACATGCTTCCAGGATAGCCGCCCCCGCCGTCCGGCCGTTTGCAGGCTTCCCCGGTCTCTGGTCGGGTACCCTTTGCTGCTGGGAGGCATCCATGCCACGCATGTCACGCTGGACGAGCTGACGCGCTTCGATTTCCAGGATCTGGTGCTGAGCCCCGTGGCGGCGGGAACTCCCCCGCGCTGAAACGGACCAAAGAGATCGGGCGGCGCATGCGCCGCCCGATGCTACCTGAAGACTGAGGATTTAAGACTGGACCCTAGTTCCCAGCCTGGCCGCTCTCGGCCATGGCCTTCTCGTATTCGGCCTGGAGACGGCTCGCGTCGGAGATGGCGAACTTGTAGACATACTCGAAGCGGTCCGCACCCTTGGTGAGGGCGATGATCACCTCGTAGACGCCTTCGCCGCTGACTTCGAAGGGGCTGGCGA
This sequence comes from Holophagales bacterium, assembly GCA_038236735.1. Classification (GTDB taxonomy): domain Bacteria; phylum Acidobacteriota; class Holophagae; order Holophagales; family Holophagaceae; genus Geothrix. The sequence continues at coordinate 5,180 of JBBRZL010000007.1, read as the reverse complement.
TGACGTTGAAGGTGCCTTCCTTGGCGCCATCGGGAATCTGCACGTCGCTGTCGCGGATCACGTCCTTGCGGTCGCCGCCGGGGCTCACGATGGAGAAGCCGAACTTGAACTGGCCGTCCATGCGGGAGAAGCGGGTGTAGAAGCACACCTTGGGTAGGGTGAAGGGAACCTGGGGCACCACGATGTGGTGGTCGTACAGGCCCATCAGCGAGGTCTTGCCGCCCATCTCCTGGCGGATGTCGTCGCACAGCAGCGTGAATTCGTGCTTGGGGGCCTTGATCTGGACTTCTTGCATGGGGGGCTCCAAAAGAGGGGGCATCCTTGGGTGAAGGGAAAGTTTACCCTTGAAGTCGGCCCCATCCAACCCTCGGTTGCGATGGTCAGCCCTGGAGGCCGCATGAGGCATTGGTTCTGGATCCTGTTCATCACCCTGGGCCTATCGGCCCAAGAAGCCCGGATTCAGATTCTTGGCACCACGGACTTGCATGGCCACATGCTGGCAGAGGACACCTACAGCCTTCAGTCTATGAACCAGGGCTGGGCAAAAATCACAACCCTGATCCGCCGGCAGCAGGCCCTGAATCCGAATACCATCCTCGTGGATTGCGGCGACACCCTCCAAGGCGAACCCATCAACTACGTGCGCAGCGTTCTGCACCGCGAGCTGCCGGAACCCAGCGTGGCGATCATGAATGCCCTGGGTTACGCCGCCATGGCTGTGGGCAATCACGACTATGACTTCGGCCTGGAGGTGCTGCGCGCGGCGGAGCAGCAGGCAAAATTCCCCTTCCTGTCGGCCAACACGGTGGACGCCAAGGGACGGCCCGGGCACCAGTCGCATGTGGTGGTGACGGTGGCGGGACTGCGCGTGGCCCTGGTGGGCTTCACCACGCCGCAGGTCCCCGCCATGACTGAGCCCCGGAACTACCAGGGGCTCCACTTCGAAGACATCGTGGCCACGGCGAAGGCCCTGGTGCCCCGACTGCGGCAGATGGAAAAGGCGGATCTGGTGATCGTGATCATGCACTCCGGCCTGGGCCAAGTGGATGGCCAGCCCGGAGACGAGAATGCCGCCCTTCGCCTCGCGGACCAGGTGCCCGGCATCGACGCCATCTTCACCGGCCACACCCATCTGCCGATCCAGACTGAGCACAAGGGCATCCCCATCCTCCAGGCCCAATGCTTCGGCCGGGCCCTGGCCGTGCTGGCCCTGGACCTCCGGCGGGAGAAGGGCCACTGGCGGGTGGTGACGAGCCTGGCGCGCCTGTTGAAGCCCGACGACGACACGGCCAGCGATCCCGAAGTACTGAGTCTCACGGCGCAACTGCGGGCCCTCACGGACCACTACCTGGATACGGCCGCCACGAACCTGCAGGTGGACCTGGACAGCCGCTGGGCCCGCATGGAGGACACGCCGCTCATGCAGCTCATCCATCAGGTGCAGCGCCAGTCCGCAGGAGCGCAGTTGTCCGCGGCGGCGAGCCCGGGGCCCAAGCTGTTCATCCCCAAGGGACCCACCAGCGTGCGCCAGTTCTTCGCCCTGTCGCCCTACGAGTACCAGGTGGCGCGCATCCGCGTCACCGGCGACCAGCTCAAGCGGTACCTCGAGCACGGTGCGCGGCACTACCTGTACAGCTGGGAACCGGCGCTCTACAACCGCGACGTGCCCTCCTACAACTACGACATGGTGGATGGTGTGAGCTACGCGTTGAACCTGGGCCAGCCCGTGGGTAGCCGGGTGCAGAACCTGTCCTACCAGGGCCAGCCCGTGAAGCCGGACCAGAGCTTCACCCTGGCTCTCTCCACCTACCGCCTGCGGGGCGGGGGCGGCTACCTGGAGGCCATCGGCTTCAAGGGGACGGCGGAGTTCATCACGCCCGCCACCCAGCGGAATCTCCTCCTGGACCAGGTGCTGGCCCGGCCGACGCTGAGCCCGGTCCCAACCAACACTTGGCGCACGGTGCCCTACCTGGATCGGGAGCGGGTGCTGAACCTGGCCAAATAGGCGACACGGTAGCTACACCACGGCTACCTCTCGGCTACTTCACTTTCACCAGTAGCAGCCCGCCCTTGGGGCTGGCGAAGACGGCATCCGAATCCAGCACGCCCACCAGGACATGCGTCTCGTCCAGACCTGTGGCCAGGAATTCGACGATCGAAGAAGTGAGATCGAGGCGGGCCAGGACCAGGCCCTGCAGGGTTCCCCGCACGGCGGCTGGCACCTGGGAGGCCTTCACGGTCGCGAAGACGACGCCCTTGCCTGGCCAGAGGGCCAGCGGGTCGCGGTCGGCGGCATTGCCATCCAGGGAAGGTGCCGACTCGCCGGAAGGAAGCTTGAAGTTGGTTTCCGAGCGCTTCTGGCCGGTGTTGCCATCCAGGGTGGACAGGTTCAGGGAACGGCCATCGGCCATGAGCACGTTGCCGGCATCGTCCATGAGAATGGGCCGTCGGTCCTGGGGAGCTGGGCCCTCGCCCTTGACCGGTTTGGCGCCGAAGGACCAGAGCAGTGCGTGGCTCTTGAAGTCGCGTTTCTCCAGGTAGGGCTCCGGCGTGCGGAAGGAGATGACGAAGCCTTTGGGGTCCCAGCACACATCGCCCACTTCGGCGGGCAGCTTGAGGCTGGCGAGGTTCCGGCCGGTCTTGTCGAAGAGGGTCATGGTGGCACCGGTGGCCACCCAGGCGTAGTTCCGCGGATCCAGCAGCCAGCGCACGGGGACTTCGTCCAGCCGGGCGAGGGACAGGCTGCCCAGTGAACCGCCGTCCCGCGTCCAGGTCTGGAGGGCCTTGGCGGCGGGATCGAAGAAGGTGAAGGAGTCGTCCTTATCCTGCTTGGCCCAGCTGCGCGCCTGGGTCGCCGCGTCCCAGGTCTGGGCGGACAAGCCCACCGCGGACAGGCCGAGGAGAGTGCTCAGCAGGGCTACGCGGATGCAGCAATTCCTCACGAGATCCTCAGGACTTGTTGACCAATGGGCTGGTAGGTCCAACCATAGGAAACCCTAAGGATATTCGCAAGTTTTTACTTAGAGGTGGCTGGCAAATTCCCGCACCCGCCGTTCCAGCTGCATAGGGCTGAGCCCCTCTTCTTCCAGCAGTCGCTTGGGGTCGCCGTGGTGGACCAGATGGTCGGGTACGGCGCACCGGAGCAGGGGGCGCAGCAGGCGCGCGTCGGCCAGGGATTCGGCCACGGCGCCGCTGAAACCGCCAGGAGCGCAGCCTTCCTCGAGGGTCACCACCCCCTTGCAGTGCGCAGCCCATTCGTGGATGAGAGCTGCGTCCAGAGGCTTCACGAAACGCGCGTTGATGACGGCGCAGGTCACACCCTCGCCCGCGAGCAGCTCCGCGAGTTTCATGGCCGGATCCACCATGGAGCCGAGCGCGCAGAGCAGGAGGTCGTCGCCCTTTCGCAGCAGTTCCCCCTTGCCGATGGGCAGGGCGGTGACGGGCTCTTCCAGTTTCACGCCCAGGCCATTGCCACGGGGATAGCGGATGGCCGCTGGGTGCCCGCAGTAGACCGCCGTCATGAGCATGCGCCGCAGCTCGTTCTCGTCCTTGGGGGCCATGAGGATGATGTTGGGCAGGCAGCGCAGGAAGGCCAGATCGTAGAGGCCGTGGTGGGTGGGGCCGTCGGCGCCCACGATGCCGGCCCGATCCAGCGCGAAGGTCACGGGCAGATCTTGGATGCAGACGTCATGGGCCACCTGGTCGAAGCCGCGCTGCAGGAAGGTGCTGTAGATGGCCGCCACGGGGCGCATGCCCTGGGTGGCGAGGCCCGCGGCGAAAGTGACCGCGTGCTGCTCCGCGATGCCCACGTCGAAGCAGCGCTCCGGAAAGGCCTTCTGGAAGAGGTTCATGCCGGTGCCATCCAGCATGGCCGCGGTGATGCCCACGATTTTCGAGTCGGTTTTCGCCAGCTCGACCAGGGCCTTGCCGAACACGCTGGTGTAGCTCGGGGCCGCGGGCTTCGAAGGGTCCACGGTGATCTTGATGATCTCGCCGGCCTCCGCATCGAAGGCGGTGACGCCATGCCACTTCAGAGGATCCTGCAGGGCGGGCTCGTAGCCGTAGCCCTTTTTGGTCTGGACGTGCAGGATGACGGGACCGTCCTTCATCTTCAGCTTGGCCTCGGCGAGGGCCTTCGAGGTGGCGTTCAGATCATGGCCGTTGATGGGGCCCATGTAGCGGAAGCCCAGATCCTCGAACAGCAGGCCCGGGATCATGAGGCGCTTGAAGCTTTCCTCGCTCCACTTGGCGGCCTTGGCGACGCCCTTGCTGAGGCCCTCGAGTGGAATGGCCCGGATGGCGTGTTCGATGCGGTCACGCCAGCGGTGATAGTACTGACCCGACATGATCTGGTTCAGGTAGCCCTGCAGCGAACCCACGTTGGGATTGATGCTCATGTCGTTGTCGTTGAGGATCACCAGGAAGTTCTTCGCCTCCAGGTAGCCCGCCTGGTTCAGGGCCTCGAAGGCCATGCCGGCAGTCATGGAGCCGTCGCCGATGACGGCGATGCAGGCATGTTCCTGTTTCTGGAGATCCCGCGCCTTGGCCATGCCGAGCACCGCGGAGATGCTCGTGCTGGCGTGGCCGGCGCCGAAGTGGTCGTAGGGGCTCTCTTCGCGTTTGAGGAAGCCCGACAGGCCCTGGTGCTGCCGCAGGGTGGGGAAGCGGTCCTTGCGGCCCGTGAGGATCTTGTGGGGATAAGCCTGGTGGCCCACGTCCCACACAATGCGGTCCTGGAGGAAGTCGAAGTGGTGGAAGAGGGCCACGGTCAGTTCGACGGTGCCCAGGTTCGAGCTGAAGTGGCCGCCAGTTTCCGACACGGAGGCGATCAGGAAGGCGCGCACCTCGGTGGCCAGCTGCTCCAGCTGTTCCGGGGAGAAGTGGCGGATCTGCTGGGGGGCGGCCAGGGAATCCAGCAGCGGATAGGAGCTTTCCGGCGTGCTCACGTGGCTCCCTACTTGGCCCGCTGGGCGAGGTAGGCTGCCCAGGCTGCCAAGGAGTTCCGGTTGGAGAGGGAGGCTAGATGACATAGGGCGGTCTCGGTGGCTTCAGTCAGGGCCTTGCGGGCGCCTTCCAGGCCCAGAAGGGAAGGGTAGGTGATCTTACCCCTGCCCGCATCTTTTCCAGCGCGCTTGCCCAGATCGGCGTCAGTGGCGGTGGCGTCGAGGATGTCGTCCTGG